>DATJYF010000194.1:0-13619 GCA_035499715.1 Opitutaceae bacterium | reverse complement strand
CCCGCCGGCATTAACCAGAGCCCTGCATGCCGAGCCAACCTGGGGCGGCCAGGCGAGAGATTTCATGGCCATATTTTCAAATGAAGCGGAGGTGCGGGCTTTGCAGCCGGATTTTGAGGCGCTAGCGAAACTTGACCTTTTTGCCGTCGTCGCAACCGCGCCGGGTGATGAATCCGATTTTGTTTCTCGGTTCTTTGCGCCCAAGGCTGGCATCCTGGAAGATCATGTGACCGGTTCAGCGCATTGCACCCTCGTTCCGTATTGGTCGGAGCGATTGGGAAAAAAACGCCTGCATACTTTTCAGCGATCCCCACGTGGTGGTGAGCTTTGGTGTGAGCTGGCCGGAGATCGGGTAAAGATCGCCGGCAAATGCGCCCTCTATTTGCGGGGGGAAATTACCGTATAGCCGCCTGGTTCGGCGCGCAGGATTTCCAGCGTGCGCGCCACCGCGCCCTGATTCGCCTGTTGCCAGGCGCGGGCCGACGCCGCCATCGTTGCGCGCGCCGAGTCGTCGCGCAGCAACTCCACGCACGCCACCGCCAGCTCCGCCTCGTCCCGCACCATCCGCGCCCCGCCGCAACTCGCAAGCTCGCGCGCGATCACGCGGAAATTGGCCATCCCCGGCCCGAACAAAACCGGCTTGCCCAGCGCCGCCGCCTCCACCGGCGTCTGCCCCTCCGTGTGCGGTGGCAGGCTCTTGCCGCAAAAAACCACATCCGCCAGCTGCGCCAGCCGGCGCAGCTCGCCCGTCGTGTCCGCCACTGCCACCTCGACTTCGGCGGGGGCCGCGCCGCGCGAACGGAAATGACAGGTCTCGCCGGACTTTTCCAACAGCGCCTCGATTTCGGCGCGCCGCTCCGCGTGCCGCGGCACCAGCAGCAGCCCGCACGGAAGGCCGGCATCGGCCGCCGCCCGGCGCGCCGCCAGCAGCGCCGCCTCCTCTCCCGGCCAGGTCGACGAGCCCAGCAGCACGCGCGCCGCCGCCGGCAGGCCCAGTTCGCGCCGCAACCGGCTTTTCTCCGCCTCGCCCAGGGGCGGAATCGCCACATCCAGCTTCAGGTTGCCCGTGACCGTGATTTTGTCGGGCGAAAAGCCGAGCGCGCGAAATCGCTCCGCGTCCTGCTCCGACGCCGCCAGCACGCGGGTCAGCCCGCCCAGCAGCGCGGGCACGAGAAATTTCACGTGCTGCATCCGCCTGAAACTGCGGTCGCTCAGGCGCGCGTTGACCGCCAGCGCCGGCACGCCGCGCCGCGCCGCCTGTGCGATGTGTTCCGGCCAGCGCTCGCCCTCGGTGATGATCGCAAGGTCCGGCGCGATGCGCCGCCACGCCCGGACGCTGAAGAGCCAGAAATCGAGCGGAAAATAACCCACGCCGAGCACCGTCGCGGCGAATTTTTCCTGCGCCAGCGCATAGCCCGTGCTCGTCGTCGTGGTCAGAAAAATTTCAACCGCGGGGTCTTTTTTCAGCCCCTCGATCACCGGCGCGACCGCCAGCACCTCGCCCACGCTCACCGCCTGCAGCCAGATGCGCCGCAGGCCTGGTTTCTTCGGCGGCAGCGGATCGAACGAACCGAAGCGGTTCTTGAAGTTCTCGCGATAGCCGCCGCGCCGCCACATGCGCCGCAAATAGAACGGCGACATCGCGAGCAGCGCGGGCAGAAACAGCAGCCGGTAAAGCCAGAGCATGAAGGCGCCAGCTTGGCGCACAATCGCCGCAAAACGCACCAAAATTTTGTGTGCCCTTTTCCGCTTTTGCCGGTCACATCTTTCCTCAACCCTGATCGCATGCTCCGCCAACTCCTCGCCGTCCTCGCCCTTTTTACCTTTGTCTCCGCCCGCGCCGACGCGCCCCTGCCGTTTCCGCAGGCCACCAGCGACCTCAAGCCCGACCCGGCGGCGCATTTCGGCGCCCTGCCCAACGGCGTGCGTTACGTCATCCTCCCCAACACCGAGCCAAAAAACCGCGCCTCACTCCGCCTCCTCGTGCTCGCCGGCTCGCTCGACGAGACCGAAGACCAGCGCGGCCTGGCCCACTTCCTCGAACACATGTGCTTCAACGGCAGCGCGCACTACAAGCCCGGCACGCTCGTCGAATACTTTCAGCGCCTGGGCATGAGTTTCGGCGGCGACACCAACGCCTACACCACCTTTGATCACACCGCCTTCCAGATCGAGCTGCCCGACACCCGCCCCGCCACCGTCGCCGAGGGGTTGCAGGTCTTCGCCGATTTTGCCGGCACGCTGCTTCTCCGGTCCGACCAGGTGCAAAAAGAGCGGCCCATCATCCTCAGCGAAAAACGCACGCGCGACTCCGTGGGCTACCGCCAGGAAGTGGCCTCCTTCAACTTTCTCCTCGGCGATGCGCTTTTCCCTAAGCGCCTGCCCATCGGCGAGACGCCGGTCATCGCGGCGGCCCGGCGCGACCAGTTCGTCGATCTTTACAACACCTGGTACCGGCCGGAACGCATGGTTGTGATCGTCGTGGGCGCGATCGATCCCGCCGCGGTCGAAAAGGAAATCGCGGCCAAATTTTCCGGCGTGACCGACCGCGCGCCCGCCCGGCCCGATCCGGACCTCGGCCACGTCACCGCCGCGCTCGGCGTTCGCGCCGCCTATGACGCCGAGCCCGAAGCCGAGGCCACCACCGTCAGCATCGACGTCATGGCGCCTTATACCTACCGGCCCGACACCGCGGCCCTCCGGCTCTGGCACATGCAGCGCGATCTCGCCGTCGCCATGCTCAACCGCCGCCTCGAAATTCTTTCGAAAAAGGAAGGCGCGCCTTTCACCGCCGCCAGCGTCAGCGTCGAGGACGCATTCAATTTTTATCACGACGCCGGCATCAACGTCATCTGCGCGCCCGGCCAGTGGCAGGCCGCGCTCGCCGTCGGCGAACAGGAGTTGCGCCGCGCGCTCCAGTTCGGTTTCACCCCCGCCGAGCTCAAGGAAGCCGTGGCCAATTTCACCAACGATCTCGAGCAGGCCGACCGCACCGCCGCCACCCGCCGCTCCGAGCGGCTCGCCGACGACATCGTCGACTCCATCGTCCAGAAGGAAGTCTACACCAGCCCCGCCCAGGACCTCGCGCTGTTCAAGCCCGCGCTCGAAAAGGTCACGCCCGCCGACTGCACCGCCGCGCTCCGCGCCGCCTTCGGTTTGCCCGGCCGCTACGTCATGGTCTCCGGCAACGCCAAGATTCCCGGCGACGCCGTCGCCGCCATCACCCAGGCCTACCGGGATTCCGCCGCCGTCGCCGTCAAGCCGCCCGCCGTCCTCTCCAGCGAAAAATTCGCCTATACTGATTTCGGCCCGCCTGGAAAAATCGCCGCGCAAAAGCACGTCGACGACCTCGACCTCGATCTCATCACCTTTGCCAACGGCGTGCGCGTCAACCTCAAGAAAACCGACTTCGAGGCCAACACCATCCGCCTCACCATGCGCGTCGGCGCCGGCAAGCTGGTCGAGCCGGCGGACCAGCCCGGCCTCGCCTTCTTCGCCGACCTGGCCTTTCTCCCGGGCGGCCTCGGCCGGCACAGCGCCGACGACCTGCAGCGCATTCTTGCCGGCCGCACCGTCGGTGTTGACTTCAAAACCGGCAGCGACGCCCTCCTTTTCAGCGGCGCCACCAACCGGGAGGACCTGCTGCTCGAACTCCAGTTGCTCGCCGCCTACCTCACCGATCCCGGCTATCGCCCCGAGGCTCTCCGCCTCACTCGCAAAAACATCAACGAAATCTACGATGGGCTGGCCCATTCGACCAGCGGGCCGCTTGCCACCGAGGTGCCGCGGCTCCTCGCGAACGGCGACCCGCGCTTCGGCCTGCCGCCGCGCAACGTCATGCTCGCACACACGCTCGACGAGGAAAAAGCCTGGCTCGCGCCGCAGTTCGTCCGCGGCCCGATCGAAATCGGCATCGCCGGCGATATCGACCTGCCCGCCACGCTCGACGCGCTCGCGCAAACCTTCGGCGCGCTGCCCGAGCGCGCGCCCAGGCCCGCCTACGCCGCCGAGCGCAAGGTCAGCTTTCCCGCGAAACCCTTCACCAAGGACTACCGCGTGCCGACCGAGATCCCCAAGGCCATCGTCGCTCTTTACTGGCCCACCGCCGACGCCTTCGACGTCGGCCGCACCCGCCGCCTCGGCCTGCTCGGCGAAATTTTCAGCGACCGCCTGCGCGTGAAAATCCGCGAGCAGCTCGGCGGCACCTACGCCCCGGAGGCGGGAAATAATTCCAGCGAGACGTTCACCGGCTACGGCCGCATGACGGCCGAAACCGTCGTCGATCCGGCGCGCGCCGCGGAAATTTCCGGTTCCATCGCCGTCATCGCCGGCGACCTGAACAAAAACGGCGTCACGCCCGACGAACTCGAGCGCGCGAAAAAACCGCTCCTCACCGCGCTGCGCGATTCCGCCCGCACCAACCAGTACTGGCTCACCGCGGTGCTGGCGAGCTGCCAGGAGTATCCGCAACGCCTCGACTGGTGCCGCACCCGCTACACCGATTTCGAATCCATCACCCAGGCCGACGTAAACGCGCTGGCCAAAACCTACCTCGCCCCCGACCGTGCCTTCAAAGTCATCGTCCGGCCGGAGCCCAACGCTAGCCCGGCCTCCTCCGGTCCGGCCGCCGCGCCCTGATATTTTACCTGCATTTTCCGGGTTGGTCTGCCATAACCGGGATCAACCCCTGTGAGTTATCATCAAACAAAGATACTCGCATTCAGCTTTCTGCTTTTGCTTGCCGGCTGCGCCACGCAAACGACCGCCGATAAAAAACCGGCGACGAACATTCCCGCCGATTACATCACCAGCCTGAAACCGCCGGTCACGCTGGGCGAGGAAAGCATCCTTCTCGACGGTCCTTACGAGGGCTTTCAGGGATTGTGCGTGGTGGATGACGCCGGCAAAAAAATCTGGATTTATTGGAACACCCGCAAGGTCGATGCCCTCTTCCTCGGCAAAATAAACTCAACCGACGTCAAAACCAGGGAGATCGATTATGCCGGCAAGGAAGGATCGTATCTTTTGTTCATTTTGGATGGCCCGAGCAATGCGAATGATCCGGACATCCGGTTGATCCGGGAATTCATCAAAAAGCGGCTCGCTCCTTGAGCACGAAGCGGGTCACACCCGCCTGACGACGAGCGAGGCGTTGGTGCCGCCGAAGCCGAAGCTGTTGGCCAGGGCGTAGTCGAGGCGCTTCTCCACCGCGGCGTTGGCGGTGAAGTTCAGCCCGAGCGCGGCGCAGGCCGGATCGAGATTCTCAAGATTGATCGTCGGCGGGATCACACCGTGATGGACGGCAAGCACGGCGGCGAACGCGCCGAGCGCGCCGGCCGCGCCGAGCAGGTGCCCGGTCATGGATTTCACCGCGCTGACGTGGAGCTTTTCCCGGCCGGCGGCGAAGACGCGCGCGATGGCCGCCGACTCCTCGCCGTCGCCCGCCGGCGTGCTGGTGGCGTGGGCGGAAACATAGCCGACCTGCTCCGGCGCGATCCGCGCGTCGTCGACCGCCAGCTGCATCGAGCGACGCGAGCCCTCGGCCTCGGGCGCGAGCGACGAAAGGTGGTGCGCATCGGCCGTCGCCCCGTAGCCGAGCAGTTCGGCGTAGATGCGGGCCCCGCGCTTTTTCGCGTGCTCCATTTCCTCCAGCACGAAAACAACCGCGCCTTCGCTCAGCACGAATCCGTCGCGGTCCGCGTCATAAGGCCGTGAGCCTTTTTCCGGCGCATCGTTGCGCGTCGAAAGCGCCTTCATCTGCGCGAACGCGCCCACGGCCAGCGGCGTGATGACGGCCTCGGCGCCGCCCGCGATCATGACGTCGGCCTCGCCACGCTGGATGGCGCGCGCGGCCTCGCCCAGCGCGTGGCCACTGGTGGCGCAGGCCGAGGCCACGCTCATGTTCGACCCGCGGAAATCCAGGGCGATGGCAAGCTGTCCGGCCAGGATGTTGGGTGCGGTCTGGAGGATGAAAAACGGCGAAATTTTGCGGTAGCCGCCCTCGCGCCAGGTTTCATGCATGGCCACGATCTCCGGCAGGCCGCCGAGGCCGACGCCCAGATTCACGCCCGCGCGCTCGGGCGGCAGCGTGGCGCGCGCGTCATCCAGACCGGAATCGGCGTAGGCCTCGATCGCGGCCGCCAGGCCGAGATGGGAGAAGCGACCGAGTTTTTTCACTTCCTTCAGCGTGACCGCCGAGATCAGCGGCTCGGCCACCGGTCCGCGCGGATGCAGCGGCCGGGGCAGCGGCGCCGCCGGCTCGAAATTTTTCACCTCGCCGGCAATCTGAGCGGTGCAGCCCGCCGGATCAAACCGCGTGATGCGGCCGATGCCGCTCCGGCCGGCGACCAACGCGGCCCAGGTGGCGGGCGCGGAAAGGCCGACTGGCGTGAGGGCGCCGAGCCCGGTGATGACAACGCATCGATTTTGCATGAAGCGCACCAAATGGAGGCCTCTCCCAGCAAACAGCAACGGGATTTTTACGAATTTTACCGTCCCACCCCGGCTTTGACTTTGCCCCGGCGGCCGTCTTTACTCGGCGACCTTTGACCATGCAGCAGCTCCACCCTTACTGGCGGATGGACTACATTGAGGCGCCGCGCTACCCGGCCACCAAGAAGCCCTTCACCGAGCTGCCGGGGCTGGGCGACGACCGCGCCGCCCTCATCGTCCATCGCTCACCGCGGAGCTACCTCATGCTCAACCGCTTTCCCTACAATCCCGGCCACCTCCTCGCCATCCCCTTCCGCGAAGTGGTTGAATTGGAGGAACTCGACGCCGCCGAGCGCGCCGACTTGATGGAGATCATCGTCACGGCCCAGCGGCTGTTGCGCGCCGCGCTCAAGCCCGACGGCTTCAATCTCGGCTTCAACCTCGGCTCCGCGGCCGGCGGCAGCATCCCGCATTTGCACGCGCACATCGTGCCGCGCTGGAATGGCGACAACAATTTCATGCCCGTGCTCGGCCAGACCCGCATTCTGCCGCAGGCCATCGAGGCCACGTGGGAACGCCTCGCCGCCGCGGCCAAGGGCGCGGCCTGAACCCCGCTCCGCCGCCGAAATCCGGAACCTGTGCCGACCAAGACCCTGCATTTTCCCAGCCCGCGCCACCTCAGCCAGCTTTACGGCGGCCGCGACGACAATCTGCAATTCGCGGAGCGTGCGCTCGGCGTCCGCCTGGTCACGCGCGAGGACTGGATGAAAATCGAGGGCGACGACGGCGCGGTCGCGCGCACCGAGGGCTTTTTCAATTTTCTCAACGACGCACGCGGCCAAGGCGTGACGCTGCGCGGGCCGGATTTTGTGCGCGTGGCCGAGGGCTTCGGCCGCGGCGAGGGCGAACAGCTGCGCGAACTCATCGCCCAGCCTTTCATCATCACGACCAACCGCAAGAGCATTGCGCCCAAGACCCTCGGCCAGAAGCTCTACCTGCAGGCGATGCAGAACAATCCGGTCGTTTTCGGCATCGGCCCCGCCGGCACCGGCAAAACCTACCTGGCCGTGGCCGCCGCCGTCTCCTCCCTCCTCAAAAACCAGGTGCAGCGCCTGATCGTGACGCGCCCCGCGGTCGAGGCCGGCGAGGCGCTCGGCTTCCTCCCGGGCGATTTGCGCGAAAAAATCCTGCCCTACCTCCGTCCGCTCTACGACGCGATGCACGACATGCTCGATGCCGAGGATGTCGCGCGGCTGACGGAAAAAGGCGTGATCGAAATCGCCCCGCTCGCCTATATGCGCGGACGGACGCTCAACCAGGCCTTCATCGTCCTCGACGAGGCGCAAAACACCACGCCGGAGCAGATGATGATGTTCCTCACGCGCCTGGGCGAGGGTTCCCGCATGGTCGTCACCGGCGACATCACGCAGATCGACCTGCCCCGCCACAAACAAAGCGGCTTGCTTGAAGTGCGGCACATCCTGCATGATATTCCCGGCATCGAGTTTCACACCTTCTCCGGCGCCGATGTCGTCCGCCATCCGCTTGTCCTGAAAATCATCGAAGCCTACGAACGCTTCAAAAATCCGATGGGCCCGACTTCCGCCAGCTGAACGCCGCCATGTCGCTGATCAAAAACTGGAAACTCCTCCGCGGCGGCCTCACCGCCCCGCGCCGCGCGCGCAAGACCGCCCGCACCTCGGCCACGATCGAGTTTCTCGAGGAAAGCCGCGCCATCGCCATCCTCATTTTCATCGCCACCGTCGCCGCCATCGTGCTCATCAGCTTCGTCGGCGTCACCACCGCCGACCTGCCCGTGCTGCCGAACCAGCTCGCCGCCGTGCGCATCGTCGCCAGCACGCCTTTCACCTACACGAGCACGATAAAATCCGACGAGGCCAAGGAGCAGCTGCGCAATCACGTGCCTCCGGTCTATCGCCTCGAACTCGCGCCCTTCCAGCAGTTCGAGACCGACATGCGCGAAATGCTGGGCAAACTCGAGCAGTTCGAGCACGACTTTCCCGCCGACACCCTCCAGCACGACGCCCGCCAGGCGGCACTGGAAAAAATCGTGGACGATTTCAACGCCCGCGGTCCCTATCGCGCCAGCGTGGACGATGTCGCCGCCCTGCTTTCCATCGGCGACGCCAAGGCGCGCTTCACCGCGGTGGAAAACGGCCTGGCCGCGCTGCGTGAGATTTACACCGACGGCGTGCAGGACGGGTCGCTGGCCAGCACGCAGCCAGGCGTGGTCACCGTCTTTCAGATCGTCAAAAACGGCGGCGAAATCTCCCAGCGCCCGGTCCAGTCGCTGGAGGAGGCGCTGACCTTTCTGCGCATCAATCTCGCCGCCGAGGGCATCAGCCGCGAGGCCACGCTCGCCCTTTTCCGCATTTTCGAAAACGGCGTCACGCCCAACCTGGTCTTCGACCGCGAGGCCACCGCGCACCGCCAGGAGGAGGCGCTGAAATCGCTCAAGCCCGTCGTCGTCTCCGTCGACCGCGGCCAGACCATCATCGAGCCCGGCACGCGCGTCACGCCCGAGCAGTACGAGATGCTCGTCGAGCAGCGCAGGTTTCTGCTCCAGAGCGGCAACGTGCAAACGGACGAGGACCTGCAGCTCTTCGGCCGGGTGCTGCTCGTGCTCGCCATGGTCTGGGCCTCGGTCCTCTACATCCGCCTGGAGGACCGCGAAACCATGCACAGCAACGGCCGCCTCGCCCTCCTCGCCCTCGTCGTCATCATCAACCTCGCCCTCGTCCGCCTCACCTACACCCTCGCGGGCCTGCCTTATTTCATCGAGCACGACACCGCCGCCTCGCTTTTGCCCTACACCGCGCCGACCGCCCTCGCGCCGATCATCGTCTCCATCCTCATCGACGCCGGCTCCGGCATCTTCATGGCGCTGTTTGTCTCGATTTTTGCCAGCGTCATCTACGGCAACCGCCTCGATCTGCTCGTGCTCACCTTCCTCGCCTCCATGGTCGCGATCTTCTCCTGCCACGCGCTGCGCAAACGCAGCCGCGTGGTCCGCGGCGCCGGCCTCGGCGGCCTGATCGTCGCCGTCTTCGCCATGCTCATCGGCATGGTCAACCGCTTGCCGCCCTACGCCGTGCTCGGGCAGATGGGCGCCGGGCTCGGCACCGGACTCGTCACCGGCGTCGCGGTCGTCGGCCTGCTGCCCGTGCTCGAAGGCCTGTTCAAGCGCACGACCGACATCACGCTGCTCGAGCTGAGCGATTTCAACCATCCGCTGCTCCGCCTGCTGCAAATGGAGGCGCCCGGCACCTACCATCACTCGCTCGTGGTCGCCCAGCTCGCGGAAAACGCCGCCAACGCCATCGGCGCCAACCCGCTCCTCGCCCGCGTCTGCGCCCAGTTCCACGACATCGGCAAGATCGGCAAGCCCGAGTACTTTGCCGAAAACCAGCGCGCCGGCTTCGATCCCCATGAGGGCAACAATCCCTCTCTTTCCGCGCTCGTCATCAAGAGCCACGTCAAGGACGGCGTGGACCTCGGCCTCAAGCACAAGCTGCCCCGCGCCGTCATCGAGGTCATCCAGCAGCACCACGGCACCACGCTCATCCGCTATTTCTTCGAGCGCGCCAAAAACGAAACCCGGCCGCCCTTCGGCAGCACCCCGCCCCTGGCCTCCGCGCCCGGCCGCGGCGCCGAGCTGGCCGGCCCGAAGGTTTCGGAGATGACCTACCGCTACGACGGGCCCAAGCCGCAATTCAAGGAAAGCGCGATCATCATGCTGGCCGACGGCGTCGAGGCCGCCTCGCGCTCCCTGCGCAAAGTCACGCCCCAGCACCTCGCCGAGCTCATCGAGCAGATCACCCGCGAACGTCTGACTGACGGCCAGCTCGACGAGGCCCCGATCACCCTCGAGGAAATTTCCAAGATCAAAAGCAGCTTCAATTTCACGCTCCTCAACATGCTCCATTCGCGCGTCGCCTATCCGCCGGCCGGCGAAGACAAACCGGAGCCCAAGAGCCAGCTGTCCTCGGCCCGGTGACCGCGCCCGCGCCGCCCTCCGGCTCTGAAAAAATGCGCGCCGTCGCCATCCACAACGGCCATCCCCGCCTGCGCCTCGATCGCCGCGCCGCCGCCGCGCTCATTCACGCCCTCGATGCCCGCCGGGAAAAATTCCGCGGCGGCTGTCCTCCCGGCGGGCTCTCCCTCGCCTTCCTCACCGACCCGGCGCTGGCCCGTCTGCACGCCGATTTTCTCGGCGACGGCACGGTCACCGACGTCATCACCTTCGCCGGCGATCCAGCCCACGGCCTGGCCGGCGAGATCTGCGTCTCGGCCGACGCCGCCGCGCGCCAGATCCACCCCGCCCGCCGCCGCAAGACCGTCCGCCCCCGGTCGTTCCGCGACGAACTCGCGCTTTATCTCGTGCACGGCTGGCTCCACCTCGCCGGCTACGACGATCTCACGCCGGCGAAAAAAAGGGTCATGCGCGCCGCCGAACGCCGCGCAATGAATCTGGCCCGCGCCGCCCTCCGGCGCCTGCGCTTCCGCCTCGTCGAATGACTTTGCGTCCGGCCGCTTTTGCATAGAATCTCGTCACGCATGCGCAACAGTCTCTTTGCCTCGATTCGCAATGCCTTTTTCGCCGGCCTTTTCCTCACGGCGCCGCTCGCCGCCACCTGGATTGTTTTCTCCTGGCTGGTCGGAAAGATCGGCGGCGGGTTCCGGCCGTATCTGTTTTTCTTCGTACCCGAGGGCCGTCTTGACGCCGTTTGGGACATCCTCGCCACCATCATCGTCCTTCTGCTCATCACCGTGCTCGGCTACGCCTCACGCTACGTTTTCGGGCGGTACTTCGGTGGTGTGGCCGAACGCTTCATTCAAAGCATCCCCGGCATCGGCGCGGTTTACACCTCGATCAAGCAGATCGTCGACACCTTCAACTCCCAAAACCGCCACGCCTTCAGCAAGGTTGTGCTCGTCGAGTTTCCCCGCAAGGGCTCCTGGTCGCTCGGTTTTCTCACCGGCGGGACCCGCGGCGAGCTCGCCTCCCGGCTGCCGGCCGACCTTTTCAGCGTCTTCATTCCCACCACACCCAACCCCACCAGCGGTTTTCTGGTCTACGTTCCCAAAAACGAGATTGTCGAACTCGAAATGTCCGTCGGCGACGGCATGAAGATGCTCATCTCCGGCGGCGCCGTCGTTCCGCCCTGGCCGCATCCGGCCGTTGCCGCCGGAATTTCCGCCGGCCGTTGAGATTTTTTCGCAGTGCCCGGCTTCACCCTCCAGACCGAGGCGTTCGTTCTGCTCAAGCAGCCTCCCGCCGACAGCTTTCAGACTTTCACCGTTTTCTCGGCCGGACATGGCGTGCTGCCGGTCCTGCAGCGCATGCCGAAAAAAAACGCCGCGGGCGCCGGCGCGCTCGACCTGTTCGACGAGGTTGCGCTCCTGCTCGAAAGCTCCAATCAAGGCCGCACCTGGTTTGTGCGCGAGCCGCGTCTGCTCGTCCGGCACGAGGGTATCGGCCGCAATTACGACTCGCTCCGCTTCGCCTCCGCCCTGGCCCTGCTCGTCGCGCGCAATCCGGTGGCGGACGAAAGCCGGCCCGCCGTCGCCGCGCTGCTCCGCGCCGCCTTCGCCGCCTTCGCTGCGGCCGCCCGCCCGGACGCGGTGTATTTCAAAAGCCTTTATCGGTTCGCCCGCGATGAAGGCTACCCGGTGAAGCAGGACTGGCTCGCCCGACTGCCCTCCCGCCAGCGCGCCGCCGCCGGCGAGGTTCTCAACCAGCCGGTCGCGGAGCAAACCTCCGCGCCGGCCGCACTGGGCCTTCTCATCGGCCGGCTCGAAGCCTACCTCGGTGCGCACACGGAAATCCTGCTGGAATAGTCGCCATGGAGTTTTCCCTCGACGATCGCACCGCTAGCCTCGGCGTCGGTGAATTCGCCGCCTTCGCCTTCGGGCCGCGCGGCGACAGCGGCGGCCCGTCCGGCCTCTGGCGCGCGCAACTCGGCACGCACTGGCATCAGGAATTTCAGGCGCGGACGGCGGCCGAAACGCCCTCCGCCGCGTCCGAGGTCCCGGTTTCTGGCCGGCTGGCCCACCGCGGCTGGACCCTCGCGCTTTCCGGCCGGATCGACCAGCTCGTGCCGCACGGCGGCGCCACGCTGCTGCGCGAAATCAAAACCGTCACGCGCACGCTGCCGGCGCCCGAGGCCGGGCTCCGCGCCGAACACCCCGACTATTTCATCCAGCTCGCCGCCTATCTTGCCTTGCTGCGCGCAGATCAAGGCACCCGCGCGCTGACCGGCGAACTGCTCTTCGTCGAGGCCGCCACCGGCCTGGCCCAGCCCGTCGCGCTCGCGCCGGCCGACGACGCGCTTTTTCGCGCGCAGCTCGAACGCGTGGTCGAATTTCTCGAGCACCGCCTGCGCGCCCGCGACCGCCTGCGCACGCTGCACTTCCGCCCCGCCTTCGCCGAGCTTCGCCCCGGCCAGGCTGAGGCCGCCGATCGGCTCCGGTCCGCGCTCGACGCACCGGCGGCGGCGATTTTTTTCGAGGCTCCGACCGGCTTCGGCAAAACCGGCGTGCTCATCGAGGCCGCGCTGACGCAGCTCCGCGCCGGCCGCTTCGAGCGCCTGCTCTACCTCACGAGCAAGGCCACCGGCCAGTTGCAGGTGGGACGGACGCTTGCCGCCATGACCGCGCCGGATGCATGCGCCCGCTCTGCCGCCGGCGGCATCACCGCCTGGCTGGTGCGCCCGAAATCGGAGCATTGCATCAATCACACGTTTCATTGCGTGCGCGGCGCCTGCGCCTGCCTCGACGACGATGCCGCGCGCTGGCCGGGCAGCGGTCTCGCCCGTTTTTATCTTTTTCCCGGCCAACCGCACGACCTCGAGACGCTCCGCACCGCCGGACGCGACGTCCGCCTCTGCCCTTACGAAATCACCCGCGCCGCGCTCGCGTTTCAGGAGGTCTGGATCGGGGATTACAACTATGTCTTTGCGCCGCGCAACCGGGGTTTGTTCTACGATCAGGCCGGCTTCGATCCGGCGCGCACGTTGTTGATCATCGACGAAGCCCACAACCTGCCCGCGCGCGCCGCCGACGCCTTTTCCCACTCCGTCCGGGCCGCGGACGCCGAGGCTCTGCTCGCCGAACTCGACCGTCAGCGCGCGCCCGCGCCACTGCTCGCCGCATGGGAAAACTGG
>DATJYF010000193.1:0-18338 GCA_035499715.1 Opitutaceae bacterium | reverse complement strand
CGGCCAGCAGCGCGGCCACCGGCCGGCGGGCAAAATGAAGCTGGGAGACGCCGCTCTCGAGCCGGCTGAGATCGAGCAGGTCGTTGAGAATGCGCAGGAGCCGGTCGGCGTCATCGCGCGCCGTCTCGATCAGCTCGCGCTGCTCGGGCGTGAGCGGGCCGACGTGTTGCTCGAGCAGGAGATAGATGGCCATACTCAGGCTGGTGAGGGGTGTCTTCAGTTCGTGGCTGACGGTCCCGACCAGATTGCTCTTGGCGTCATCAAGCAGGCGGAATTTGGTCACGTCCTGCAGGAGGAGCGCGGCGCCCCAAAAACCGCTCCGGGCATCGCCGATGGCAAGGATGCGGGGCAGGAAATGCCGGTCCTCGGAGCCGAGGGCGAGCGTCACGACGCGATCATAGCCCGCCGGCAGGTAATGGCTGCCGGTGGCCAGCACCTGCTGGAGCGGCTCGGCCAGGACCGACGGAAACCCGTGCACGAACTCGGGCGAGCGGGCGAGCGCCTCAGCCGCGGGATTGCGGAGTTCGTGCACGCCGGCGCGGGAAATGATGAACACCGGGTCGGGGACGGAGTGGAGCGTGGCCTCCATCGTGCGCTGGGCGCGGATCATCTCCTCGGTGGTGGCCTGGCGGTAGGCGCGGAGCTTGGCCGCCATGGTGTTGAAGGCGCGGGCGAGCTCACCCAGCTCGTCGCGGGAAATGACCGGGGCATCGCGATCGAGCCGGCCTTCGCCCAGCGCGACGGCGGCGTCCTTGAGCAGCTGAATCGGCCGCAGGAGCAGGCGGGCCAGCTGGTAGGACAGGTAGAGCGAAAGCAGGATGGCGGCGATCATCGCGGCCGCGAGAAAGTCGATGCTGAACCGCGCCAGGCTCGAGGCCCGCGCTTCGGCGCTCCGCAGCGCGTCGGTGTCGCGCTGGGTGATCGCGTCGATGGCCTGAAGGGTGGAAAAGAGCGCGGCCTCGGTCTCGCGGAGCGTGTCCAGCGGGGAGAGCGTGCCCTGATTGAAAAGGCGGTCGCCCTGCGCCGCAAAACGGGCGTAGGCGGCGTCAAGCCTCTGGATGAGCGGGGCGCGGGCCGTGCCGGAGGCGGCGAGCTCCTGCTCGTGAAAATTTTTTTCGAAGCGCGCACGCTGCTGCAGGTAGGCCGTGTGCGCGGCCAGGGCGTCGCCGTGCGAGGCGGCGGCGAGGGCGCCGTCCATCTCGGTCGCGGCCTTGCGCATTTCGTAGCAGGCGCGCAGCGCATCGTAGCTGGCGAGCAGGTCGCGATCGATCGAACGGGCGAGTTCGCGGCAGGTATAGACCGCGTAAAGACCGACTGCGATGAAGAGAAGAAGCAGCGGAAGCAGGCCGAGATAAAGGCGCGTGCGGAGCATGGCGCGGCCTAGACGAGACCGAGTTTGTGACGCTTGCGATAAAGGGTGGCCGGGTCAATGTCGAGGATGCGCGCCGCCTCATCCAGGTTTTTGGCGAGGCCGAGAATGCGGCGGATGTGCTCGGTCTCGAGGGCGCTGAGGCTGACGCGGGCGCCGACGGCGATGGCGGCGTCGGGCTGGGTGTGGGAAAAATTGTCGGGCAGGTCGGCCAGCTCGAGGATGTCGCCGCCGGCGAGGATGACGGCCCGTTCGATGACGTTGCGCAGCTCGCGCAGATTGCCGGGCCAGGCATAGCCGGCAAAGGCGTCGCGCACCTGGGGCGAGAAGCCCGTGACCTTCTTGCCGATGCGCCCGACGAAAAACCTGAGGTAGTTTTCCGCCAGGCGCGGCAGGTCGGCGGGACGGTCCTTGAGGCCGGGCAACGCGACGTTGATGACGTTAAGGCGGTAGAAAAGGTCCTCGCGGAAGCGGCCGGCCTTCACTTCCTCGCCGAGATCGCGGTTGGTCGCGGCGATGACGCGGACGTTGGCCTTGCGCGGCTTGGCCTCGCCGACGCGCTCGTACTCGCGCTCCTGGAGCAGGCGCAGGAGCTTGGGCTGGATCTCGATCGGCATCTCGCCGATTTCATCGAGAAAAAGCGTGCCGCCGTCGGCCGCGGCCACCTTGCCGAAGGTGTCGACGACCGCGCCGGTGAAGGAGCCCTTGACGTGGCCGAAGAGTTCGCTCTCGAGCAGCTCGCGCGACAACGAGGGACAATTGACGGTGACGAAGGCGGCATCGCGGTGCGCGCTCCGGCGGTGGATTTCGCGCGCGAGCACGCTTTTGCCCGTGCCGCTGGGCCCGAGAATCAGGAGGGTGGCGGGCGTTTCCGCGGCCTTGAAGGCGATGGTGAGCGTTTTTTGCAGCGCGGGCTCGGCCGAGCTGAGATCGATTTCCGGCGATTCCGCGGCCAGCTGGTTCTCGAGCTGCCGGACGCGCTGTTCGAGCGAGCGGGTCTTGGCGATCTTGGCCAGCACCTGGCGGATCTGGTCGGGCGTGAAGGGCTTGGGAATGAAATCGAACGCGCCCTTGCGCATCGCCTCGACGGCCGCGCTGATGGTGGCGTAGGCCGTGAACATCACGATCGCCAAGTCGGGCGCCGTCTTCAGCAGCTTGTCGAGGACCTCGAGCCCGTCCTCCCCGCCGAGATTGAGGTCGAGGAAACAAACATCGAAGGCCTCCGTCTCCAGCGTCTTCAAGGCGCGCGCGCCGCCCGGCGCACTCACCACCTCGTGACCCATGGTCTCCACGGCGATGGTGGTGGTTTTTCGAATGCTCACTTCATCATCGACGATGAGAACACGCATAAATTTTGGCGCGCAAACTAACTTTTGCGCTCACGCAGGCCAACCCGAAAAGCCAAGGCGGGGCCGCCTAAGGCAGCCCCGCCAGGTCCAGCTTCAACTAACAATCCCGGAACTATTGCTCCGGGAACTCAAAATTTTTCCGCAAAAAGAACCGTTCTTTCCGGCCGCTTTCAGTGCAGCCGTTGACGTCTGATTCGATTCACAAGCCACAGTATCAGCGCAACGGCAAAAAAGCAACCGGCAAGAACACTTGCGGAATGACCGGCAAACTCATGCTCGGTTCCAAAAAAACCCAGCGCGGCGCAGACCACCGCGAGGAGCAGGAAGGTGATGACCCAATTGACCATGGAGGGGAGAAAACACTTCCCTTCCGCTATTTCCGTGCCACGAACGGGCCGGCGGGGTTTACCCTTTTGATCGCAAAATACTTGGACCGGACGGGAAAGAATCGCCGACGGCGCCGCCCTTGCAATTTGCGGCCGTATTTTTGTCTTTTTTGGCAATTTGCACACCCTGGCATACGGCCTGCAACCCGGCCGCGGGTGCAACTTTCGCGCGACATTTTGCGTCAGACCAGTCACAACTCAATGTACACTGAATGGACATCTCCGACTCGACCGATCTGGCCGATCTCGTCCGCCAAGCCCAGCAGGGTCGTGACGCCGCCCAGCGCGCGCTCATTGGCCGTTATCAACAACGCGTGGCCGGGTTTGTCTATGCCATCACCGGCCAGAGCAGCTCGGTCGAAGACCTGGCCCAGGTTATTTTCATCAAAATGTTTCGCGCCCTCGACCGGCTCGACGACCCCGGACATTTTGAGGCCTGGCTTTTCCGCCTCGCACGCAACAGTTGCATCGACCACCTCCGCCGTGAAAAATGGCGGCGCTTCTTCACCCCGATTGAGACCGAACACGAAACCATCCCCGAAACCGACTCTTCCGTTGACGCCGCCGAGCTCGACGCCTTACGCCACGCTTTGCAACAATTGAAACCCAAGGACCGCGTCCTCCTCGCCCTGGCGCAGGAGGGCCGCAGCCAGGTCGAAATGGCCGCCATCACCCGTACCACCGTCGCCGCCGTCAAAGCCCGCCTGCACCGCGCCCGCGAACAATTGCGCAAAATTTATGAACATGATTCCTGACTCGCCCGAGGCCTGGTTCGCGCTCCGCCGCCGCGCCGTCGCACAGCTGCCATCCGATTTTGCGGACCGCGTGCTTCGGGCCCTGTCTGCGCCCGCCAATGCCGCGCAACGCGCCACCGGGCAGTTCCTGGTCGCCGCCTGCACCGCCGCAGTCTGTCTGCTCGTGGTCATGCTGGTGCACGCCTACGACATCCGGGAAACCAATCGGGAAGCGCTCGCCGACTGGCAGCAAATCTCCGCCCAGGCCGACTCGTTCGCCTCCGTCCCATGAAGCTGCGTCTGCTCGTCGCCACCCTGACCGTCCTGGTGTTTGCCATCGGTTTTGGCGCCGGCGTCTGGACGCAGCGCCATCGCGCCCTGCTCTCCCCGCCCATCGGCCTGCTCGGCGAAATCAGGAACCACTCCTTCGACGTGCACTTGCAGCTCAACGATCCGGCGGCCGTCGCCAAAATCAACGCCGAGATCGAGCAGATGAAGCCCGACATCGAGGCCTTCCGCCAGAGGCTCGACGTCCTCAACGAAGTCTTCCGTCGGGATTTCGAGGCCATTCTCACCGCCGATCAGCGCGCCCAATTCGAAAAAATGCACAAGCGCTATGAGGACAGCCTCCGGGCCAAGCGTGCCACTTCTCCCCTGCCCACCGTCCAGCCCACGTCCGCCGGCGGCGCCACCCTCACCCTGCCCTTCTTCAATGAGCCGGTGGAAGGCATGACCTCCATCATCGTCGTGCCGCTCGCGCTCGATCATTTGACGGACCAGCTCAAGCTCGACGACCATCAACGGGCCGCGCTCCGGCAATTGCTGCTGCAACGCCGCGAAAAATTTCTCGCCCTGATCGACGCCACGCCGCCGCCGAGCATCCGCCTCAACCGCCTCGCGCCGATCATCAACAAATTCGCCGGTCCGCCGCCGCCACCCCCGCCGCCGGGCAACCCCTAGGCCGCACCCTTCGGGAGGGAAAAGGCGCCCCGCGCCCTTCGCCGGGCGGCCAATTTCTTTTGTCGAATCCCCCCCGGAAATCTGCATGCTGTGCGGCCCTTTCGCCCGCCGCATGTCGCCATCCCCTTCCGCCCAGCCCGCCGCGCCAGCCCCGGCCGCAAGCGTTGCCGCCCGCCTGCCCGACCTTGAAATCAAGGACGCGCAGCTGATTTTCGAGTCGGTCTGGCAGAGCCTGGAGGCGGATTTCGGCCGGGAAAATCTGCGCTTCCCCAAGGAATTCATTCTCCTCGGCGGCGCGCCCGGCGCCGGCAAGGGCACGAATACGTCCTTCATCGCCAAGGCCCGCGACCTCACCTGCCCGCCGGTGGTCGTCAGCACGCTGCTCGACAGTCCGGAGGCCAGGCGCATCAAGGACGCCGGCGGCATGGTCGGCGACCGCGAAGTCGTCAGCCTGCTCCTGCGCCATCTGCTGCAGCCCGAATATCGCGACGGCGTCGTCCTCGACGGCTTTCCCCGCACCAAGGTCCAGGTCGAGTGCCTGAAGCTGCTCGTCACCCGCATGCAGCAATTGCGGCGTGAGTTCTACCAGACGCCGCTCGGCATTCATTTTCGCCAACCCACCATCCACATCATGGTGCTGTTTGTGGACGAGCACACCAGCATCGCCCGCCAGCTCAAGCGCGGCCGCGAGGTGCACGCGCACAACGAGGAGGTCCGCCGCAGCGGCATGGGCGTTCTGCTCGAAGAGCGCGCCACCGATTATGACGAGGAGCTGGCCCGCCGCCGCTACCGTGTCTTCAAGGAGCAGACCTGGGAGGCGCTTCAGTCGCTGAAGGAAATCTTCCACTACCACTTCATCAACGCGCAGGGCCCGATCGAGGAGGTCGAACAAAACATCCTCCAGGAACTGCAATACCAGAGCACGCTCGAGCTCGATCCGCGCACGCACGACCGGCTGCGCACCCTGCCCGTGGCCGGCGAGATCATCGTCCATGCGCGGCAGGAACTGGTGAAGCGTCTCGACGGCTACGAATTCGACCACCCGGAGCTTTTCCAGAAAGTCGTGGCCTTCATCGAAAAAAAGATGATGCCGATCGTGCTGCGCCATGCCATCTCCGGCCTGGCGCTGGTCAACACCGAGGACCTGCTGCTCGACGATCCCCTCGCCCTCGCCATGCTTATCGACGTCTTTTCCGAGCGCGGCTACCACGCCGTGGTCGATCTGCACCGCATCGAGATTCCCGAAAAAGTCGATCTCGCCACCGGCCTGATCCAGTGCCGGGTGAAAAAGGTCTTCCGTCTGCAAATCCGCTTTCACGGCTCGGAAATCCGGCGCGGATAAAGTCCCTTCCGGCCGGCCGGCTTGGTGGCTGATCCTGTTCTTCATCCCGCTGGTCAACCTTGTCATCGCCATCATGGTCGCGATCGATGTGGCCAAGGCGTTCGGCAAGGGCGCGGGCTTCGGCCTCGGCCTCGCATTCCTCTGCTTCATCTTCTATCCGATCCTCGGCTTCGGCAGCGCCACCTATGGCCAGGCAGCCAAGGCTCCGCCGGCCACGGCCTGAAACAACTCATTCCTGCCGCAGGGCCGCGATCGGATCGAGCGACGCGGCCTTCCAGGCCGGATAAAGTCCGAAGCCCACGCCGATGGCGGTGCACACGAGCACGCCCGCCGTCGCCCAGCCCAGCGGGAAGACCGCGTCGGCCTTCATGCGCGCCGCGACAAAATCCCCCACCACGACGCCAAGGACGATGCCGGCGAAGCCGCCGACGAGCGAAAGCGTGACGGACTCAAAGAGAAACTGCGCCAGGATGCTGCGCTTTTTTGCGCCGATGCTTTTGCGGATGCCGATCTCCTTGGTCCGCTCGGTCACGCTCACCAGCATGATGTTCATGATGCCCACGCCGGCGGTGAGCAGGGCGATGGCGCTGATGACAAGCGCACCCGAGCCCACGATGTCGGCCACCTTGCCGAAGGCGGAGATGAGCGAGTCGTTGGAATAGACATCGAAATCGTTCTCCTGCTCGGGCCGGAGCTCGCGCGCGAGGCGCATGGCGGCAATCGCCTTGTCGAGCGTGGCGTTATAAAGCTCGTGCGAAGGCGCCTCGGTGGCGATGCTGAGCGAACGGTGCGCCGAGCCGTTGTCCTCGAGAAAGCGGGTGATGGGCACCAGCGCGATGCTGTCCTGGCTCTGGCCAAAGGACGTGCCTTTCTCGACCAGCACGCCGATGACGAGGTAATTGTGCGTGTTGATTTTGATCGTCTTGCCCAGCGGGCTTTCCTGCGGGAAAAGTTTTTCCCCGACGTCCGTGCCGATGACCGCCACCGGCCGGGCCAGCGCCACGTCCTCGTCCGAGAGGTTCCGGCCGTAGTCGATGGTGTACTGGTTGGCGACGAGGAAATTTCCGTCGGTGCCGGCGTAGAGAATGTTGGGATTGGTCTGATGGCCGCCGTAGACAATCTGCGCGCCGTTGATGAAGCATTTGAGGCAGACGGAGGAGGCCGCTCCCTCCATCAAGGCGGCGTAGCGCTGCGACTGGCCGAGCGTGATGTCGCGGCGGTTGGCGTACTTGTAGCGGTTGCCGCCGCCCAGGTTGAAGTTCACCGGATATTTTCCGAACTGGAAGTTGTTCGCACCGAGTATGCTCAGCCCCGATTCGATCGAGCTGCGCATCGCCGACACCGCCGTCATCACGCCGATGACGGAAAACACGCCGATGGTGATGCCGAGCATGGTGAGGATGGAGCGGAGCCGGTTGACCCCGAGGGCGGCAAACGCCAGGCGGAGAACTTCAGACAGGTTCATCTCAATTGGGAATTTTGAGTTTGGATTTTGGATCGCCCGCAACACGCAACACGCGGTTTGTTTTCTGCGAGCTGACCATCATGGCCGTGATTTCATTGGCCTCGGCAAGCAACAGAGTCGCTTTCTCCGCAGACAGCATTCCATCCTCGACGATCAATTCCAGCCAAAGTGCAGTCTCGTCCGCCTCTTCTTCCACCACGCTCAATTTGTAGGCAAAATCGGAATCGGACTTGGCCCGGCAGGCCGCGCGATAACCGGAAACGACCGCCGTGCCCGACCGGACGATCTGACGCTTGATTACATCAGCCTCGATCGTATGCGGAAGCGCCTCCGCTAGCCGCAGAACTCGCAGAGCAAAGGTTTTCGTCCGTTGCTTCATTTCATTTCCGGTCATGACTCATTCCAATCCAAAATCGAAATTTCAAAATCCAAAATTCATTCATAGCGCAGCGCCACCACCGGATCGAGGCGCGAGGCGCCCAAGGCGGGAGCAAAGCCGGAGATGACGCCGGTGATGACCGAGACCACGATGCCCACCACCACCAGGCCGGGCGAAAACTCGACCGGCAGCTGCGGCTTCCAATAAGCCACGCCGACGAACAATCCATAGGCCAGCGCCAGCCCGACCACGCCGCCGACCAGGCAGATCGACACCGCCTCGATCAGGAATTGCAGCAGGATGGTTCGCCGCCGCGCGCCCAGGGCCTTGCGCGTGCCGATCTCGCGCGTGCGCTCCTTCACGCTCACAAAGGTGATGTTCATGATGCCGATGGCGCCGACGAAAAGCGAGAGGCCGGTGATAAAGAGCCCGGCCATGGCGATGCCGTTGCGCACCGGATCGAGCTGGGCCTTGAAGATCTGCTGCTCGTTGATGGAAAAATTGCTCCGCTCGCCCGGCCGCAGGCCGCGCACGCGCCGCATTGCGCCGGTCAACTCGTCCTCGGCGGCGGCCAGACGCGTCTTGTCCTTCACCTTGACGCGAATCTCCGCGTCCTGGTTGGCGGAAAAATATTTTTCGTAGGTCGTGAGCGGAAGGATGGCCTGGGAATCAAAACTGAAAATACCGAGAAAACTTCCCTGTTTGGCCAGCACGCCAATGACCGTGAACGGTTCGTCGTGCACGATCACCGTCTGGCCGAGCGCCGAGCCGTTGGGAAAAAGGGCGTCAGCCACGTCGTAGCCGAGCACGCAGACCTGGCGGCCGTTGCCGGCTTCGACCTCGTTGAAAAACCGGCCCTCGAAAAATTCGGGCACGAGGATGCGCGCGTAATCGGCGTTGGTGCCCACGGTGTAGACGGCGTTGACCTGGTTGTCGCCAAACTTGATCGCGCGCATGGACACGGCGGCCGGCACGGCGACGTCGAGCAGCGAGTCGGGCGTGGCCGCGATGATGCGGTTGAGCCGCGCGGCGTAAGCAGTGCGGATGTTCGGACGGTTGCGGTAAACCCACCAGTCATCGACACGGCCCCAGGGCCACTTCTGCACGTAGACGATGTCGTCGCCGAGCATGGAGAGGCTGCGGTTGAAACCGACGTCGATGCCGCGGATGGCCGTGCCCATGAGCGTGACCGCGACGATGCCGATGATGACGCCGAGGGCGGTGAGCGCGGAGCGGAGCTTGTTCGCCCGCAACTGCGCGAACGCGATGCGGAAGGATTCGTTGAACTCGTAGAACAGCCGCTTCATCTCATGGCGGATTGCCGATTGTGGAGTGCGGATTGAACTGCGCAGAAAGATTCAACGGAATTTCGGAGAAGGATCTGAGAAGCTCAGTCCGCATTCTGCAGTCCGCCTTCACTCCGCCGGCGCGTCGCTGGCGATGAGGCCGTCGTGCAGACGCACGATGCGGCGGGCGTGGCGGGCGATGTCCTCCTCGTGGGTGACGACGATCAAGGTGTGGCCCTGGGCGTAAAGCTGCTCGAACAGCGCCATGATTTCCTCGCCGGTCCTGGAGTCGAGGTTGCCGGTGGGCTCGTCGGCGAGGACGATGGAGGGATGGTTGACGAGGGCGCGGGCGATGGCCACGCGCTGGCACTGGCCGCCGGAAAGTTCGCTCGGGCGGTGGTGCAGGCGATGGCCGAGGCTGACGTTTTCCAGGGCCTGCCGCGCCCGCTCCCAGCGTTCCTGCCGCGGCACGCCGGCGTAGATGAGCGGCAGCTCGACATTGCGCAGGGCGTCGGAGCGCGGCAGCAGGTTGAAGGTCTGGAAGACAAATCCGATCTCGTGGTTGCGGATCTCGGCCAGCTCGTCATCGGCCATGGCAGCGACGTCCCGGCCGTTGAACTCGTAGCGGCCGGCCGTCGGCGTGTCGAGGCAGCCGAGCAGGTTCATGAGCGTGCTCTTGCCGCTGCCCGACGGGCCCATGATGGCGAGATACTCGTTGCGGTGGATTTTCAGCGCGACGCCGCGCAGGGCGTGGATGATTTCCGCGCCCATCCGGTAAAGCTTGGTCACGCCCTCGATCTCGATCACGAGCGGCCCGGGCGGGCGCGTAAGACGCGGCGCTTGGGCGGCGGTGGCGGCGGCGGTGGAGAGCATGGGAGGGAGGGCGCGCCGCTCACGGCTGCTTGGGCTTCACCGGCTTTTCCAGCCGGACTTTCATGCCGTCTTTGAGCGTGCGACTGATCGCGGTGTAGCTGCCGGAAACGACTTCATCGCCTGGCTTCACGCCGCTTTTGATTTCGGTGTAGGTGTCGTCGGAAATGCCCATGTCGACCTTCTGCAGGCGGACGTGGTCGCCTTCCTTGATGAAAACGACATAGGGCAGGCGTGTGCGGCTGGCGCGGGCCTGGTCGCGCAGGTTGGTCACGCTGGCCTGGTTGTCGCCCTTGTTCGTCTCGGCCTCCCTGGCCCGGGCCTGCTCGACTTCCTCGGCGGATTTGCCGCTGGCCAAGTCGCGCACGGTGACGCTCTGGATCGGCACGGTGACGGCGCCTTTCACCGTCTGGGTTTCGATGTCGGCTGTCGCGCTCATCCCGGGGCGCAGCTTGACGTCGTGGTCGGTGATGCGGATTTTGACCTGGAAATTGGTCACTTCCGACTGGGTGCCGGTGCCGGTGGTGGTGCCGGTGGCGGCGATCTCCTTGACCGTGCCGTTGAATTTGCGACCGGGATAGGCGTCGATGGAGATGAGCGCGTGATCGCCGGGTTTGACGTTGACGACGTCGTTTTCGTTCACGTCCACGCGGGCCTCCATGCTGCTGAGGTCGGCCACGCGCATGATTTCGGTGCCGCTGAACTGGCCGGTGGCGACGACCCGCTCGCCCACTTCGCAGGAGCGGGAGCTGACCGTGCCGTCCATCGGCGAATAAATGATCGTCTTGGAAAGCTGGTCGCGGGCCTGGTTGAGCAATCCTTCGTTTTCTTGGACGTTGGCCAGGGCGGAGGCATAGGCCGCCTGGGCGCCGTCGTAATTGGTCTTGTAGAGGGTGTAATCGGAATCCGACACCAGCTTTCGCTGGTAGAGATCCTGGTATTGCTTCCAGTCCTGCTCGGCTTTTTCGAGCTTGGCCTGGCTCAGGACGGCGGCGGCGCGCGCGGAGTTGACGGCCGCCGTCTGCTGCTCGACCTGCGCCTGATAAAAGTCCGGCTTGATCTTCACCAGCAGGTCGCCCTTTTTGACCGTGTCGCCCTCCTGAAACGGCAGGGCCACGATTTCGCCGTAGACCGAGTCGGGGGTGATCTTGACCTCGACCTCCGGCTGGATCTTGCCCGTGGCTGTGACCAGCTGGGTGAGGTCGCGGACGGCGGCTTTTTCAGTGATGACCGCGGTGATTTCACCGCCGCGGCGGCGAAAAATGAACGCGAGCGCCACCAGCACGATGAACAGGGCGCTGCCGATGATCAGCCATTTGACCGGCGATTTCCGGCGCGGGGCGGCAGGTGCGTTCGCCGCCATCGCGGACGGATTCGGCACCGTTTGAGGCGAGGAAAGTTGAGGCATGGGTGGCGGCGATGGTGAACCAGACTTGGATAATGTCCGGCGCAAAGCAAGCAGTGCGAATTGAGGAGTTCAGCCCGTCCGGCAGAAGCGGTTGGAAAGGAGACCGCCCCGGCTTCAAACCGTTCCTTTCTCCTGCTCGGCCCAGAGGGCGGCGCCCACGATGCCGGCTTCATTGAGAAACCGCGCCGGCACGACCGGGGCGCGCAATTTCAGATAATGGAAAAATTTTTCGTGCTTCGCGCTCACGCCGCCGCCGATGATGATCCGCTCGGGCCAAAGGACTTTTTCCAGCAGCTGCAGGTAGCTGTTCACGCGCCGGCCCCATTCCTCCCACGAAAGGTCCTTCCTTTTGCGCACCGAGGCGGCCACGTGTTTTTCGGCGTCCTTGCCCTTGAACGGCAGATGGCCGAGCTCGCAGGGAAAAACCACGCCGCGTTCGAACAGCGCCGAGCCCACCCCCGTGCCCAGCGTGATCATGAGCGCCTTCCCCTTGAAGTCGCGGCCGGCCCCGAACTCCATCTCGGCCAGGCCGGCCGCCGCCGCGTCGTTGATCAAGGCCACGCGGCAGCGCGTCGCCTGGGAAAAAAGCCGGCGGGCGTCGAGCCCGATGAACTTCTTGTGCAGGTTCGCCGAGGTCATGGTTCGCGGCCCGTGAATGACGCAGGGCAGGCCGATGCCGATCGGACCGCGCCAGTTGAAATTCGCCGCGATCTCGGCCGCGAGCCTGGCCATTTTCGCCGGCGTCACGATTTCGGGCGTCTCGATGCGATGGCGCTCCGCCAGCAGCCGGCCGGTCTGGGTTTCCACCGGCGCGCCTTTGATCGCCGAGCCGCCTACGTCGATGCCGAGAATTTTCATGAATGAGTCGGTCAACTATGACGGATGAAGGGCGCGCCGCGAAGCATAATCCGCCGGGTCAAACCTCGCATCCCCCGGGTCCGTGCGCGTGGCCGTGCCGCCGCTCCTCCGGCGTCGCCGGCCGCACTGCGATGATTTCCACCTCGAAGGCCAGGTCCAGGCCGGCCAGCGGATGGTTGGCATCGAGCAGAATTTCGTCGCCGTCGATCGCCACGACGGTCACGACCGGCGCGGCGCGATCGTCGCCGGCGCGAAACTGGTCGCCCACCCGCAGCTCGCCCGTCACCGGCAGCCGCTGGCGCGGGATCTTTTGCACCAGGGAGTCGTCGCGCGGCCCGTAAGCCCTGGCCGCGGGCACGCGCACCTGTTTCCGGACGCCGGCCGGCTCGCCCCGCAGCTGCTCGTCCAGTCCGTCGATGATCTGGCCCGCGCCTTCCAGATAAGCCACCGGCGCGCCGCCGCGCGACGTGTCCAGCACGCGGCCCTGCGGATCGCGCAAGGTGAAATGAAACGTGACGACATTCGGCATCATACGCTAGCCCTCCCGCCGCAGCACTTCCAGCGGCGGATGATCGGCCACGCCGCGGTTGGCCAGCCAGCCGGTGGCGACGGTGACCGCGGCCACGCCCGCCACGCCGGCGGCGAGCACAAGCGGCGGCACGACCAGCGGCGCTTCGAAAACAAAATGCGCCAGCAGCCAGCCGGCCGCCACGGCCAGCGCCCCGCCCGTCACCGCCGCCAGCGTGCCGAGCAGGGCATATTCCATGAATTGAATTTTCAACAGTTGCGCACGGGTCGCGCCCAGCGTGCGCAGCAACACCGCCTCGCGCAGCCGCTGCGAACGCCCGGCCAGCACCGCGCCGGCCAGCACCACCACGCCGGTGGCCACGGTGAAAAGCGCCATGAACCGCACCACGAACTCCACCTTGGAAAAAATTCCGTCAAGCGTCTGCAGTACCAGCGTGAGATCGATCGCCGACACGTTGGGAAAGGCCCGCGTCACCGCCTGCTGCACACGCGCCGAGTCCGCCGGCGAGGCCGCGCGCACGGCCGTCAGATAAAATTTCGGCGCGGCCTCGATCACGCCTGTCGGAAAAACGAAGAAGAAATTCGGCTCCAGCCGCCGCCAGTCCACCTCGCGCAGGCTGGCGACCTCGGTTTTGACCGGCACGCCCTGGACGTCGAAATCCAGCCGGTCCCCGATCTTCAGCTGCAGATCCCGCGCCAGGCCGGCCTCGATCGAAACCGGCACCACCGCCGCCCCCGGCTCGGCCTGGGCA
The DNA here is from genome assembly GCA_035499715.1 of Opitutaceae bacterium. Classification (GTDB taxonomy): domain Bacteria; phylum Verrucomicrobiota; class Verrucomicrobiia; order Opitutales; family Opitutaceae; genus DASRHD01. The sequence goes on along the minus strand of DATJYF010000193.1, from coordinate 4,652 downwards.
ATGAATCTCCCCGCGGTGAGCTTCTCCGTGTCGACGAGATGGCCGCGGTAAGTGGAGCGATACTCGCGGCGCAGCGTCCAGCCCGGAATGTGCGCGCTGCGGTCGTGCAGCAATTCCTCCACCGGCCGCCCTTTCACCGCCGTCAGCCGCATGGTCACGATCGGCGCGGAGGAGCACGGCGGCGTGCCTTGCGCGGCCAGCAGTTTTTCCAGCGGCTCGATCTGGTCGTCCTGAATGTCGAAGAACAGCAGGTTGGGCCGCCCGCCCTCGTCCGCCGAGTGCAGCTGCCCGAGCAGCGTGGCACGGGTCAGCACGAGCGTGAGCATCAGCCCGGCGCCGAGGCCGAGCGACACGAGCAGGAGGACGGTACGGTTGTTCGGCCGGTAAAGGTTCGCCAGACCCTGCCGCCATTCGTACGGCGCGCGCTTGGGAAAAAATCTTCGCGCCGCCCAGGTCACCAGCCGGGCCAGGCCCGCCAGCACGCCGAAGCTCGCGCCGAGCGTCGCGGCGAAGCCCAGGCCCACGATCGGCCGCGGCGCCTGCAGAACGGAAAACGCCGTCACCGCCAGCGCGATGACCGCGAGCAGCGTCGCGCGCCAGGGATCGCGCCGCGCCGCCCCGTCAGCCGACTCCGCCCGCAAAACCGCCAGCGGCGGCACCCGCCGCACCGCGAGCAGCGGCAGCAGCGCGAAGAGCACGCAAATCGCCATTCCCGCGCCGGCGCCGCGCGTCACCGCCGGCCAGGAAATGAAAAAGTCCACCTGCACCGGAAGCAGGCCGCGCACCAGCGCCGGCAGCGCCAGCTGCACCGCGACACCCAACGCCGCGCCCGCGACCGCGCCGATCGCGCCCAGCGCCAGCCCCTGCGCGACATAAATGGCAAAACCCTGCCGCGCGCTGGCGCCGAGGCAGCGCAGCACCGCCACGGTCGGAAGCTTTTGCCGCACGTAAACCTGCACCGCGCTGGCCACGCCAATCGCGCCGAGCAGCAGGGCGACAAACCCCACCAGGCTGAGGAATGCGTCCACGTTGGTCAGCGCCCGGCCCAGCTCGCGCTTGCGGCCCGCCACCGTTTCGACCCCCAGCCTTTCGCCGGAAAATTTTTCCCGCAACTCCGCCGCGATGGCTTCGGCGTCGCGCCCCGGCGGAAGTTTCACGAACGTCCGGTGGCGCGCGATGCTGCCGGCGTTGAGCAGGCCGGTGGCGGGCACGGCGGCCAGCGGCACGAAAGCCCGCGGCGCGAACAGCCCGTTCGCAACCGACTCGCCCGGGATTTTCTTCAGCGCGCCGGCGACGATGAAGGTGCTGCGGCCCAGCTTGACCGCATCGCCCGGCCGGACGCCGAACTGCGCCATCAGCGTGTCCTCGAGAATCGCGACGTTGTCCGCGGTCCGCAGCCGCCCGGCCGCGCCCGCCGGCTCGGTGACAAATTCGCCGTAAAAGGGAAAGCCGCCCTCGAGCGCGCGCACCTGCACCAGCCGCGTCTGCCCGTCGCTGGCGGGAAAAACCATCATCGAGGTGAACGACACTTCGCGCGCCTCCCCGCCGCCCAGCGCGCGGAGGAATTGCTCCACGTCCGCCGGCAGCGGCTGGCGCGACGTCACCGCCAGATCCGCGCCGAGCAGCTGCTTCGACTGATCGTCGACGGCCCGGCGGAGGTTGGCCGTGAATGACCCGATGGCGACGAGCGCGGCGATGCCGAGCACGATGGAAAACGCCGCGAGCAGGAGCCGCCGCCGCGCCGCCCGCGAGTCGCGCCAGGCCATTTTCAGCACGAAACTCATGCGCCGGTGTCCTCCGCCACCGCGCCGCCGCGCAGCCGGATCATGCGCTGGCAACGCCGGGCGAGTTCGGGATCGTGGGTCACGAGCACGAGCGTGGTACCGCGCTCGCGATTCAGCCCGAAGACCAGTTCCAGCATCGCCCGGGCGGTGTCGGCGTCGAGGTTGCCGGTCGGCTCGTCGCAGAACAGGATGCCCGGCCGGTTGACAAAGGCCCGCGCCAGCGCCACGCGCTGCTGCTCGCCGCCCGACAGCTGGGCCGGATAGTGCCCGGTGCGCTCGCCCAGGCCCACCCGCGCCAGCAGCGCGCGCGCCTCGCCCTCGCCGTCGCGGACGCCGGCCAGTTCCAGCGGCACGAGCACGTTTTCCAGCGCCGTGAGCGTCGGAATGAGCTGAAAATTCTGAAAGACAAAACCCACGTGGGCGTTGCGCACCCGCGCGCGTTCGTCCTCGCTCAATCCGCCCAGCCCGCGCGCGGCCAGCTCCACCCGCCCGGCCGACGGCTGGTCCAGCCCGGCGCACAGGCCGAGCAGCGTGGTCTTGCCGCTGCCGCTCGGGCCCACCACCGCCAGGCTCGCCCCCGCCGCCAGCGCGAAGCTCACCTCGCGCAACACCGTCAGCGGCCCGGTCGCGGTCGGGTAGGTCTTGGTCAGGCGCTCGACTTTCAACATCTCTTGGCCAGTCATTATTGGGAAAATCACAAAAACACGAAACGCCCGAAAAGCCAGTGATGTTTCTCCACCGCCTCCGCCCCCTTTTCCTGGCCTGCGCCCTGCTGGCTCCGCTGCGGATGCTGCCGGCCGCGGAAACGAAGACCCTCGTTTTTTTCGGCGACAGCCTTACCGCCGGCTACGGTCTGGATGACCCCGCCGCGCAGGCGTTTCCCGCCCTCATCCAGCAAAAAATCGACGCCGCGCACCTGTCGTGGCGGGTCGTCAACGCCGGCCTCAGCGGTGAGACCACCGCCGGCGGGCGGCGCCGGGTCGAGTGGATTTTGCGGCAGCGCGTCGACCTTTTCGTCCTCGAACTCGGCGGCAACGACGGGCTGCGCGGCATCTCCCTCGCCGACACGCGCACCAACCTTCAGGCCATCATCGACCGCGTCCGCGCCCGCTATCCCGCCGCGCCCATCGTCCTCGCCGGCATGCAGATTCCCACCAATCTCGGTCCCGACTACATCCGCGATTTCCGCAAGATTTTTCCCGAACTCGCGGAAAAAAATCATGCCAGCCTGATCCCGTTCCTGCTCGCCGGCGTGGGCGGCCATCCGGAACTCAACCAAGCCGACGGTATTCACCCCACCGCCGCCGGCCACGCGATCGTGGCTGAAACCGTGTGGAAGATCCTCCGTCCGCTTTTGTGATGCGCCGCATCCTGTTTTTTCTTTTCTGTTTCGCCGCGACCGCCGCGCACGCGGCGGATGCCACGCTGACCGCCGCATGGAACGACAACGTCGACAACGCCAGCCGTCGTCCGGACCGCATCGGCGGACTGCAGTTTCACGGCGACGTCACGATGCGGCAGATGCACGAGCTCGGCGCCGACTGGGCGCTGTTTCTCGGCGGCGCGCTCTCGGCCGAGGCCTGGCCGCGTTTCGACGGACTTGACTCGATCGCCGCCGGACCGCGCCTCGCGCTGCAGCGCAAGTTCGGCCTCGGCGCCTTCGCGCCCGCGCTCCGGCTCGAGCTCGGCGCCGACGGCGTGGCCGCGGACGAATCCGCGCGCAGCGGTCCGGCCGGCACGGCGGCGCTGCGCCTCGTGCAGCGTTTCTCCGCGGCCACGCGGGCCGAACTCTCCGGCGAGCTGGCGCGGCTCGACGCGCGCGGCGCCGTTTTCGCCCGCACCGGCGAAACGCTCGCGGCCGGGCTCGACCACGATCTCGACGAGCGCTGGCGCGTCTCGCTCCAGTTCGCCTGGCGTGACGGCGACGTCGTCTCCTATGCCACCCCGCCCCGGCCCGATCTGCGGGCCGTCGCGCGGACCCTGATCGCCAACGACACCTTTGAACGCCCGTTCATCGTCTACCGGCTGGGGGCGCACACGCTCGACTACCGCATCGCGCTTTCGCCCGCGCTTGACGAACGCACTGCACTCTCGCTCGCGTTCGGCCTGCGCGAAACCGCGCGTCCTGGCGTGCGCTACGTGAACCACCTTGTCTCGCTCGGCCTCACCCGCCAGTTTTGAACGCGTGACGCGCCGCCTTTCCTGCCTCGCCGCCCTGCTCGCCGCCGCGCTGCGCCTTTCCGCCGCCGATGTCGCCTGCGCGCTCGTCGACCAAAAGGGCGCGCCGGTGGCCGACGCCGTCGTCTCTCTCACCCGGCTCGATGCGGCGGAACCCGCCGTCGCGTCGGCCGGGGCCACCGCCGAAATCGTCCAGCAAAACCGCGAGTTCATTCCCTACGTGACGGCGATCCAGGTCGGAACGACGATGCATTTTCCGAACCGCGACAACGTGCAGCACCATGTCTATTCGCTCTCAAAGGCGAAAAAATTCGAGCTCCCGCTTTATTCCGGCGAGGCGCAGCGGGCCATCGTGTTCGACCAGCCGGGCGTCGTCACCATCGGCTGCAACATCCATGACTGGATGATCGCCTACGTCGTCGTGCTGCCCACGCCGCATTTTGCCAAGACCGGGGCCGACGGCGCCGCCCGCCTCTCCGTTCCGCCCGGCCGCTACCGTCTTGAAATCTGGCAGCCGCGCCTCGCCCGGCCGCTCGCGCGGGAAATCACCGTGACCGGGGCCGCGCCGTCCGCCCTCGCCTTCACCCTCACGCTCAAGCCCGACCGGCGCATCCGCCGCCGGCCCGACGCCGCCGACGGCGGCTATCCCTGAGTCATGCCGCGGTTCCGGCGATTCCAAACCCAGCTGCT
>DATJYF010000192.1:0-2900 GCA_035499715.1 Opitutaceae bacterium | reverse complement strand
GTCCAAATCCTACCAGCTTTCCGCCGACAAGTTCACGCTGGTCGGACAATGACTCGACGCGCGCCGGCGGTTTCGTGCCGCCGGCGCGGCGGCCGCAGCCCACCGAAAATTTCCTGAAAAGACGGCGCACCCATCTCCGCGCACGGGCGGATGATGCAAATCGGTAACGGTACGGTTACCAATTTTGGCCACACGGAATGTCCGGGTTGTGGTCTAGTTCCGCCGCGGATCGAAAGGTCCGCACAGCGGCCGGATCGTCCGCGCCGTTGCTACCACAGTCACCCTCCGGCGGCGCGAGCCGCCGGAGGATAAAACAGGAAACATCATGAAGCCCTCGTCTCGGTTTAAAACCCTTCCAGCCAAAGATACGCGACGCATTCTGCTCTCGCTTGCCCTTGCCTCCCTCTGCTTCGGAACCGCCTCCCGCCTCGCCGCGGACACGGACGTCCTCCGGCGCTACCAGCAAACCAACCTCGTCTCCGACGTGCCCGGCCTCGCCGCCGTGACCGACCCCAACCTCGTCAACGCCTGGGGCCTGTCGCGCAGCACCACCAGCCCGTGGTGGGTCGCCGACAACGGCACCGGCCTGTCCACGCTCTACGACGGCGCCGGCAACATCCAGTCGCTCGTCGTCACCATCCCCAACGTCCCCGGCGTGACCGATCCCTCCGCGCCCACCGGCACGGTCTTCAACGGCTCGGCCACGGACTTCCTCGTCGCGCCCGGCAAGCCGGCCCACTTCCTCTTCGACACCGAGGAAGGCACGATCTCGGCCTGGAACTCCGGCACCGCCGCCGTGCTCATGGTCAACAATTCCGCCACCGCCGTCTACAAGGGCCTCACGCTCGCGACCAACGGCACCGCCAACCTCCTCTACGCCGCCAACTTCAAGGCCCGCAAGGTCGACGTCTTCGACGGCACCTTCACACCCGTCAACCTCGGTCCCGACGCCTTCCGCGACCGCCGGTTGCCGCGCGACTTCGGACCCTTTGGCATCCAGGTCATCGGCTCTTCGATCTATGTCGCGTTCGCCCAGACGCAGCCCGGCTCGATCGACGAGGTGCACGGCCCCGGCAGGGGCGCCGTCGACGTCTTCTCGACCGCCGGCAAGCTGCAGAAACGCCTCGAATGGGGCCCGTGGTTCAACGCCCCGTGGGGCCTCGCGCTCGCGCCCGCCGGATTCGGCATCGCCAGCAACCGCATCCTCGTCGGCCAGTTTGGCAGCGGCAAGATCGCCACGTTTGACGCGACCAGCGGCCGCTTCACCGGCCTCCTCCGCGGCGCCAAGGGCCGCCCGCTCGTGATCGAGGGCCTCTGGGCCCTGAGCTTTGGCAACGGCGCCAAGGCCGGGCCCGCCACCACGCTCTTCTTCTCCGCCGGGCCGGACGATGAAGCCCATGGCTTGTTCGGCACCCTCACTCCGATGCCCGATGGGGACAACGACGCTGACGACGGCAATTGAGCGAACCTACCCGCCATTGTCGGCTGGCTCGAATAGGGACGGTCGAAGTCTCCGCGGCTTCGACCGTCTTTTCTTTTCCAGGATCGCTTCGTTTTTCGCGAAGGAAACCTTCTATTCCCAGTGGCCATCGTAGAAACGATAGCCGCTGCCTTCCTGCTCCCAACGCGGCGGCACCCATGTCCTGGCGCCGTCGGGCGGAATCTCCCACTGGCCCGGCACCCAGTCGTACCGGCCATCCTGCAGGGTCCAGTGACCCGGCACCCACACGTCGTCGGAGGACGGCTGGGGTGGGGGATTTTCCACCGTCTGCGGCGCCGCTGGCGGCTGGGTGATGACGACGGTGCTGCCGGGCGAAGCGGCCGTCGGGGCCGCTCCCGGAGTCGTGACCACCACGGATTGAGTGGACGCTCCCGGCGGAGGCGCGGACACCGCATGCGACTCGGGTTCGCTGTCGCATCCCGCCATCAGCCACAATCCGCCGGAAACGATGCCGATCTCCGCCCACTGAAGGAACGTATGAAGTGGACCTCTTTGAGTATTGAGTGAGGTTTTCATCCGCGCATGGTAACGATGCCGCCGGAAAAGTTTCCGGTGAACCGATTTCAATTTTGCCGGTCAATTCCGGCGGGAAGGGGTTCGATGCGCTGCGCACCCGGGGTGGAGCATGCATCAAAATCGCGCCTGCTTCCACGCCAGCCAGACCAGCCCGGCCCAGACGGCGAACGCCCCGGCGAATTTGAAAAGGAACGACGGCTTGGCGGATTTGTGCCGGAAGAGAACGATGCCCAGAAACCCGCCCGGCCAGCCGCCGAGCGCGCTCACCAGGCAGAGCGAGAATTCCGAAATGCGCCGCTGGCCGCTTCGTCCCGCGCGCCATTTGTCGAATCCGAACAGCAGGAACGCCCACACGCTCATCACGCCCAGCCACGCGAGCAGAAGTTTTTCAGACATGCCTCGTCGATAAGCGACCGGCGCCCCGGCGCAATCCCGCGCTCGCCTCCTGACGTCGCGGCCAAAGCCGACGACCCGACTTTTCGTCCGACGTTATTCTATTTTGAAAATGCGCCGAGCATCAAAATGTTCCACAATTTGCTGCGCGCACTTATCAAAGATCATGGGCTGTCCGTCTGCTTTGTGAATTGATTCACTAAGTTGCTCGTAAATTGCTGAGAGACTTGGAAATCGTGCCTTAAATTCAGGGGGAAGAGTCATGTTGTAAATCTCTCCCATTTTTTCGCCTGAAAGGCGTGGTTCTTTTTCTAATTGTGCAGCGATTGCTGGAAGACTCTTCCAGAATTGTTCTACAAATACCCTCAAATAGAAAATGCCGGCAAGTGTCTGCCCTGCCTGGTAAGCAATTAAAGCATTCCCAATGAACTTGGAATGACTTTTAGGCAAAACGTCTGCCACCGAAATTTCCTCAAATGGGTCGCGGCCA
>DATJYF010000191.1:0-8543 GCA_035499715.1 Opitutaceae bacterium | reverse complement strand
CGGCGCGACCGTGACCAACGCCTCCAACCCCTACGTCCACACCGGCCTGGCCGCCAGCTCCAAGCACACCTACGCCGTCCGCGCCGACAACTCCGCCGGCGACTCCGCCTTCTCCGCCACCGTCTCCGCCACCACCGCCGCCACGCAGACCGGAACCCTCACCCTCGGGCTCATGGCCAATCCCGGCGGCCGCTACTTCGTCGGATATTATCCAAGCTGGAGCGACAACTGGTTCACTTCCGTCAACAACGACGGCAGCCAGAAAACCGACAATGAGATTTATCAATCCAGCAACCTCGCGGAGGTGCCCGGCGTTTGCACGCACGTGATGATTGCCTTTGCCCAACCCGACTTCAGCTGGGGCGGCATCAGTGCGAACAGCTGGAGCGGCACCGGTCTCGACTTCACCGCGATGCCTCAAGACATCAAAAACAGCATCCGCATTCTCCATGAGCTCAACCGCAAGGTTGTCCTCTCCGTCGGCGGCGCCACGTATAACAACTGGTCCGCCCTCGCCGCCGAAGCCGGCAGGACCGGCACGCCGATCAAGAGCGCCCTGACAAAGTTCATGACCGACATGGGGGTGGACGGGCTTGATGTCGATTTCGAGCTGACCGGCGCTGATTCAGCGACGGTCACGGAATACGCCCAAGCGATCCAGGCGATGGCCGAAGCCGTCAACGACGCCGGCTCCGGTCACATTCTCGCCATCGCCGCATGGTCCACGGGCGCCGATTACACCGCCGCCACCGAAAGCGACCCGGGATTCCCAGGCGTGGTTTCGTACTGGGGCGGAAACGCCGGCCGCGAACGCCAGGCCTTCAAGGTCAAGGTCTCCAATGGACCCTTTGCTGGCAAGACGATCGCCAGCCTTTTCAACCTGGTCAATGTCATGGCCTACGACGCCGGTTATATGAATTTCGATCCTGTGACGGCGTACAGCCAATACCGCGCGCTCATTCCCGCCAGCACACCGGTCGGCATGGGTCTCGAAATTCCGACGGAATCATGGGGCGGAGCGACCCTCGTCCTTAACAACAGCGATGCCGGACCGGCGGGAACCGTCGTGCTGCAGGACCAGTATAACAACACTCCGCGCGGCCCCTACTCCGTCCAGCGCTTCAACAGCACCATCACCTCCAACACCGTCAACGCCAATGCGCACGACGGCTTCATGGAATGGACGCTCTTGAAGACGACCTCGCCCACGGACGCCAATGCCACCTCCGTGGCGACCGACGTCGGCAGCCTCTTCGGCTACAAAGGCGTGGCGCCGTAGGCAAACGTCGCGGATGATCGACGCCCGCGGCTGTTCCGCCCTCGCGCGCCGCAGCCGCGGACGCGAGTCCGGCGGCGCGACTAGTCCGGCGCCGGATTGCCGTCGCCGGCCCAGGCGAGAATATCTTCGCGGCGGAAGGTGACGAGAATCCAGATGAGCACAGGCGCGACAAAACTCGCGCCCATCTGGGTGATGAGGGTTTCCTCGAGGCCGTCAGCGATCGCCTTCCAAAATGGCGAAAACCCGACCAGTGAAAGTTGCGCCGACTCGTTCCAGATATAGATGCCGACGGAAAAGAGGATAAAAACGTAGAGGCAAATCAGGCCCCAAATCAGCGCCCGGCCGCGCCGCCGCCAGGACACGGGCGTGGCGAGAATCAGCGCCAAAAGCAAGGCCGTCGGCACCCAGCCGACTCCGCGGGTGTCGAGACCCAGAGTCCGGACCGGGCCGCTCCCCAGGGCATCGAGTTGCTCGCGGTTGGCCAGAGCGATCGCCGTGTCGAGCGGGCGCAGCGTGTCCGGCGCCGGCTCGAACCGCAAAATCCGCCGCCCGCTGTTTTCGGCAAAAACCGTTCGCCCGAGCGCCCGAAACCCGCGGCCGTAAAACCCGTTCCAGCCCGGCCACGGAAAAATCAGCAGTCCGTACACGAGCGCGAAGCGGCCGAGAAAACCGGCGACGGCCCTACGCGGCGGCATGCTCTTGCATTGGTTCATGCCGGCGGCTCCACTTGATCCAGATCGCCCAGAAAAGAATGGCCGCGAGGATGAACAGAACCGGCCAGATTTCCAGATGCGCCACGGAAAAAAAGCGGGGCGAATAAACTCCAATCAAAAAAAGGCTCACGATGCGGGCCAGATTCATGACCAGAATCAACGCCGCGCCCGCCAGCAGACCGGGGATTTTGCGCGCCCATGGCGCCGGAAAGGACAGCACCGCCGCGCAGAAAAACCACGCCGGTTCGATCGCGTCGCAACCCCGGCGGACCGAGATCGCGAAGCGCGCCGAGCGGATGGTAACCTCGGAAACATGACTGGCCTGGCCGAACCAGTTCAAAATGGCGCCGGAGAGGCGGGCGTTGGCGGCCAGATAAACGTAGAGGAGGCGGTCAAAAAACGGCACCAGGGAAACGGCGTAGAACAAGGCCATGAGCGCGCCAAACTTCAGGCCGAAATTCAGCACCGGGCCCTTGGCCACCAGCCAGGAACGCGCGCGCGCCGCCGCGCCTTCAGGCGCTTGGTGGGATTTTTTCTTTTGCGGGCCCGCCTTCATGAAGTCCGTTTGCGGGCAAGCGAAATTCCCGCCAGCGCGAAAAGCAACAAGGCAAGCAACCCGAGCGCCCATGGCGGCAACGCGGGTGAGTCCTCCGATGGAGGCACGAGGGCGGGCAGCAGCGCCGCCATGCCGGGCGCGCCGAGCCCCGTGCACAGGTCATAGCCTGCACCGGCATCGTAGACGCCGCCGGGACCGTTGCTGCCGCTGAGGATGTCACGAAAAACGCCGCTCCCGAGCAATGGATAGATTTGCGGGCCGAGCAATCCGACCGGAGACAGGCCGGCGTTGGCCCGGGCCTGGTTGATCAAGGCGCAAAATCCCGCCCAGGTCGGCGCGCTCCAACTCGTGCCCCCGACCGTGTAGCCATGCCCGTTCAGAACGATAAAAGCGCCGGTGCTTGAATCGGCCGCGGCGGCGACATCGGGCACCAGCCGCATGGTGCCGGCCGGCACGCCCGGGCCGGTCTGCCAATCCGGTCGGACGAAATAAATGCTGGCGCCGCCGCCGCTTCCGTACCAGGCGGTTTCACTGGTGACATCGCCCGTGCCGGCATCCACATAAAGGCTGGTGCCGCCGACGGCCGTCACGTTCGGATCGCTGGCGGGCGTCTCCACCTGGACAGGGCCGGTATGATCGTGGCCGCTCGGCCCCGGGCTCGATCCGCCGTCGCCGGAAGAGACGAAAACCGTGACGCCGGCGCTCGCCAGGCTGGCGAAATATTGCGCGTCGGTCTGCACCTGGCTGCTGGCGGCGTAGGTCTCACCCAGCCCGTAACTGAGCGAAACCTCCTGCAACTCCGGCTGCCCCGGCAGGTCGCTGATGATTTTTTCATAGGCCTGATCGATGTGAACGTAGGAAAGATCCTTCGTGGCGTAAACCCGCACCCCGCCGCCGGACGCGATCGAACTGCTCCATTCGACGTCCAGCGTTTCCTCGCCCGACGGAGCGGGCAGCGTGCCGCTGACGACTTGAATGAACTCCATGCGACTGAGCGACTGGCTCACGCCGCAGGCCGACCAAAATGAAGTGAGGTCGCTGGTGGCGGGAAAGGTGTCAATCACGATGCCGATTTTCTGCGCCGAGCCGGTGGCGGCAAGCGCATCGGCATTGTAAGCATGGGCAATCTGGCCGGGCAGAAAAGGCGGCCCGTTGCCGGTCGTCGAAGCCGGCTGGAGCGGCGCCAGATGTTTGTGCGGCCGGAGATGGGGCTGGAGTCCGTTGACGCCGAGGATCGCCGACGCCAGCGCCGTGGGCACGCTGGGCGCGGAGACCGCGGAGGTGTATTCGGCGTTTTCGAAAAGCACCCGGGCAAAACTGGCCTGGAAAGCCCGGCTCACCTGCCCCACCGGCCCGCGGGCAAAAATCGCGAGACGGTCGGAGCCCTCGAGCGTGATGGTGAATCCCCGGGCGGTGAGCCAATCCGCCACTTTTTCATAATCGGCTTCCGTCGGCCAATATTTTGCGGCCATTTCCTCCGGGGCGATGCGCTCGCCGCGGTTCAGGCGCGCCTGCAGTTCGGAAAAATTCCGCATGTTGAGCGCGACCTCGAATTCGATGGTCTCGGCGCTTTCCGCCGGGCTGAGCGTGCGACGCACAATCGTCGCCTGCGGCCGGCCGGCGGCGAGCGCGGCCGCCGCTTCCGGAATTTCCCGGACGCTGCCGGAAAGCCGTGCCCCGTTGTCGTCGGCGTTCGCGCCCCGCAGGCCGAAAGCGGCCAGTCCGGCCAGAAGCACCAGCAGCATCCGCCGTCCCGGCCGTGTGTTCAATTTACGTTCAGGAAACAACGCTTCATGGAAAAACATAGGGGTTGCAAAAGGGGTTACACACCGGTGCGCGTGATGCCGCCGCGCTTGTAATCATTCCGAACGAATGTGCGCCCGAAGCGGCGGCGGTGTGACGTTTCGGCCAAGACCTTGTGCCAAGCCGCCGTTACCGCATGGTTACGATCCGGGCGCGAAGCCCAGGCCTCGGTTGAGATGCAGGAATGAACCACATCCGTGTCATCCGTGCTCGGGCAAAAACGGCCTGGCTTTAAGGCAGGAGAAAAATCGAACCGTTGAGGGCACAAGATCACAAAGGAAGATTGCTTCCCATTCTGCATGACTCCGGCGTGGCGCCCGGCGTCAATTTTTCTGGCCGCTGAAGTCGTCCGGGCCGTCGCCGCCGCCGTAACCGAGCACCTCGACGGTGATGATCGAAGGGAGAATTTCCTGCTGTTGCTGCTGGGCCTGGGCGCGGGCCTGTTCCTTGGCGGCCTGGTCGGCCGCGCTCGTCGCGGCGGCGGTGGTGTTTCCGACCGAGGCAAAGCTGCCGAGGCTGGGCGCCGACACCGGCGCCGACGTGCCGCTGCTTTGGCCGCCGACCTGGATGTTGCTGGAATTGAGCACCTGCACGGCGGCGATGTTGAGATTGCCGGTCGCGCGGATGCCGGCGTCGCCGGCGTCGACGAAGCCGGCCGGGGCGATCAAGTCCACATTGCCCACCGGAACGTCGGCCACCTCGGCGAGCACGCCGATGCCGCCGCCGGTGGCCAGTCCGGCCAGATCGGTCTCGACATTGGCGCTGCGGGGATCGACCAGCACGCGGGTCGGCGGCGCGGCCTGCACGGTTTTGGAGGCCGCACCCGCCGCGATATTGCCGGTGGAAGACCAGATGATCTCGTTGCCGCCGCGCAGGGTGAAGATGCGCGACACGCCGACATTGACGTTGCCGTTGGTGAAAATCGAAATGTCGCCGCCGGCCTGGGTCAGAATGCCCTGATCCGACGCCTGGCCGCTGTTGACGGGAAGGCCGACCGTGAGCTGGCCGCCGGGCGCGAAGAGGTCGATGTCGCCTCCGTTCTCGGTCTTGATTTCACGCGACGTAAGCGTGATGTCGCCCTGCCAGCCATGGCCGGGAAACAGGGCGGCGATGGCGGCAAAGCCATTGTTGTAGTTTCCGAATCCGGGACTCGAGGGATCGTGAAAATCGCGGCCGGCATCGCGCAACACCAGGTAGAACAGGTCAAGAATCAGCACGTCCTGCTGCTGCGGTGGCAAGGCATTGAACGCGGTCCAGATCTGGTCGTCGCCGGCTCCGGTCATTTCCATCAACGCGCCAAGATCCGGCAGGTAGCGCGCGGCTTCCGTTCCGGCGCTCGTCGGATTAAGGAACTCCGCGATAAAATTGGTGCAGGCCGGCGAGCTGTTGCTCAAGCCATCGCCGGCGATGCCCAGTCCGGCGCCGGCGACAATGCTGGCGCCGGCGGTGGGCAAGGAAGGATTGCGCGCGTTGCCGATGCTGGTGACGCCCACGGCCGTGCCGTCGGCATTGTTCGCCCCGACGCCGAGCGTGAAATTCCGACCCGCCAGCACTTCAAGCGTCCCCGGCCCGCTGATCTGGATGTCGCCGGCGAGATTGGAACTCTGGGGGGTGTCATTAAAATCAAGGCTGTTCCCGCTCACCTGCGCCGCCTGGCGCAAGGCGGAACTCGGATCGTAGGCGACGATGTCGCGGCCGGCGCTGACCACGCTCACATCGCTGGCAAGGTTGTTTTGGACGTAAAGTGCGATATCGGTGATGTCGTTCCCGGCGAGAACCCGGGCCACCTCCCCGGAAAACAGGGTGAGGCCGGAAATGTCGCCTGTCCGGGCATAGATCTGGACCGGATTGGGATCGCCGGCATGGAGCGGGACCGAATTGCCCGCGGCATCCTTGACGGTGCCATGCAACGCCTGCTGGGCCTGCAAAGTGTCGATCGTGGGATCGGTCGAGCCGGACTCGTCGAAAAATGCCGCCAGGTTCGGCAGCTCATTGAACGGCGTGGAGCCGCCCCAGTCAGAGTTCTGCGCCGAGGCGCCGTGGGCGCGACCGTTTGCGTCCGTGCTGTGAGTGGCAGGTAAGGACGCCGGAGTAAAGACGCCGGGCAAGTTGTTCGGATTGGTGTCCGAAAGATTAATCGTGCTCGTGTCCCAGAGAACCGTGCCATTGCTAACCTCGTTGGGTTGAAGCCCATTGATTGATCCCGCGGCGGCGAGATCGACCGTGCCATATGGCGAGGGCGACAGGGTCAGCCCGCCCTTCAGGTTCAAATCGCCGGAAAAAGCCGTGGCCCGCAAGGTGCCCGGCATCACGGCCGCGGCGGTCACAAAAAAGCTGGAAGCGGCGTCTGAGGGCACGACCGTTGTCTCCACCAAGCCGAGCCAAGGTTCCGCGTGGGCGAGCGTTTGCGGCCGAAACTGATTCAGCACGTTATTGTACCAATCGATCAAGGAGGCCGGACCGCCTGTCCCGACAAAGGAGCCCTCGCTGGCCGGATTATCTTCCAAGGTCACGTCGCCGCCGAGCGACGACACATTGACGGCGTCGCGCGGGTCATAGGTGGAGAAATAAGTTTTTTCAAAGTAAGCGTTATCGACAGCTTGAGGCAGGAGGAAGGGATTGGCCACCGGCCCAAGCAGCACGTCGCCGCCGGCCGTGACATTAAAACTGCCCTGACCGAGAAAAAGCGTGGTCGGCAGCCAAGTCGAGGAGTCGGGATCAATCGTGCCGGTGAGCACCGCGGCGCGGGCGGCATTGGTCGTGATCTGGCCGCCGGCGCTGAGCGTGCCCGTGCCGCGTTCAACGTAATACACGCCGCCGCTGATGTCGGCGCCGGCTTTGACCGTCACATCGCCGCCGCCCAGCTCGAGCAGCGTCTGGCTCGCAGCCGACTGATTGTACGTGCCGGTTGTGCCGTCGGTATTGGTGACGGAGGTTCCGCTGCCGCCCGGAACCTTATCCGTCGTGCGTGCGTTGGTCGGCGCCACGGCATCGACGTTGGTCACATTGCCGCCCGCGAGAAGGGTGACATTGCCGCCGCCGAGCGCGCCGACGCCTTCAAAGAAATTGCTGAAATCAATCCACCACGAGGTCGAAGCAAACTCTTTGTTGCCCGTGGAGCTAGTGCCGGTGGCATTGCTGTCATGAGTCTTGTCAAACTGGCCTGTCGAGGGGTTCACATAGCCGCGCCGGAAAAGCCAGTTGGTGGGAAGCTCGGCCGAGGAACTCGGCGTGCCATCGAGGTTCAGATAATCGGCGGCGATGTCGCCCTGGGCCGAGATCGCCACATCGCCACCGTTCTCGCTGTACTGTGCGGCGTAGAAAAACACACTGGGATGCGCGACTGAAGTGATGACATTGGCGTAAGTAAGGCTGGGAGAAGTGAATTCGTCCGGTGGCAGTGCGGGCGCCTGGCTGCCGGCGGTGTAGATCGTCGCCAGCGGGTTGAGCAACTGGACGTCGCGGCCGGCAAAAATATTAATGTCGCCCGTGCCGGTGCGGATGACCTGATAGTTCTTTTCAATGAGACTGGAGTCATCCGTGCCGGCTTTGCTCGTGGAAAGCGGAGGGGCGCCGGAGCCGAGCTCGATCGAGCCGGTGGTGGAGCCGAGGCTTTCTTTTGGCAGAACCCGGGTGTCATCGGCCGCACTGAGATCCGCCCCGGCGACCAGATCATAGGACCACGACCGGCTGCCCGCCGGCAGCAGCGGAGACTGCCACAGGCCGCCATTGAGATTTGCCGGCGTGGGACCAAAACCGTCGCTCAATGAACCGGCGGTCAGGGCCCGGGAGGTGGAATTAAAACTTGTCCACTTGAAGACGAGATTGCCGGCGGCGCGCAAGGTCAGGAGGCCCGGCTCGCCCGAGCCGGCGACCGAACCGGCGTTCGGCCCGTAGCGGAAGGTCGACAGATCCCAGGTATTGAAGAGTGTGAGATCGCCCACCGAGTTGGTGACGGTCGCGGTGCCGGTCGTGGTGTAAGTTCCGGCGGAGAGAGCAAGGGGAACGACGGTTCCGCTGCTAGAAAACGTAACCGTAACCTTGCCGCTCTTGCCCGACAGCGTGACGACGCTGCCCACCGGTAGCGTGGTCGAAGTGAAGCTTGTCCCGGCGGTCGTCGCGGGGAAGGTCGAAGTCGAGCCATCCGGATGTACGATTTTTACCGTCGCAGTGCCGCCGATGCCGCTTATTT
>DATJYF010000190.1:0-6306 GCA_035499715.1 Opitutaceae bacterium | reverse complement strand
TCTTTTTTCCCGCTCTTTATCCAGTACCCCGTCCATTGCGAAGATTGATCTGGGGGAACTTTTACGCTCTGGAAACCGTCGGCCGTAAGTATGGCGTTTAATTGGGTGTAGATCGAAGCGGAGGTTGGGGCGCTTTGAGTCTTCGGCTCCACTGAAAGCATAAATTGTGACTGGCATGCCGAGAGCAACATGGTTGCCAAAAAAAGAACCGGAAGGGTCAGGCTAGTTCTCATCAATAAAATAAAATGGGGGGTCTTTTTCATTATGACGGCTCTTTGATTCTTCAAGTCTCATCAATTATATCGATAAATTCTTTTATGCACTTCATCTGAGCCGGACTGAGTAAGTCGAATTTCGGATTCGGTGACGTGCAGGCCAAATAGACAGCATCCCCCGCATCACTACTCGGTGACTCTAAATTCAGAAGATAATAGCGTATAAAAGCTGGCAAATAGAAACGCCATCCCTCCACGTCAGAAAAATTGAAATATTCCTGAAATGTATTCACGTCGCTTTCTGTGACTTCATGCCAATCCTTCTCAGGATCGAGAGAAGCTAGCTCTTGAGCACGCTCATCCGAAAGAATCCATTCGTCATCAAGCCCACGCGCAACGCTCTTTGTAATCTTCGGACGCGGCACTTCCCGGAAGGCATCATCCAAGTCTGCGAGAAGTTTCTGCACCCACTGCTTTTTCATTTTGCCCACACTAGAAGGCAACTCACGCTGGAATCAATGCCGCCCGAAGCTTCCAGTAGCCATTTCGTCGGCAAACCGCGCATTTGGCGTCGGGAGTTACAATCCCCGACCGGGGATTTACAACTCCGCGGTCACGGATCGCGATACTTGAGTCGCGGATTGTAATACGTGAGACAGGAGCTGCGATACTTGAGTCGGGAGTCGTGAAACCTGGGACACGGATCGCGATTCCTGTCTCACATTTTACGATTTCCTCAGCCGGAGTCGCCATTCCCGGATCTGGAATTGCGATCCGCTCGTCGAGTATCGCGATCCGTGACCCCAGGACGGTAAGTCCGTACACGGGGATCGTGATTCCGAAGGCCAAAGTTGCGCGCCGCGAGTCGAAGCATACGCTGCCCCACCCCAAAGATTTGTGCCCGCCCGCTGGAGATGACAAACTTGTCATTTCCGGCTGCTTGCCAGTGGCGGAAGCGCATCTTCAACTTGCCGCCCATGCGGCCATGAGCTGCGAAAACGAACAACCCTTATGAAGACTTCAAAGTTATCTGGCATTTTCGGCCTGGGCGGCGCGCTTGCGCTGGCCTGCGGCGTCCATGGCGCGCCCCTCACCGCCGGCGATCCGGTTCCCCTGCCCGGCACCAAGGGCGGATGCGATTTCATCCGCGTCGACACCAACGCCGGCCGCCTGCTGCTCGGCCACGAGCACAACAAATCGTTCGACGTTTTCGACCTCAGCTCGAAAACGCTGCTCAAGATCGTCCCCACCAGCACGTCGCAGGACGCGGCGGTGGACGTGAAGCGCGGAAATTATTATGTCAGCGGCAACGATCCGGCCCGGATGGTGATCGTCAACGCGAAGGACCTGACCATCACCGGCGAAGTTCCCCTACCGTCGGACGCCGATCTGATCGGCTTCGACGAGACGAGCGGGCTAGTCCACGTCTGCAACGACAAGGCGGCGGAGGAATGGGTGATCGATCCGGACGCGAAAAAAATTGTCACCACGATCACATTCGACGGCAAGGGCCTGGAAGACCTCGCGTTCGGTCCGCATCACAAGCGGCTTTTCCAGGCCGTGAAAGGCTCGAACACCATCGCGGTGGTCGACGCCGCGACCAATAAAGTTCTGAACGCTTGGCCGCTGGCGCCGGACAAGAGCCCGCACGGCATCGCGGTGGTGCCGGACAGCGACGGCCTGCTCGTGGCGTGCGCCGGCAGCCTCGTGCTGCTGGACCGCGAAACCGGAAAAATTCTCGACCAGGCCAAGACCGCGCCGCGCGTGGATGAAATGGCCTACGATCCGGGCCTGCACGTCGCTTATTGCGCGAGCCGGATGGGCCAGATCAGCGTCGTCGGCGTGGCCGCGGACAAGTTGACGCCGCTCGGCGACGTGCCGGACCAGCAGGGCACCGGCAGCATCGCGGTCGATCCGAAGACGCACACGGTCTGGGTCGCGAGCCACAAGGGCGACGACGCCTTCGTCCAGCCCTTCACGCCATCCAAGTGATCGCTCCGATTTTTCTCCGCTGGCGATCGGCCGGCGGAGAAAAATGAGCGCCGGTTGCGCGGAGCCGCTTACGGCGAGCCTTCGGCTCCGTGTTGGCGAAGTTATAGCCGCTGGAGGCGTCCCAGTTGATCGACCAGGTCTCTACTTCTGCGCCGAGATTCCGTACGGTTGCCGTCGGTCGAAGCCGGGGAGCGCGGCGGAAAATCTCCGTCCGCGCCCCGTGCGGTGAAACTTCAAATGCCGGCCGGAGTCGCCTGCGACCCGGCCGGCGTAAACTTACTGGCCGACGAAGGTGAACTTGTCGGCGGAGAGTTGGTAGGAACTCGATTTGGAGTTCTTGCCCGTCACCGTCAGCCGGACGGTGTGCGTGCCGGTTGAGGCGAAGGTCACCGTGCCGAAGGTGGTCGTCGGATAGCTCGCGCTGGCCGAATACTGGTCGAGCGTCGGGCCGAGGTTGGTGCCGTCGACCGAGAGCTGGAGAAGGCCGCGGCTGCCCAGGCCCTTCCATTCCATCTGCAGCGTGTAGGTGCCGGCCTGCACGCTCGGAATCGCGTAGTTGATGTAATCGCCGACGCTGTTGCCGGAGAGCACCACCCACTTGCCGCCGCTGGAGTTGGCGTCGGTCTGGACCGAGGCCGTCGCGCCGCTCGGCGTGTAGCTGAGGTTTTCCGCCTCAAACGAAACCGTCGGGCCGGTGCCGCCGGTGCTGATCGTGTAACTGGCGCTGGTGACATTGCTGTCGGTCATGCCACCTTGATAGGCAATGGCCTTGAGTGTGACGGTGCCGCTGCTGATGGCCACCGGGCCGGAATAGAACGTCCCCGCGGTCTCGCTCGGCGTGCTGCCGTCGGTGGTGTAGCGGATCGAGGCGCCGCCGGTCGACGAGGTGATCGTCACCGTCTGCGCGCTGCTGTAGGTGCCGCCGCCGGGGCTGAACGTCGGTGTGGCGACTTGTTGCTGGCCTCCGCCTTGAGAGGTGAAGGTGAACTTGTCGGCGGAGAGCTGATAGGAGCTCGATTTGGAGTTCTTCCCCGTGACGGTCAGCCGGATGGTATGCGTGCCGGTCGAGGCGAAGGTCACGGTGCCGAATGTGGTCGTCGGATAGCTCGCGCTGGCCGAATACTGGTCGAGCGTCGGGCCGAGGTTGGCGCCGTCGACCGAGAGCTGGAGGATGCCGCGGCTGCCCAGACCCTTCCATTCCATCTGCAGGGTGTAGGTGCCGGCATTGACACTGGGGATGGCGAAATCGATGTAGTCGCCGACGCTGTTGCCGGCGAGCACCACCCAGTGCCCGCTGCTGGAGTTGGCGTCGGTCT
The DNA here is from genome assembly GCA_035499715.1 of Opitutaceae bacterium. Taxonomy (GTDB): domain Bacteria; phylum Verrucomicrobiota; class Verrucomicrobiia; order Opitutales; family Opitutaceae; genus DASRHD01. Next base: position 2,783 of record DATJYF010000190.1, on the reverse strand, counting down.
GCTCCGAGGCGGTGGCGCCGTTGGGCGTGTAGCCGAGGTTTTCCGCCTCGAACGAAACGCTCGTACCGCCGCCGGGGTTGATGGTGTAGGTGGCGCTGGTCACCGCGCTGTCAGTCATGCCGCTTTCATAGGCGATGGCTTTCAACGTGGTGGTGGCGCTGATGCTCACCGGGCCGGAATAGACGGTGCCCGCAGTCTCCGAGGGGGTGCTGCCGTCCGTGGTGTAGCGGAGGGTGGCACCGCCGGTCGACGAGGTGATCGTCACCGTCTGCGCACTGCTGTAGGTGCCGCCGCCGGGGCTGAACGCGGGCGCGGCAACAGCGGGCGGTCCACTGATCGTGTAGGTGGCGCTGATGACGTGGCTGACGGTAAAGCCGCTTTCATAAGCGATGGCTTTCAGTGTGGTCGTATTGCCGATGTGTACCGGACTGGAGTAAAGCGTGCCGGCGGTCTCACTCGGCGTGCTGCCGTCGGTCGTGTAGCGGATCGAGGCGCCACTCGTGGCCGTACTGATCGCCACGTTTTGTGCACTGGCAAAGCTGCCGCCGGCGGGGCTGAAAACCGGGTCGGCCACCTGCGGGGGACCGCCGCCTTGAATCGGCGGAAGGCTCGCCAGGTAAGCGTGAATTCCCGTCCCAAAGGCGCCGCCGTTGGAATAAACGTCCCAGTTGATCGACCAGGTCATGAAGCCGGCGGTGTTCGGATAGCCCGCGGAGTTGATCAGCGTATAGGTTCCTGCCTTGCCCTTGCCGGTCATCAGGTAGTCGAACGAGTCGGCCAAATCAGCGTCGGACAGATAACCCGGGGAGGCCGACGGCGATGCCGGCACGCCCATCAAGACTTTGTTTTGAGGCAGCGGCGTGAAGTTCCCTGCGTTCCACGCCACGGGAAACCCTTTCATGAGCATCTCCGACATCCCCACCAGATTGCCATCGGTTCCTTCGCAATAGAGGTTGTTATCGAGGGCCTCGATATTGCACTCGTTGTAATACTGCGGCCAGACATAGCTCAAGAAGCTGCTCGTGGCCTGGATCACCGGAATGTAGGCTCCATTCCAGTTGGAATCGCCGTAGGGACCCGGCCCATAATATTGGTAACCGGCCTGCAGGTAGTTGGCGATGGGAGCCATGGTCACCATCGCGCCGGGCAGCTTGGAGTGGAACTGCTTCAGACCATTAATCAGGTAGACCACGCTCGGGGTGGTCGGAGCGTTGATGTTGGTGTCGTTCGGATTCAGATAAACCGCCCCGTTTTCGAAGTCGATATCGATGCCATCGAAGCCGAATTGCTGGACGATTGAGGCGGCCGAGTTTGCAAAATTTTGCGCATCCGACGCTGATCCCAGCGTCGGAGTCTCGCTCGCGCCACCCAGCGAAATCAGCACCTTCTTCCCTTGAGTGTGCAGGTAGTTGATATCGGAAATAAACTGGGCCTGCGTTTCGGCCGGATCGACGGTAAACGAAAAGTTACCGCTGCCGTTGTAGTTAGCAAAAGCCACGACGATAATGTCATAGCTCGACGGCACATTGCGCAGCGGGATCCAAACGGGCGTCTCCCAATCGTGCCAATAGCCGGCCAGGATGCGCCCATTGCCGTTGACGCCGGTTTGCGCGTTAAGCGCGGGTGCAGCCACAAGCGGGAGAATTGCAAACAAGGCGGAGACCTGGCAGAGACGGATTTTTGGGGTGAAATTCATAATGGAATCTCCTGAAATCTATTGGTTGTAGATGTGGGGATCGGCTTACGGCAGCGCCTTCAGCTCCGTGTTGACGGTGTTGGCGAAGTTGTAGCCGTTGGAGGCGTCCCAGTTGATCGACCAGGTCATCGCGCCGCGCAGCGTCGGATAAGTTTGCGGTGGGCGGAAGGTGCCGCCGCTCGCACCGGTGGCGAGGATGGCCATGGCCTGGTTGACGACAGAGGGGCTGACGTAGCCGCTGCCCGCGGCGGAGGTCGAGGCGGGCAGGCCGAGGCCGACCTGGTCGGGCCGCAGGCCGTTCTGGAGCTGGATGGTGGCGAGCGCGGTGAGGAAATCGACGTTGCCCTCGGAGTAGACCTTGCCGTCGTAGCCGAGCATCGAGCCGGAGTTGTAATACTGCGTGTTGCAGATCGTCAGGATGTCCTTGATCGCGAGCGCGAGCTGGAAGTACTGCATTCCGGTCGTCTGCATATCGAGGGTCTGCGGCGCCATGGTGATGATCGAGCCGCTCTTGATGCCGCGCAGCGCCTGGGCCATGTAGGTGGAGTTGATCCCGTTTTCGAGATCGATGTCGACTCCCTCGAATCCGTATTGCGCCATGATGGAGTTGACGCTGCTGGCAAAGTTCGACGCGCTGGACGAATCGGAAACGGAGATCGCGCCATTCTGGCCGCCGACGGAGAGGATGACGTGCTGGCCGCGGGCCTTGACTGTGGCGATGTCGGCGATGAATTGCGCCTGGGTGTAGCCGCCGAGCGCGGACGCCAGACCGGAGTCGATGTCGAAGCTGACGGCGCCGGGCGTGCCGGTGGCGTTGGCGAAGGCCACGATGATGAGGTTATAGGTCGTGGGGACGTCGCTGATGCGAAGGACCTTCGCGCCGTTGTCGAAGTCCTGCCAGTAACCGGCGAGGAGGTGCTTCGGCAGCGGCGAGGGCGAGCCGGAAGCGGCGGTGGTGGCGGAGACGGTGGCGGAGAAGGCGGAGTCGCCGGCGGAGTTGTCGGCGCGGACGGCGTAGGTGTGCTTGGAGCTGGCGGCCAGGCCGGTGTGGACGTAGGGGTTGGAGGCGTTGGTCACGGTCGCGCCG
>DATJYF010000189.1:0-10200 GCA_035499715.1 Opitutaceae bacterium | reverse complement strand
CGCCGGAGTACTCGGCCGAGGCCAGGGTTTCGCGCTTGTCTGTCAGCGTGAAGAGGGTGCTGTCCGTGGCCTGATAGCTGCCGCTGGCGTCAAAGATGAAGTGCGTCCGGTTGCCGAGGCTGCTGTCATACTGGCGGTATTCCGCGCCGGCCTGGCCGGCGAATGACAATTTTTCGGTCGGCGCGTACTTGATTTGCAGCAGGGACTGTTCGTAGGCTTGGTTCGCGCCGCTCGCGACGTCGAGATATCCGCCGGCGATGCCCACTCCGAGGGCGGTTTTGGGCGCGACCTGATAGTCGAGATAGCCGGTGATCCGCCCGTCGGTCGAAGCGAGCCCGCCGGAATATTCGGTGCGATTGCCGTACAATTCGGTCCCGCCGGTCAGCTTGCCGCTGATCACATAGGCGGCGTTGGCATCCGCCGTGTAATCGGTCTGGGTGATGCGGCGGCCGACATCGATGTTGGGCTGCGTCTCATGCTGAAAATGGAACTGACCCTGGAAGTTCCAGAGATCGTTTTCCTGCCGGGCGGCGAGCCGGGCGTCGTGGTTCACCGTATCCTGGCTGTGATATTTTGAAAAGAGCAGGAGGTCGGGCGTGTAACTGGCGTAAGCAAAATCCTGCCGTGGCAGCTCCTCCTCGCCGGTCTGGGCCAAAAAATGGGGGATGGGCGCGAACGACGCCAGCTCGCTGCGGAAATCTCCCATCCCCACGGCGAGGGTGGGGGCGATTTGCCCGTAGAGATCGCCCTTCGTGTCCGCGGGCCGGATGAAAAGATTGTCGTCGTAGTTCAGGCTCGCGGAAAGCCGGGCCTCGAATTTCCACGGCGGCACTTCCTCCTCCGTGCCGCCGCCCGCCGATGCGGCCGGATTTGGCGGCGGTGGATTCTGGGCCTCCGGTCCGGGCGCCTCGGCGCGGACCGGAACCGCCGCCGTGAGCAGGCACAACACGAGCAGGAGGACGTCCGCTCGGAACGGCGGCCGTGACCGCGGCTCGAACGTCAGCCGGAGGCGGACGTGGGCGGCGGCTTTCATGGCATGATTTTTTGCGCAATGAGATCCTGGCATGGGATGAAGATTCTCCCGGTGCAGAAGGCCCCGCTGGCCAAGGCGGCGCCTTAGATTGCAATTTGCCGGTGGAGTTCCGTGAAACTCCGCTCATTCTTGCGGCGCGGGTCGCTTTCCTTCCGCGGCAAAAATTGCCTGCCGCCGGCCGGGCCTGTTCCGCCGGTTGCGCCGAACTTTTCAGCCCGGGCGGAGTCTATGGGGCGATTTTGCCACCGAATCGCGCTGATGACGACAACCACCTTAAAGCGGGTTTTGCGCTACGTCAGCCACTTTGGACTGAGCGCCGGGCTGCAGGCCGCGCGGCTGCATGTCCGACCGCAGTCGGTTGTCCGGATAAAGCTGCCCGGAATCGAGCATCCGATCTGGGCGCGGGCCGGCACTTCCGACGTCGAAACTTTTGAGGAGGTGTTTGTCGCCCGGCAGTACGATCTGCCGTTCGCCGATTTCAAGCCGCGCCACATCCTCGATCTCGGGGCCAACGTCGGCTACGCCTCCGTCTATTTTGCGGCGCGCTGGCCGCTGGCGCGCATCCTCGCGATCGAGCCCTCGGGGAAAAATCTCGCCTTTTTGGAAAGAAACACCCGGGCGTGGAACTGCATCACGCCGTTGCAAGCCGCGGTGTGGTCGCATTCGACCGTGGTCCGGATTGCCAATCCCGGAGATGAAGCCAATGCCTACCGGATGAGCGAGGCGGCCGCGGCGCAGCCGGAGGGCATCCCGGCCTACACGGTCGATGAACTGATCGCGCGGCTGGGCTGCGAGCGGCTCGACCTTTTGAAAATGGACGTGGAGGGGGCGGAGAGCGAGATTTTCAAAAACCGCACCGGCTGGCTCGATCGGATCAACGTGATGATGATCGAACTGCACGACCGGATCGTGCCGGAATGCGCCCGGGTGCTTTATGACGCGCTCCGGGGGCGGCGCTTTCGCCAGGAAATCGTGGGCGGCAACCTGGCGATCGATTTCCGGTAGCGGCGCCGTCCGCCGTTTTGTCCGCCGATTTTTGAACCTTGCGCCATTTGGTTTGTCCGTGGCGGGCGACCGACACCGGCCAAAGAGGAGAGTGAATGACTTCCGCACCCATGAGCAATCCTGGCACGTCCCGGAACACCGACATCGAGGTTCTCCGCGCGGCCGCGATCGCCTTCACCCTTTGCAGCCATTTGGTCTGGGGACTTCTGCCAAAAATCGGAGAGGCGGGAAGAAGGCTTCAATCGATGTTTCATTTTTGGACGGGCGTGGATTTGTTCTTCGGCATATCCGGCTTCGTCATCACCTCTTCGTTGATCAAAGTCCTGGAGGAGGAGGATTCCGGCCGGGCCGCGCTTGGGGCGAAGGGAGCCAGGGAGTTTTTCCAGATGGCGGTCCCTTTTTGGATCAGGCGGGTGTTCCGCCTGCTGCCCTCGGCCTGGCTGTGGATTCTCATCACTTTGATCCTGGCCGCCGGGTTCAACTTTCATGCCTCGTTCGGGCCGTTGCGGGACAATCTGCATGAAGCCGGCGCCGCCGGCCTGAACATCGCCAATTTTTATTACTATGAATGGTTCGCCGGAAATAATTCCGCTTATGGCTCGCTCGGGGTTTATTGGAGCCTGTCCCTCGAGGAGCAGTTTTATCTTTTGCTCCCGTTTTTGTTGTTTTTCTCCGGCCGCCGGACGTTGATCGCGGTTTTGGCGGCCGCCTTTTTTGCCCAGGTGTTTCTCGCCCGTCCGGATGGATTCATCCCCCACCACACGTCGTTTTTGTGGTTTGTCAGGACCGATGCGATCATTCTGGGCGTGCTGATTGCGTTTTGGCGGCGGCGGCCAAGCTATCGGCTCGTCGAGCCGCGTTTTTTGCGGCGGAGCGCTCTTTCCCTTCCGCTGGTCGGCCTCTGCCTTGCGCTGCTCGCGGCGCTTCCCGCCCTGCAGGGAAGCATCCCGTTTTCGACCGGGCTCTGCGCCATCGTCAGCGGCCTGCTGGTCCTGATCGCCAGTTACGACCGAAATTACATCCTCCAGCCTTCCGCCTTCAAAACCGCGATGGTCTGGCTGGGTTCGCGGTCCTACAGCATTTATTTGATCCATGTGACGTGCCATGCCCTGGTCATGGAGTTCAAGCGATCGGCCGGCATCGCGGAGGGCGGCATTGTCTCCGAGCTGCTGACGCTGGCGTCCCTGCTCCTCATCCTGGTCGTTGCGGAAATGAATTACCGGCTCATCGAGGTTCCCTTCAGACGGATGGGGCGGCGCATGGCCGACGGTTTCGGCGCCAGGCAAAAATATGCCGGGGCGATCGAAGACGCGCCGGCCGTCGCCAGATAGATTTCCCGGCCGCGGCCGTGATTCAAGCCATGAAATCTGCGCCGCACCAACCTGGCTGATTGCTGTCAAGGATGCGGCCGGCGGCGGTCCGCGATCCCTCAATCTCCAAATCCCATGCGCAAGATCATTGTTCTTCTCCTTTTTGTCGCCGGCGCCGGACTCGCCTGGCACGGCTTGCAAGTCCGTGATTCCTTGAAAGGCAAGGCCCAGGACGCCGGCGCCGATGTCCAAAAGGCCTGGAATGGCGGCGTGAAAGTCACGGACGCCACATGGTTCATGATCGGCGGCGGCGTCCTTGTCGCCGCGGGAGTGGTCGTGGCGCTGAAGAAATGATGGGAAAAACTTTTCGTTTTTCCGCCGGATCTCGCGCATTCTGCCCGTTCGCATTCCCGGCGGATTGCGCGGTGCACGACCAAAATATCCGCCGGCTTTTTTGTCTGGGCCGTGGATTTTTTATCCGGCTCTCTTCCATCCATCTGCGTTTTTTCGCGGCACCGGCGCGCTTAACGGTGTCAAAATCTTCGCGCGCCCGACGCGCCCATGACACGCAAAAATCAACCCATCCCCATCATGAAAAACAATCGATTGGAAACCATGGCGAGCGAGACACCGCAGCAGTTGCTGGAGCTGCTCCGGCAGCTCGTCAGCGAAACCGAGCAGCTTCTGGCCGAGGCGGGCGAACACGCCGAGGAAAAAATGGAGGACCTCCGCGTCCGCATCCATCACGCCGGTGAATTGCTCCGCGAATTCCGCCATTCGACCCGGCAAAAGATCGTCGCCGGCGCCCGCCGCGCCGACGAAACCATCCGCTCGCATCCCTACGAATCGCTCGCCGTCACCCTCGGCCTGGGCGTCCTGCTCGGCGCGCTTCTCCGCCGCTCCAATCACCACCGACCATGACGGCGCCCGCTTCGGCCGGATTTCTCGGCTCGCTGCGTCAGGTCGGCGAGCGGCTGATTTCGTCGCTGGAAAGCCGGGTGGAGCTTTTTTCCGTCGAGCTGCAGGAGGAAAAATTCCGCCTTCTCCAGAATTTCATCTGGATCAGCGCCGCTATCTTCGTCGGGGCGATGGCGATGGCCTTCGCCAGCCTGACGGTCGTGTATGCCTTTTGGGAAACCGCGCGCCTCGCCGCCTTGGCCGGCCTCACCCTGTTTTATGCCGCCGCATTCGTCGCCATCATCGTCCTGTTTCGTCGCCATCTCGCCCGCCAGCCGCGGCCGTTTGGCGACACCCGGCGCGAGCTTGCCGCCGACCGCGCATGTTTCCGCGCCGAGAGCTGACCACGCTCGCCGGCGGCAAGGCGGCGATCCGCGCCCGCATTGCCCGGGAGCGATCTGATTGCGTCGCGGCCGTAAAGACGGCTGCGCGCCCCCTGCGCTGGCTCGACCGGCTCCATGCACGCTGGCGGACGACGCCGACCGTGGTCAAATTTGCCGCGATGCCGGCGCTGGTGTTTTTGAAGGCGAAATTTTTCCCAAGGAAGGAGCGGCGGCGCTGGTTTGCGCGTTGGGTCCGGCTCGCTTGGCATCTCGTCCGGGCGGTTCGGGACTAAACAATGGAAAACGTGGCGCATAACATGGCAGCGATTTTGCCACATTAAGCGGCCTATTGGCCATTTTATGTGTCACGCACCAGTGTCGATGGAACGATGAGCTGCCACACGCCGGAACCATAAATTGGCCGATCCGTCACTCGTAATAAATTTAGCCTTATTTCGGATTCGGAAGCATGGATTGGCCGAAATCACGAAAAGGAGGCATAAGCTGGCGGGGTAGACCCGCACGCCGTCTGGCCAGGGAAGGAATCAACAAGCAGGAATGGTATTATGCGAGCAGCTTTGGCTTGAGCAGTCGGATGCGCCCGCGCTGGGTCTTGATCCATCCGGCCTTCCCCAACTGGCCCAATTTCCGCGATACCACTTCGCGCGCGGTGCCGAGCGAAAGCGCGATTTGCTCGTGCGTGGCCACGACTTCCCCCTGACCGTCGACCCGGCGGGTCAAATAACCTTTCAGGCGATCCCCGATCGATCGGAGGCTTCGCTCCTCCAACGCCGCGAGCAGATCGAAGACCCTCCCGGAAAGTTCGCTCACCGTGAAATCCCGCACGGCCGGCTCGTCGCGGTAGAGCGTCCGGTAGGCCGCGGCCGGAATGCAGAAGATCTTCACCTCCGGCGTCTCGACCTCGACCGACGCCGGGAAGCACATCTCCGCGAACAGCGCGCTCGTGGACAACAGGCAGGATTCGCCTCGCTGCACGGTATAGAGCGTGGCCTCCTCGCCGCCGTCGGAAAGCGTGAACACCCGCATGCGTCCGGAAACAATGAGCAACATGCCGCCGACCCGGTCGCCCCGGCGAATCACGGAATCGTCCCGCTTGAACACGCGCAGAATCCCCTCCGCTTCGACCATCCGGCGCGAACGCGGGGAGATTTTCCCGAGAAACGGATAAGCGGCGAGCAATTGCGGGGTGATCATGGCGCAGCCCCATCCTGACGGCTGTTTGCCCGGGGCCAAGCCCGTTGGTGGTAAAAATGGCGCGTTGTGTGACCATGGTCACAGAAGGCGTGCCGCGGTTACGCTACCTTTCGCACCCGATCCGGGAAAACGTCCCGAACTCATCCAACCAACAAAACCATGAACTTCAAAACCAGCATGACTCTCAAAACCAGGATTCACGACGGCATTGTCGGCGGCCTGGTCCTTACCGGCACCTTGCTCGGCCTGACGCAAGGCGCGCCCTGGCTCTATGCGACGGGCGCACTGGCCGGCCTGATGATCTCGAGCTCGTTCACCGGATTCTGCCCTGTCTATTACCTGCTCGATCGCGTCATGCCCGACGAGCAACCGCGCCAGATCGGGTAGGAAACATACCCTGTCCAAATTGGCCAACTCGTGCTTCCGTCGACACCAATGTCGACGGAATGATGAGTTGCCACGCCTCGGAACCATAAGTTGGCGAGCACGTGACTCGAGGTCGACTTGGCTGCGCTTGAACCGAGCTGAGCGCATCAATTTCACTGATGCAGGTCTGTCCTGCTCAAACCCCCAAGATGGCTTGCTAGGCCACGGCCCGCGTCGTCTTGAGGCCGAGCATCTCGGTTACCGATTCGCAGAGGCCGACAAAAGTTTCCTCCGCTAGCGCCAGGCGACGGCCTTTCAAATAAGCCACGCTCCAGCGGCGGCGCAGCTTGCGGGTCCCCAACGGCACCGACACAAGCGAACCATTCTCCACTTCCTTCCTTGCGATCCATGGCGCAAGCACGCCGACGCCGAGGCCGATTTTCGCGAGTTCCTTGATGGCCTCCATGCTGCCCAGCTCGATAAAGTTGCTCAGCAGGATTTTCTCCTCGCGGAAATAATCGCTCATGAGCCGAAAAGTGTAGCTCATCTTGTTGTAGAGAATGAGCGTTTCGTTCGCGATGGTTTCGCGAGGCGCGCGGCCGAGCCTGGCCCAGGGATGCAGCGGCGCGACGAAGAAGCGCAACTCGTCATGAAACAACGGCACAAAGACAAACTCGTCCCGCACCGCCGTCGGCTCAAGCACCAGTGCGAGATCAATCTGACCGCCGCGCAATAGCTCAAGAAGGCGGCTGTGGTCTCCCGGTTCGATATTGATGACGCAGCGCAGAAAGCTTTGCCGGAATTCACGGAGCACGGTTGGCAAGATATACTGGCACGCCGTGGTGCTGGCGCCGACCCGGAGCCGGCCATGGCCCCACTTTGAAAGCGCGTTTATCCCGGCGCGCGCCGTCTCCATCTCCCGGAGGATTTTTTCGGTGTGTCGCAGAAACTGCTCACCGGCCTGCGTCAGCAGAACGCGTTTGCCCACGCGATCGACCAGACGGCAGCCGATGTCCTCCTCCAACGCCCTGATCGCATGGCTGATGGCCGATTGGGTGAGAAACAAGTCCTTCGCCGCGAGCGTGAAGCTGCCCCGCCGCCCGAGGGCGGCAAAGGCGTGCAACTGGCGGCTGTCGATGGTCGGCTTCATGTATGAAATCGCTTCATCATTTCGATGAAAACTTAGAGGAGCATTAATTAAGCCAATCACACCGGTTGGCACATGGGCGGCTGACATGGGCCGCAAGTATCAAAAGCATCTGAATGCCTTCAAAGTCACGAAATTCTGCGCCGGCCGTCACTCATACCCGGCCACTGCGCGTCGGCTTTTTGCCTTTGACAGACGCCGCGCCGCTGATCGTGGCCCAGCGCCACGGACTTTTTGCGCGGCATGGTTTGCAAGTGGAGCTGCATCGTGAAGTCGGCTGGGCAACCATCCGCGAGAAAATCATCTATGGGGAACTTGAGGCCGCGCAGGCGCCCGCACACATGCTCTGGTCCACCCACCTCGGCCTCGGCTGCGCGCCCTGCCCGGTGCTGACCGCGCTTGTGCTCAATCTCCACGGCAATGCCCTCACGCTTTCCCGAACGCTTTGGGAAGCCGGGGTCCGCGATTCCGCCGGCCTGCGCGACCTTGCTCGGACGCGGCCCGCCTACCAACCGCTCACATTTGGAGTCGTGTTTCTGTTCTCCTCCCATCACCTCCTGCTGCGCGACTGGCTGCGCCGTGCGGGGCTGGATCCCGATCGCGACGTGCGCATTGTCGTCGTGCCTCCGGCGCAGATGTTTCGCAACCTTGCCGCCGGCACCATCGACGGCTACTGCGCAGGCGAGCCGTGGAACACCCTCGCCGTGCGCGAGGGCGCCGGCTGGTGCCCCATGTGGAGCGCGGCGCAGCAACCCGGCCATCTGGAAAAGGTGCTTATGGTTACCCAGCAGTTTGCCCACAAGTGCGCTGCCGAGCACACCGCGCTGGTGGCCGCGCTCGTCGAGGCATGCGTGTGGTGCGACGAGCCGCAGAATCGCGAGCCGCTCGCGCAACTACTGGCTGAAGCCGGCCATCTGAATCTGCCCGTGCGTGTCATCGCGCCCGCCCTGACCGGCCGCTTTGACTGCGGCGATGGCCGCGTCGAAATCACGCCGGATTTCCACATTTTCCACCGTGGCGACGCCAATGTGCCTGCCGCCGCCAAGGCGGCCGAGCTGCAGTCCACCTTGATTGCCACCGGCCTCCTTTCTGCCTCTGCGGTCGATGCGGAGCTGCCCCGCCGCCTGTTTCGCGAGGACCTCTATCGCAAGGCCCTCCACACAAACCAATCACATGAACTCGTCTCCCCGACTGACCCACGCGGAAATGTCCGCTAACGCATTCACTTCCCTGCAGCGATGTAGCGCGCGGCTCTTTGTGGGCGTTGCCTTGATATTCTTCGGCGTGCGCCTGGCGGCGCAAGCCGGGCCTCTTGCCGTCGAAAAACCCCAGCTAAAATTCGGATTCATCAAACTCACCGACTGCGCGCCGCTCGTCATCGCCAAGGAAAACGGCTATTTCGATGACGAATTTCTCTCCGTCACGCTCGAAGCGCAGGCCAATTGGAAGATTCTCCTCGATCGCGTGATCAACGGCGAACTCGATGGCGCCCACATGTTGGCCGGCCAGCCCATTGGCGCGACCATCGGCATCGGCACCAGGGCGAAAATCATCACCTCCTTCAGCATGGATCTAAACGGCAACGGCATCACCGTTTCCAATGCCATCTGGAAGGAAATGCAGTCGCTGAACCCGGCGCTCGAGGGGCCTCACCCGCCGCACCCGATAAAAGCCGATGCGCTCAAACCCATCGTCGATCGCTACAAGGCGGCCGGCACACCCATGCGCATGGGCATGGTGTTTCCCGTTTCCACGCACAATTACTATCTGCGCTACTGGCTCGCCGCGGGCGGCATCAGCCCGGGCTTCTATACCGGCGGAGACACGACCGGCACCACCAACGCCGATGTGCTCCTGTCGGTCACGCCTCCGCCGCAGATGCCCGCGACGCTCGAACAAGGCACGATCCAGGGTTACTGCGTGGGCGAACCCTGGAATCAGCAGGCCGTGTTCAAGGGCATCGGCGTGCCCGTCATCACCGACTACGAAATTTGGAAGAACAATCCCGAGAAAGTCTTCGGCGTCACCGAGGAATGGGCGAAAAAATATCCCAACACCTATCTTGCGGTGCTCAAGGCGCTCATCCGTGCCGCCATCTGGCTCGACGCGAGCCCGGAAAACCGCCGCAAGGCGGTCGAGATCCTTTCGCGCCCCGAATACGTCGGCGCCGACGCTGCCGTCATCGCCAACAGCATGACCGGCACCTTCGAGTACGCGAAGGGCGACAAGCGCGCCATGCCCGATTTCAACGTCTTCTTCCGCTACCACGCGACGTATCCGTATTATAGCGACTGCATCTGGTTCCTTACCCAGATGCGCCGCTGGGGGCAGATCTCCGGGGACAAGCCGGACCGGTGGTATATCGACGTCGCAAAGCAGGTCTATCGTCCCGACCTTTACCGCCAGGCCGCCAGACTCCTCGTCGCCGAGGGCAAGATGAACCCCAAGGACCTGCCCGACACCGATGGTTTCAAGCCGGCCGACGACAACTTCATCGACGGCGTCACCTATGACGGCCGCCATCCCAACTCCTACCTGCAGGAATTCAAAATCGGCCTGAAATAGAGAGCTTGCCCATGAAAATTTCCGACCGCCTCATCTCCCTGTTCCAAACCATCGGCCTCACGCCGCTCATGCCGGTTGTCCGCCTTTGCGTTGGCGAGGATCCGCGCGAGCAGCTGGCCCAGCTCGGCCGCATGATCGGCCTGCCGCTCCTTGGCTTCGGGCTTTTCCTCGTGGCCTGGGCCGTCACCGCCGCCAACGTCAAGACCAGCATCGGCACGGTGCCCGGCCCGGTCCAGGTCTGGCAGCAGGCCGTCGGACTTGTGCGTGAACATCAGGCCG
>DATJYF010000188.1:0-12858 GCA_035499715.1 Opitutaceae bacterium | reverse complement strand
CAAAGCTCTTCCTGCCGGGAACAAAGCCCATGCAGCTCGGCCAGCGCGGCGGTTTCCTCCACGACCGATCCTTCGGCGGCGTTGTCCAGATCCTGGACCGTGTCGACGTCGACAAACATGACTTCATAGGCATTGAGGACGGTCGAGCCATGGCTGTTGCGGGTGATCTTGGCGATCTCCCGCGCGACCGCGTCCGTCGCCGCTCCCGCGAGGCTGACCCGGTCGATCAGCGGCTCATTGAGAATGCGCTCGGGATAAGGATACGACGCTCTGGCCTTTTGAAAAAAGCCGCTGCCGGCGGCGATCTCGGCCCGCGATTGGGCCAGCGCGCGGGCGGCGTTTTCCGCCTCGGCTGCATTCACGGACGACGCAGCGGTGGCTCCGCGATAATACTTTTTTCCATTTCGCTCCAGGCAACCGAGCGCGGTGGCGGTGAACCGGGGCGGATTCTGGTTGGACGGATCCATCGCGGCGGCACGAGCCTCAGGCCAGCTTGATCAATTCCGCCGTGGCCGGGACGTCCTTGATGATCTGCGACGGCTGCGGGCCAACGCCGAGGTAGCGCAGGTTCGGCAGGGCGGCCGCGGACGGCCGGGCTTCGCCGGCAAAGGCGACATCGATGATCGTCTTCATCATTGCGGCGACGTAGCGCTGCGCGGCGCGCGGCAGGTCGCCGAAATGGCGGACCTGCGAGACATCCTCGCGCCAGCCGGGAAATTTTTCATAGACCGGCCGGAGGGTCTTGCGCACGGCTTCGTTGCGCGGGACATGGCGGAAGACCTTCCCGGAGGCGTCGGTGTAGGCCGCGCAAATTTGCAGCTCGCCGCTCCATTCGCCGCCATGAGTGAGCGCATCGAGCTTGTTGATCATCAAATCCTGGAAGCCGCCGTAGCGGAGCGCGTCGCCTTTTTCCACCGCGTCGTACCAGCCGACCATGCGCTGGCGGCCGGTGCTGGTGCCGAACTCGAGCTGCTTCAGCCGGGCGCAGAGCGGATGGGCGTCGTCCATCTGGGTGAGGAACGTATGCGTGCCGACCTTGGTGTCGTAGGCCTTGGCCACGCCGAAGGTGTGGACGGGCTGGACCGGCAGCCCGGCGCTCTGGAAAAGCTCCGGCGTGTAGGTGTGCGAGGCGGTGACGTTGGGCGAGAAGCCGTGGCGCTTGTCGAGCCAGTAGGCCTGGCCGAACTCGCCGATGACGGTGCGACCGGCGGCAAGCTCCGCGCGCACGAGCTCGCGCACCTCGCCGATGTTTTTGGCCAGCGCGCTGCCGGCCTGCCAGTAGGCGGCGGTGAGACGATCGAGATCGAGCGTGAACGGCGCGGAGCCGCGGAAGCGCGTGAAGTCGTATTCGTCCTGGCCGAACACGCCGAGTTCAAGCGCCTCGGCGTTGGCGCGCTGCTCGGCCGCGGTGAGCTTGTCGAAGAACTCGTGCCAGGCGGCTTCGCTCACCCGACAGACGTGCTGGATCGTGCGCAGGGCGCGGTCGGCGCGTTGGGCGAGCTTGCGCGCGAAACAGTCCGGCCCGGCGAGAAAGTCCGCGAAGGTGATCTGCCACTGGCCGACCTCGTCGACGTAGGCCGGCGTGATGCCGCGGCCGGTCGAGCCGCGCGGCTCCTCGCGCAGGACATTGACGCGGTAGCTCTCCCAGGCGAGGTCGAGCAGGCGATGGGTGAGGTCGGAGACCAGCGTGCGTTCATCGATGAGCAGGCGGGAGAGGATGGCATAGCCTTTTTTCTCGAGCGGGCGCGTCTCCCACCAGATCTTGCGCGGATCGGCGACGACGCCGGCGCCGAGGCAGAGGTGCGGCACGCAGTTTTCGACGACGCCGGCGGGCAGGAGGTTGAGCTTGATGCCGCCGGCGGTGTGGCCGGAGTTGGCGCCGCCGTTGACCTTGAGCACGACGGAGACGGGCGCGCGCGTGGCCCGCAGCTCGTCCACCACTTCCGGGATGAGGCGGCCTTTGCCTTCATCGCCGAGCGAAATACCGACGTCGGCAATGAGCCGGCTGGAAAAGGGAGTCAGGGACATGGTTCCTTGGAGGCAACCGGAGCGAAGCCCCTGTTGCCGACAAGGGAAAACGCGAGCACGAGCCGGAGTGCAAACAAAAACATTTGGCGGAGGGTTTATCCCGTCCTGCCGGCCGCGGAATTTTTTGACGGCGCCCGACGGGTGCAGAATGAGAGAAGCACGCCGAAGATCGCGCCGGGAATATGGGCGGCGGTGGCGACCTGGACGGTGGGATCGTCGAAGCGGATCATGCCGCCGCCGTGACCGTGGCCATAGGTGGATTCGAGGACGATTTCACCGAGATAAATTGCGAGCACGGCCGGCCAGAACCAATCGACCCAGTTTTTCCGCCAGCCGGCGCAGGCGAGGAAAACGAGCAAGCCCAGGTTCACGGCGCTGAGTCCACCGTAACGGGTTATGGCCGGATCGAAGAGGAAAAGGCTGCCGGAGATGACGAGCGGCATGACGGCCAGGGCGAACAGGCTGAGCACCGGATGCGGTCGCTCGAGCAGGCAGCCGAGGATAAGAAACAATCCGCCGTCGGCGATGAAGTGCGGCCAGCCGAAATGCACCAGGTGGCCGGTCCAGATGCGCCACCATTCGCCATGGGCGACGGCATTCCGGTCGTAGATCAGCAGGTCGCGCCATGAGCCGTGGAGCGCGCCATTGATTTCGATGGCCAGCGCGGCGAGACCGATGGCGAGGAACACCCAGGGAATTTGGCGGAACGCGAGGGAACGCATGACCATCGGACGGCGGCAATCCCGGGAAATTTGGTGCTATGAAACTTTTTGCTTCGGCAGGGTGAGACGAACAGCAGCCACCAGCGCCAGCGCTCCGTAAAACCAAAGACTGGGGGCTCCCCCCCCGCCGCCTCCGCCGCCCGAAGAACTGGCGGCGGCCGCGCTGACCGTGGTGCTGGATGAGCTACTGCTGCCGGAACCGCCGCCTCCGCCGGAAGGCTGATTGGTGGACGACGTGGTAAGGGCGGCGGCGAGATTGGCGATGTTGGGCGAGCCGAGCCCGGTGCAAAGATCGTAGCCGGTTCCGGCAAAATAAGCGCCATTGTTGCCGGTGGTGATGTCGTTGAAAGCCGAGGTGCCGTGAAGCGGATAAATCGCCGGACCGAGCGGACCGATGGGGCCCATGCCGGCGTTCGCGCGGGCTTGATTGAGCAGGGCGACAATGCCGGCCCAAACCTGGGACGAAAGGCTCGTGCCTCCTCCTCCTTCATCGACACCATTGGCGACAACAAGAGCAAATTCACTGCGGACCGGCGATCCATTTGTAACAGCCGCCCAGATGATGGATATGTCGGGGACACAGCGCATGGTGTTGCTCGAAAGGACAGGTCCGCCGTCGGTTTGCCACGAAGGAATGCTGAAATCTTGGGAGATGCCGCCGCCAGAGGCGAAACGATTACTTGGATTGCTGGAACTGATGCTGCTAAAAACGGTTTCACTTACATAAGAGGCCGTCGAAGATGTCACGGTGAGCAAAGTTCCTCCAACCCCCGTGACGTTCGGATCGCTGGGCGGATATTCTGGGGCAAGGTCAGTGCTCAGCCCGTCGTAGACACCTGTCTGGGGGTCGGGATTTGAGCCGCCATCACCCGAACTGCAAAGAACAGTGATATTGGCCGCCGCCATTTGCGCAAATTTCTGGCTGAGGCTGTTGAGGCTGCCTATAGGAGTTTCCGGAGCACCAAAGCTCATTGAAAGTACGGTAATGTTATTTACGGGCGCATCGGAAATAATCATTGCCAGAGCGGTTAGAAGCGACGTTGTGCCAAGATCGCTTGTGGCATAAAGGCGGACTTTGGCCCCGGGCGCCATGCCGCTAGCCCATT
Source organism: Opitutaceae bacterium (assembly GCA_035499715.1). Taxonomy (GTDB): domain Bacteria; phylum Verrucomicrobiota; class Verrucomicrobiia; order Opitutales; family Opitutaceae; genus DASRHD01. The sequence goes on along the minus strand of DATJYF010000188.1, from coordinate 9,002 downwards.
CCACGTCGAGGGCCGCCTCATCTCCGTCATTACTTTGATCAGCGGCCGTAGGTCCTCCGTTCACAAGAATTGTCGTAACATTGCTGGCGGTTTGGGTGCTGCCAACTGCCGCGTAAAACGACTGCAAATCGGCGTTGGACACGGTGGCATCCATGATAATGGCTATCGTCTGTCCTGTCCCCGTGAGTGCGGTTGGCGCGTTGTAGTCCGTTAAAATGTCTTTCGGGGCGAGATAAGGCACTCCCGATATGTTTACCTGCGGACGTCGGACAATGATGGTCCTCCGGTGCATCCGGATGTGCGGTTGCAGTCCATCAATGCCAAGGACGGCTGCGGAGAGTTCGACCGGAAGCGAAGGAGCCGTGATGGCGGAAGTGAATTCGCCGTCCGCCGTGCCGACCTTGGCGAAGGTGGCATAAAGGGAGTTCTGTATCTGGGCGACCGTGCCCTGCGCGAACACCGCGGTGTGATTTGGGTCCTGCTGCGTGAGGGTGAATCCCTGGTTCACCAGCCAGTCCCGGACCGCGGCATAATCGGAGGCCGATGGCAGATAATTGGCGGCCAAATCCTCAGGGGGGATTTTTTCTCCGCGACCGAGCCGGGCCTGGAGCTCCGCAAAATTTCGCATCTTCAGCGTGACGCAAAAATTCATGGGAGCGGCCTGTTCTCGCGCCGTGAGCGTCCAGCGCATGATGCGGGCGCCGGAACTCCAATAAGGCATTATCACGGACTGGGTGAAAAAGTGACGGGCCCCCGAGTAAACGCGAGCGGCGGCCGTGGTGGCGGCCATCGCGATCATCGCGGCCAGGGTGGCACCGCGGAAGAAGCCCGCAGGCAGGACCCGACGGAAAGTATATGGCCTATGCATCAGGACGGAGAGCCTAACGAGGCACGCTGCAAAAAAACCACAGAAATTTTTTCGGCAAATTGTAATGCGATACCTGTTATTGAATGACGCGGAACCCGGCCCTTTGATACAAAAAAGCCTCAAATTCATCGGGTCGCAGCCGCCCTCAATAAGTTGTAAATAATCGCTCCGTCCTTGGGCGCCGCCTTGTTTCGCGCCCCACGGCCCGGCCCTCAAGCTCAGTCCTTGCGGGTGGAGACTTCGATCACGTCGTGCGGGGCGGCTTCCTTCTGGCCGGCGGCGCTGACGCGGACGTAGCGGGCCTTGGCCCGGAGTTCGCCGAGGGTTTTCGCCCCGAGGTAGCCCATGCCGCTCTGCACGCCGCCGATGAGCTCGGCGAGGACATTGTCCACCGAGCCGGAGACCTCCTTGAGCGCCTCGATGCCCTCGGCGGTGAGCTTGCGCGTGGTGTCGGCCTTGTCCTGACCGTAGCGGGCGGCGCTGCCGGCTTTCATGGCCGCGAGCGAACCCATGCCGCGGTATTGTTTGTAGATTTTTCCGTCGATCTCGAGGATTTCGCCCGGCGCCTCGCGGCAGCCGGCGAAAAGGCCGCCGCAAATGACGGCATCGGCCAGGGTGAGGGCCTTGACGATGTCGCCCGACTTGGTGATGCCGCCGTCGGCGAGGACGCGCACGCCGCAGCCGGCCGCGGCCCGACCGGCGATGTAGAGCGCGGTGAGCTGCGGGATGCCGACGCCCGCCACCATGCGCGTGGTGCAGATGGAGCCGGGGCCCTGGCCGACCTTGACGGCGTTGGCGCCGCACTTGGCCAGAAACTCGACGCCGGCGGCGCTGGTGACGTTGCCGGCGATGACCGTGAGCTGTGGAAACGCGCCGCGGACGAGGCTGACCATGTCGCCGACGCCGGCGCTGTGGCCGTGGGCGGTGGAGACGGCGACGGCGTCAACGTGCTCCTCCACGAGATGGCCGACATGGGCGATGATTTTGTCGCGATCGAGTTCGCCGGACGGTTTGCGCACCGGCGCGAGCGCGGCGCCGACGACCAGCCGGAACTGCGGATCGCGGGCCGGCTTGCGATGGGCCTTGGCCTCGCCGGTGATGCGCTCAACATCGGAACTTGTGACAAGCCCGCGCAGATGATCCTCATCGTCGACCACGAGAATCTTGTGCAGTCCGACGTGTTCGGTGAAGAAGGCGTCGGCGAACTTGATCGGGTCGCCCGACATTTTTTTCGCCGGCACGGTGACGAGCTGGGCACGCGGCGTCATGACGTCGGCGATTTTTTTCGTGCGGTAGCGTTCGCGGACGAGGTTGCTGGAAAGGAGGCCGACGAGGCGGCTTTGCGCATCGACGACGGGGAAGGTGCTGAAGTTGAATTTGCGCTGTTCGATCATGGCCAGGACGTCACCGATGAGCAGATCGGGGGCGACGGTGATGGGATCCTGGATGAGGCCGTGGACGTGGCGTTTGACGCGGGCGACTTCCTTGATCTGGTCGCGCGGCGGCATGTTGTAATGGATGAGGCCGAGACCGCCGTTGAGCGCCATGGCGATGGCCATGCGCGATTCGGTCACGGTATCCATGTCCGCCGAAATGATCGGAATTTGCAGGCGGAGTGCCTCGCTGAGCTGGGTGGAAGTGTCCGCGTCGCGCGGCAGGATATCCGAGTGCAGCGTGGCGAGGGAAACGTCGTCGAAGGTGAGCGCAGTCGGCCGGGCGGCGGTGAAAAAATCATCCGCCGGCAGGTAAAAACCGGCATCGACACCGGGCGTTGAAATCGTGGCAACCTTGGTCATGAGTTGCCGCGAACGTAATAAGGTTCATGGAGAAAAGAGCAAATGTTTTCTCGGGTCACGACGAAGTTGCCTTGCGGGCCGGCGGGATTTTGTGTGCGCGGACGCTTCCATGATTTTTCGCCTGGATTACCGCCGTTATCGCCAGCCGTTGCGCACCGCGCTGCGCACGGCCCACGGCGTGCTGGCCGAGCGCAGAGGCGTGCTGGTGCGGCTGGAGGACGGGACCGGGGCGGCCGGCTACGGCGAGGCCGCGGTGCTGCCGTGGTTTGGCACGGAGTCGGCGGACGAAGCCGCGGAGGCCTGTGCGGCGCTGGGCGGACAAGTTGGCGCGGACGCGCTGGCCGCGATCCCGGAGCGGCTGCGGTGCCTCCGGTTTGCGTTGCAGGCGGCGGCGGAGCGGAATGGTCCGGCGCCGGCACGAAACCACCTGCCGGTGGCGGCGTTGCTGCCGGCGGGGCGCCAGGCGTTGGAAAAAATCGGCCCGCTGGCAGAGGCCGGGTTTCGCACGTTCAAGTGGAAAGTGGGAGCGGGCGACATGGGCAGCGAGCTGGGATTGCTGGACGACGTGTGCGCGGCGTTGCCGGCCGGCGCGAAACTCCGGCTCGACGCCAATGGCGCATGGTCGCGCCGCCAGGCCGAGCGCTGGCTGGAGCGCGGCGCGGAGCGGCCGGTGGAATTCGTTGAGCAGCCCGTGGCGGCGGACGCGCGCGGAGCGGAGGACCTGCTGCGCGGACTGGCGGCGGATTTTCCCACGCCGATCGCGCTGGACGAGTCGCTGGCCGGCGATGCGGACGTGGCGCGATGGCTTGGAAACGGGTGGCCCGGCGTGTTCGTGGTCAAGCCGTCGCTGCTGGGCGACGCCGTTGCGGTGCTGGAGCGGCTGGCCGCGGCGAAAGCGAAGGTTGTGTTTTCGTCGGCGCTCGAGACCGCAGCCGGAGCGCGGGCGGCGTTGCGGCTGGCTTTCCGCTGGGCGGGCGAAAGTGATTCGACGGCTTCGCCCCGGGCGCGGGCGCTGGGTTTTGGGGTGTGGCCGCTGTTCAAGGACGCGCGCCTTGACGGGCCGGCGGCGGCGCCGTTTTTGCGCGTGGAAGACGTGGAAAAAATCAACGTGGAGGCGGCATGGAACGCGCTGAGTTAGCCCGGATGCTGGGCGCGCCGCTGACGGCGGCCGAGCCGCGCGACACCGTCATTTGCGAAAGCGAGCCGGCGCGCTTCATGGCGGCATTCGTCCAGGCGGTGGCGCAGGGCGGCAATGTTTTCCTTTGCGATCCGGCCTGGGGCGCGGGCGAACGCGCCCAGTTTGCGGCGTTGACCCAGTCCGAAGTCCAAAATCCAAAATCAGAAACGGGCCGGGGCTGGCTGATGATCGCATCAGGCGGAACAGGCGGGCGGATAAAACTGGCCCGGCACGACCAGGACACGATTTTCTCGGCGGTGCACGGATTCGGCGGGCATTTTGGCCTCTCGCGCGTCGGCGCGGTCGGCGTGCTTCCGTTGCACCACGTCAGCGGACTCATGGGATGGATGCGCTGTGCGCTGACGGGTGGCGATTTTCTGCCGTGGAACTGGAAGGAACTGGAGGCCGGCCGGTGGCCGGTGATCGCGCCCGGCGGACATTTTCTTTCGCTCGTGCCGACGCAATTGCAGCGGTTGCTGGCCCAGCCCGGGGCCGCGGCGTGGCTGCGCGATTTTCGCGCCGTGTTCCTGGGCGGCGGGCCGGCCTGGCCGGAATTGATCGAGCAGGCGAGGGCGGCGCGCGTGCCGCTGGCCCCGAGCTACGGCCTGACGGAAACCGCGGCGATGGTGGCGGCGCTGCCACCGGAGGAATTTCTGGCCGGCCGGCTCAGCAGCGGGCCGGCCCTGCCGCACGCCCGCATCGGCGTGACGGACGAGGGCGTGTTGCGCATCGCCGGCGAATCCGTTTTTCGCGGCTATTTTCCGGACTGGCGCGCCGGGCGCGAATGCGTGACGGAGGACGCCGGTTTTCTCGACGAGCGCGGCCACGTGCATGTCACCGGCCGGCGGGACAACGTCATCATCACGGGCGGAAAAAAAGTGCAGCCGCTCGAGGTGGAGGCGGTGCTGCGCGCAACGGGCGAATTCGACGACGTGGCCGTCATCGGCCTCCCGCACGCGGAGTGGGGCCAGCAGATCGTGGCCTGCTATCCGGCGGACGGACGGGCGCCGGACCTGGCGCGGGCGGAGCGGATGCTGGCGGACCGGCTGGCGCCGCATGCCCGGCCGAAGCGCTTTGCCGCGGTGGCCGACTGGCCGCGCAGTCCCCAGGGAAAATTGAACCGGGCCGCGCTGGCGGCGGGCGTCTCAGCCGGCGCGGACCCAGGCGGCGAGGGCGGGCGGTAGCGGCAGGCGCTCGCGGGTCTTCGAACTGATGCAGACGTGCTCGGTGCGGATGCGGGCGGCGGATTTTTCGGCCGGGCCGAGTTTCACGACCTCGCTATCGAGCGCATAGCTGTTCTCCGAAAGCGCCGCGGGCGTGACGAGGACGCGGACCTTGTCGCCGGCGCCGAGCGGCCGGAGGTAACTGGCCTCGCTCCTGGCGATGGGCACGACCACGCCGTGGTCGGCAAAAAACGTTTTCAAGTCGATCCCGGCGGCGGCCAGCGCCTCTTCGTAGGCTTCATGGCAAAGGGCGAGATAGTTGGCGAAGAACATCACGCCGGCGGCGTCGGTGTCGGAAAAATGGATCGTGCGCTGGTAAGTGAAACTCATTTTCGACAAAGTTGCAGAATTTGGTTCAGTCTGTCGAAGTCCTTTCCTATGACGAAAAACGAGATCGCCGACGTCCTGAACGAGATCGGCACGCTGCTGGAGTTGAAGGGCGAGAATCCCTTCAAGGTCCGCGCCTATCAGGCGGGGGCGCGGGCGGTCGAGGGTATCGAGGACGCGGAGCTGGCGGCGCTCATCCGCGAGCAGCGGCTGGAGACAGTGAAGGGGATCGGCGAAGCATTGGCCAAAAAGATCGCCGAGCTGCACGCCACCGGCCGGCTGAAATTTTATGACGAGCTGAAGGCCTCGATTGAACCGGGCCTGGTGGAAATGCTGCAGATTCCCGGCCTGGGGGCGAAAAAAGTGCGCGTGCTGCACGACAAGCTGGGCGTGGACGGCATCGCGGAGCTGGCGGCGGCGTGCGCGGCCGGCCGGGTGGCCGCGCTCGACGGCTTCGGGGAAAAGAGCCAGGAAAAGATCCTGGCCGGGATCAAAAACCGCGAAGCCTATGGACGGCGGCATTTGTGGTGGGATGCCTGGCAGACGGCCGAGCCGATCCTGGCCGGGCTGCGCGCACTGCCGGCCGTGGTGCGGGCGGAGGCGGCGGGCAGCCTGCGCCGCGGACTGGAGACCATCGGCGATCTCGATTTTCTGGTGGCGGCCATCGAGGTGGCGCCGGTGGTGGACTGGTTCACGCGGTTGCCCGGCGTGAAGGAGGTCACGGCCAAGGGCGAAACCAAGGCGAGCGTGCGGTTTGACTGGGGCCTGCAGGCGGATTTGCGGATCGTGCCGGAGGAACAGTTTGTCTTTGCACTCCATCATTTCACCGGCTCGAAGGACCACAATGTGCAGATGCGGCAGCGGGCGCTGGCGCAGGGGCTGAGCCTGAGCGAGTGGGGACTGGTGGCGGCGGAAGGCGAGGGCACGGCCAAGGAGAAGGCGAAGGGTGAAAAACGAAAACTGGAAAAGATCAAAACCGAGACGGATATTTTCGGCGCGCTGGGGCTGCATTTCATCCCGCCGGAGCTGCGCGAGGGCGCGGGCGAGATCGAAATGGCGGAGCGCGGCGAACTGCCGCGGCTGGTCGAGCCGGGCGACCTGCGCGGGGCGTTTCACAATCACACCACGGCCAGCGACGGGCGCAACACGCTGATCGAGATGGTCGTCGCGGCCGAGGCGCTGGGCTGGGAATACTTCGGGATCGCGGACCATTCGAAGTCGAGTTTCCAGGCGAATGGATTGAACGAGGAGCGCCTGCTCAAGCAGGTGGAGGAGATCCGCGCGATGAACGTCTCGCGGCGTTTCAAGCCCCATATTTTCACCGGCACGGAGTGCGACATCCTGCCCGACGGCCGGCTCGATTTCGACGAATCGGTGCGGCGGAAGCTCGATTACGTGGTGGTGTCGGTGCACAGTGTGTTCGCCCAGAGCGAGGCCGAGATGACGGCGCGCATCATCCGCGCCCTCGAGCAGCCGCGCGTGACCATGCTCGGGCATCTGACCGGCCGGCTGCTCCTGCGCCGCGAGGGTTATGCGGTGAACGCGGCCAAAATCATCGATGCGGCCATCGCGAACGGAGTGGCGATCGAGCTCAACGCCAATCCACAGCGCCTCGACATGGACTGGCGCCACTGGCGGCGGGCCGCGGAAAAGGGCTTGCTCTGCGTCATCAACCCCGACGCCCACGAGACCGCCGGCCTCGCCTACATCCGGGCTGGCGTCAACGCCGCGCGCAAGGGCTGGCTGACGCGCGAGCAGGTGCTGAACACCCGCCCGCTGGCCGAAATCAAGCGGCGTTTCGGAAAAATTTGAGGGTGGAATCCGGCCGCGGACGGGTGTTCAATTTCCCGGCATGATTACCTCACGCGCGCGCGGACTCGCCACGCTGCATGCGGGCGCGATGACGCTCTTCGTGGGCGTGTTTTTCTGGGTTTACGCCCAGATCATCTACCACGTGCCGTTCGTGCATTTGAACCGCGACGTGAATCTGGCGCCGTATTTTTTGTGCGCGGTGGGCGGCATGCTCCTGGCTTCGCGCGAGCTGATCGCGCGGGCGGCGCGGTTCCACCGGATGACGTGGCTGGACGCGGCGCGGCTGGCGGCGCGGCAGGTGGGACTGATGGCGCTGCTGACGTTCACCATGATGTTCGCCACGCGCGACCGGAGCATCAGCCGCCTTTTTCTCGGCAGCTTTTTCGTCTGGGCCTGGCTCGGACTGGTCTGGCTCAATCTGCGCGCCCCGCGCCGTCTGGCCCGGCTGGTCTTTCACCGGCAGCGGCTGCCGACCGTGTTCATCGGGCGCCGGGCTTCGCTGATGCGGCTGCACGCCTGGATCGCCAACAAGGAGCCGCTGGGGATCGATGCCGTGGGCTTTCTTTCGGATGATGCCGAGGCGGCCGGGGCCGGGCTGCCTGCGCCGTTTTTGGGCCGGGTGGATCAGCTCCCGCGCTTGCTGGCGGAGCGCACGGTCGGACAGGTGATGATGCTCGAGCTCCCGGCGGACGACGCGGAGGCGCGGCGGGTGATCGAAATCTGCCAGGAACGCGGCTGCCGGCTCCTCATCCACAGCAATCTGGAGGAGCGTTATACCCATCCGCTGGTGCCGGTGGTCGAGGAAGGGCATCATTTCTACACGCTGCAGGAAGAGCCGCTGGAGGATCCGGCCAACCGGCTGTTGAAACGCGGATTCGATCTGGCCGTGGCCCTGCCGGTGGTGATCCTCGTGCTTCCGCCGCTCTGCGCCTGGGTCTGGCTGATGCAGCGGCGGCAGGCGCCGGGGCCGCTGTTTCACGTGCGCACGCGGCGCGGGCTGCAAGGGCGGCCGTTTGCGATGCTGAAATTCCGCTCGATGTTCGCGGCGCCGCCGGCGGAGGAGGCGGAATCCCGGCAGGCGGCGGAGGAGGACGCGCGGATTTTTCCGTTCGGGCGGTTTTTGCGGCGGCGCAGCCTCGACGAGTTTCCGCAATTCATCAACGTCCTGCGCGGCGAAATGAGCATCGTCGGTCCGCGGCCCTACATGCCGCTGCTGGACCAGGCGTTCAGCCAGCGGACGCGCGCCTATCGCACGCGCCATCTGGTGAAGCCGGGCATCACCGGCCTGGCCCAGAGCATGGGCTACCGCGGCGCGGTGTTGGAGGAGGAGATGCTGCACCACCGGCTGCGCTGGGACGTGCACTACATCACGCACTGGTCGATCTGGCTCGACCTGCAAATCACGCTGCGCACGGCCTGGCAGGTCTTTTTTCCGCCGGCGACGGCGTATTGAGCCCGAGCCGGCGGCCGGGCCGAAACACGGCGGATCAGAAATTTTTCGTGTAGGTCACGCCGCGCTCGTCGATAAAAATGAGCGTGTCGTCCCCGATTTTTTTCAGACGCAATCCGAGCAGCCGGTCGACGACGTCGTTCTGCCGGTAGACCCGGTCGTTCATCAGCACCTTGCCGCCGGCGCTGGTGATCCGGACACCGGCGACCTGCAGGGCATCGACATAGGCGAGAATTTTCGGGTCCGGCTTGGTCGGATCCAGCGGGGGCGCGACGGAAACGGCCGGCTGGATCGCGGGCGCCGCGACGGACGCGACCGCCACGACCGGGGGAGCGGGCGCCGGCGCGGG
>DATJYF010000187.1:0-5871 GCA_035499715.1 Opitutaceae bacterium | reverse complement strand
CGGGCCGGCCCAGCACGCCTATGAGGATCTGGTCAACAATTACCCCCAGCATCCGGACGTGCTGGTGGCGCAGATGGCGCTGGCCGATTGCCACAGCGCGCAGGCGGCCAACGATCCGGCCCACGCCGAGAGCGCGGCGGCGATCTACGAAAGCCTGCAGGACCGGCCGGATGCCCCCGCGGAACTGCGCATCGAGGCCGGCTGCAAGCTCGGCCTTTATCAGAAACAGCGCGGCCAGGCGGGGCGGGCGCAGGAAACCTGGTGGCGGCTGGCCGACGAATTCCTTCGCGATGAAAACAAATCGGCCGCGCTCGGCGCCACCGGCGCCTACTGGATGGGCCGCGTCCTCCTCGAGCTCGGCGATTCGCTCGAACAGGAGCAAAAACTGGACCAGGCGCGCGAGGCCTGGCTCCTCATCCAGCGTTACCAGCTGCCGGGCGGAGCGCTGGCGCAGGCCCGGCTGGCCCGCTACCTGCCGGCGGAGGCGAAGCCCTGAAGGACGTGATTCGGCGTGACGTTTTCCCGGCAAAGGCGTCTAACCATTAACTCATACCAACATGTCCGCCTTTGACTTCAGCTTGTTCGCCCGCGGCGGTCCGATGATGTGGATCCTCCTGCTGCTCGGGGTGCTCGGGCTCATGCTTTTCATCGAGCGCACGCTCTACCTGCATCGCGGACAGATCCGCTCGAAGGATTTTCTCGACGGCATCAAGAACATCCTGGCCAAGCGCCGCCTGCTCGAGGCCCTGACCGTGTGCGAAGAGGCGCCCGGCCCCGTGGCCGCGGTGGTCAAGGCCGCGCTGCTCAACGCCGGCGAGGACGAGGCGAAAATGCGGTTCGCGGTGCAGGAGGCGGCCCTGGTCGAAATCCCCGCCCTCGAGCGCCGCATCGGCACGATCGCCGCCATCGCGCAAGTCTCGCCGCTGGTCGGCCTCCTCGGCACGATTCTCGGACTGATCGTGACCTTTCGCGCCTTCGAGCACGACTATGCCACGGCCAGCGAGCTGGCGGCGGGCATGTGGCAGGCCCTGCTCAGCACGGCGGCCAGCCTCATGGTCGGCGTGCCCGCGCACCTGGCCCACCACTTCCTCCGCGGCCGCGTGCGCGCGATCCTCCGCGACGTGGAATGGGCCGGCAACGAAATCATGCGGTATCTGCTCACTGAATACCGCGGGCGGGGCGGGGCGGCGGCCGTGGCCGGGGAGCCGGCGGAGGCGCAGCGATGATCACGCGTCCGCTCGACCTGGCTTCGCGCGTGCGGCCGGCGCCGCAGAGTTTCGATGCGTTTTATTTCATCAACGCCGGGCTGCTCGTGCTGTTTTTCGTTTTGTTCGGCTCGCGTTTCGTGCTGGCGCCGGGCCTGGGCGTCGGGCTGTCGGGTGGGTTTGCCCTGCCGGTCATGCCAGGGGCGCGGGCCGGCGCGGCGGCAACCACCACCGTGATCAGCGTGCCGCGGCCGGGCGTGGCTTTGGTCGATGAAGGCATGATCAGCTTCGCAGGCTTGGGCGACTGGCTGAAAGTCCACGCCAGGGGGCGGAAGGCCCCGGCGCTGCTCATCCGGGCCGACCGCAACGTGCCGATGCAGAACATCGCCGATCTGGCGGCGATGGCCAAGACCGCGGGCTTTGCTTACGTCCAGCTCGCCTTCGATGAACCGGGGGCGGCCGGTCCGCAATGAGCGAGACGGCAAAACCTTTTGCCGGGGGCCGGACGGGCGGGGGGGAACGAAGCTTGTGGCTGGTCGCCGGCGCGGGCGCCTTGCTCGCCGTGATTTTTGTCGCCTGGCTTTTTTCGCGCACGCCGGTGCCGCCGCCCTCGGCCGGGGCGCCGCGGCCGGCTCCGACCGTGGGCGTGACCCGGCTCGACGCGGCGACCGACGCGGCGTTGCGTGAACAGGCGGAGCTGTTCGATCCGAAGCCGCTTTTTTTACCCACCCACCGAAACGCCCAGCCTCGCAACCTCACCGGCGTGGCGCCGGATCCAGGTGACACGGTCTTCGAGAATTTCCCGCCGATCCTGACGTTTGACCAGAACGGCCTGGCCCTGGATTTTCCCGCCGTGATCCGGGCGCCCGCCCGGCCGATTGAGGCGCTGGCCGTGGGCCTGCCGCCGCGGCCCCTCCTGGGCTTCGGCCGGCTCGACCTGGCGACGGAACCGCTGGCGCCGCGGGGCGGCTTCGTCGAAGTGGTGGCGGCGGGCAGCGGCGAAACCATTTTGCGCGGCGAATTGCCGGCGGCCGCGCCCCCCGGCGGGGACTGGGCGCCGCTCGAGTTCATGGCGGCGGTGAATGCGGCCGGACTCGTCGGCCCCCCGCAGCTTGCGCACAGCTCCGGCCGGGACGAAGTCGACGCCTATTTCCGGACATTTTTGGTCCAGAGTTTCCGGCTGGGCGCGCGCCTGCCGCCGGGCTTTTTCCGCGTCCGGGTCGGGCCGTGAAATTAATTTTCAGAACCCGGCTAAATTTCAGTTGACGGGCTAAAAAGCGGCGTTCACGTTCTTCACTCTTTTTTCAGTTGTTTGACCCAACCAGGTCTGCCCAGATAGCTCAGTTGGCAGAGCACGTCCTTGGTAAGGACGAGGTCGCCGGTTCGAATCCGGTTCTGGGCTCCAGGTCAACGTCGGCGACTTCTGCGACGCAAAACACGAGGGGTCAACCCAATCACATCAACCAACCGTCTCCTTCCCCTCCATGGCTAAAGGCACATTCGAACGCAAGAAACCGCACGTCAACGTTGGCACCATCGGCCACGTCGACCACGGCAAGACCACGCTCACCACCGCCATCCTCGCGGTGCAGGCGCGCAAGGGTCTGGCCGAAGTCAAATCCTACGCCGACATCGCCAAGGGCGGCACCGTCCGCGACGCCTCGAAGATCGTCACCATTTCCGTCGCCCACGTGGAATACGAGACGGAAAAGCGCCACTACGCCCACGTCGACTGCCCCGGCCACGCCGACTTCGTCAAGAACATGATCACCGGCGCGGCCCAGATGGACGGCGCCATCCTCGTCGTCTCCGCCGCCGACGGACCCATGCCGCAGACCCGCGAGCACATCCTCCTCGCCCGCCAGGTCGGCGTGCCGAAGATCGTCGTCTTCCTCAACAAGGTCGACCTGATCGACGACAAGGAACTCCTCGATCTCGTCGAGATGGAAATCCGCGAGCTGCTCACCAAGTATCAGTTTCCCGGCGACACCACGACCATCATCCGCGGTTCGGCGACCGCCGCCCTCGAGGGCAAGCCGGAGGGCGAGAAGGCCATCGCCGATCTCATGGCCGCCATCGACAGCGACATTCCCGAGCCCGTTCGCGAACTGGACAAGCCCTTCCTCATGTCCGTCGAAGACGTGTTTTCCATCACCGGCCGCGGCACCGTGGCCACGGGCCGCATCGAGCGTGGCAAGGTCAAGGTCAACGACACGGTCGAGATTGTCGGCCTCCGCGACACGACCACCTCCGTTGTCACCGGCATCGAAATGTTCCGCAAACTCCTCGATTCCGGTCAGGCTGGCGACAATGTCGGCATTCTTCTCCGCGGCATTGAAAAGGACGGCATCGAGCGCGGCCAGGTGCTGGCTGCTCCGAAGACGATCACGCCGCACAAGAAGGCCAAAGCCGAGATTTATGTCCTGACCAAGGAGGAAGGCGGCCGCCACACCCCGTTCTTCAACGGCTACCGTCCGCAGTTCTATTTCCGCACCACTGACGTCACCGGCGTCGTCAATCTTCCGAAGGGCGTCGAGATGATCATGCCGGGCGACAACGTCAGCGTCGAAATCGAGCTCATCTCGCCCATCGCCATGGAAAAAACCCAGCGCTTCGCCATCCGCGAGGGCGGCCGTACGATCGGCGCCGGCCGCATTGTTGAAATCATCGAATAACCTTTAACCAGACAAACGTTTCCGGCGAAACGCCGAGGCCCCCTCAACCCGGGCCTCGGCTGCGTCGTCTAAGAACCAACTTTAGGGGTGTAGCTCAATTGGTAGAGTAGCGGTCTCCAAAACCGTCGGTTGGGGGTTCGAGTCCCTCCGCCCCTGCCAGCCAAAGCCCATGAAAAATCCGTTCCGCAGCACGCGCATCTTCCTTGGCGAAATGATCGCCGAGCTTCAGAAGGCCTCCTGGCCTTCGCGGGCGGAGCTGCGCGACTCCACCGTCGTAGTCATCGTCGCCACGGTCATCCTCGGACTTTTCACCAGCATTTGCGACTTCTCCCTCTACCAGGTGGTCGACCTTTTCACCCGCCTGGTGCGCGGCTGATTTTCCACCATGACCGCCGCCACATCCGCGCCCGCCGGCGCCCAATGGTTTGCGATCCACACCCTCTCCGGCCAGGAGAGCAAGGTGAAGACCTACATTGAAAAGTTCAAAAAGGCCGAGGAGCTCGACGACTTCATCTTCGAGGTGCTGTTGCCCACCGAGATCGTTTCCGAGGTGAAGGGCGGCAAGAAAAGCACCAAGGTCCGCAAGCTCTACCCCGGCTACGTCTTCATCCACATGCGCCTCTACGAGGACGGCAAGGTCATCAACAAACCGTGGTATTTCGTCAAGGAGGTCGCCGGCGTCATCGGCTTCGTCGGCGGCGACAACCCCGCCGCGCTCCGCCAGTCCGAGATCGACGAGATCCGCGCCCGCATCGAGGCTGCCAGCGGCAAGGAGGTGCCGAAGGTCCAGTACTCCGTCGGCGAGGAAGTGAAGATCAACGACGGACCCTTCGCCAACCTCAACGGCCGCATCGACGAGATCGATCCCGAACGCGGCAAGCTCAAGATTTCCGTCTCCATTTTCGGCCGGTTTACCCCGGTCGAGCTCGAATACTGGCAGGTGCAACGCCTCACCGAATGACCCACCCCTTTTAGAATTTGGAATTTGGATTTTCGACTCCGGCCAGCCTCGGGCCACGCAAAATCCGACCAATCCAAAATCAAAAATCCCACATCTAAAATTTTCCAACATGGCCAAGAAAATCCAAGGCTACATCCGCCTCCAGCTTCCCGCTGGCGCCGCCAATCCCGCGCCCCCCGTCGGCCCCGCCCTCGGCGCGCAAGGCGTCAACATCATGGCATTCTGCAAGGACTTTAACGCCCGGACCAAGGACCAGTCCGGCATGATCCTGCCCGTCGTCATCACCGTCTATACCGACAAGTCCTTCACCTTCATCCTCAAGTCGCCCCCTGCCAGCGTGCTGCTGAAAAAGGCCGCCAACATCGCCAGCGGCTCGGCCAAGCCCAACCAGGACAAGGTCGGCAAGGTCACCCGCAAGCAGCTCCTCGAAATCTACAACATCAAGAAGGCCGACCTCAACGCCAAGTCCGACGAGGCCGGCATCAAGATCATCGCCGGCACCGCCCGCAACATGGGCATCGACGTCGTCAACTGACTTTCATCCGAAACCAAAACAACTCACCGCGGGAGTCCCGCCCGGGACGTTCGCACCGCAAGGAGTGATTCATGGAAAAAAAGAGCAAACGCTACCGCAGCGCCCAGCAGGTCGCTGATCTGGCCAAGGAATACCCGCTCAAGGAAGCGGTGGACATCCTGGCCAAGTTCCCCAAGGCCAAGTTCGACGAGACCGTCGAGCTTTCCTTCCGCCTCGGCGTCGACGCCGCCTCCGGCGACCAGAACGTCCGCGGCACCACGCCGCTGCCCAACGGCTCCGGCAAAAAGGTCCGCGTCCTCGTCTTCACCGACGATGCGAAGAAGGCCCTCGACGCCGGCGCCGATTTCGCCGGCCTCCAGGACATGATGCAGAAGATCAACGAGGGCTGGCTCGATTTCGACGTCGCCATCGCCACCACCGAGGCGATGAAGACCGTCCGCACCCTCGCCCGCATCCTCGGCCCCAAGGGCCTCATGCCCAACCCGAAAAGCGGCA
>DATJYF010000186.1:0-3186 GCA_035499715.1 Opitutaceae bacterium | reverse complement strand
CTGGCGCGGCCCCAGCGCGCCCCCGGCGGAGACAAGGTTCGCACAGCCATTCGCCAAATTTGCGCAGAGAAAACCCTTGCGGGCGGCAGCGGGCGATGGGAGATTGCCGTCTCTCTATTTCCACCATGATCGTCACCACCGCGCAGCTCTTCAAACACGCCTACGGCAACTATGCCGTCGGCGCCTACAACATCAACAACGCCGAGCAGGCCATGGGCCTGTTCCGGGGCTGCATCCAGTCCCAGGCGCCGTTTATCATCCAGATTTCCAAGGGCGCGCGCAAATACACCGAAAAGCGCATGCTCGAGGCCATCATCCGGGCCGCCGACCAGATTTTCCCGGAGGCCATCTACGCCGTGCACCTCGACCACGGCGACGAGGAAACCTGCTACGATTGCATCGCCTCCGGTTTCTACAGCTCGGTCATGATCGACGCCTCGCACGAGCCGTTCGACCAGAACGTCGCCATCACCAAACGCGTGGTCGAGGCCGCCCACAAGAAGGGCATCAGCGTCGAGGCCGAGCTCGGCATGCTCGGCGGCGTCGAGGAGGACATCAAGGTCGAGGAAGGCAACGCCTGCCTGACCAAGCCTGAAGAGGCGGAAAAATTCATCAAGCTCACCGGCTGCGACTCGCTCGCCGCCGCCATCGGCACCAGCCACGGCGCCTACAAGTTCAAGGGCAGGCAGTCGCTCCACTTCGAGGTGCTCCAAGGCATCAAGCAGCGCGTCCCCGGCTTCCCCGTCGTCATGCACGGCTCGTCCAGCGTGCCGCACGACGAGGTGCTGCGCATCAACGCCGCCGGCGGCAAGCTCGACCCCAGCGCCGTGGGCGTGGACGTCAATGAATACCTTCCCGCCGCCAAGCTCGGCGTGACCAAAATCAACATCGACACCGACGGCCGCCTCGTCTGGACCCGCGTCCACCGCGAATTTTTCCGCGACAAACCGGCCGAGTTCGATTTCCGCCCGCCCGGGAAGATTTTCATGGAGGAATACGCCAAGTTCATTGCCAGCCGCAACCAGTTGCTCGGCAGCTCCGGCCAGATTCCCTCGCTGCGCAAGGCGTTGGGCAAAGCCTGAGCAAACACCCCCGGCCTGAAGGCGCGCCTGCCTTCAGGCCATTATCGGCTTGGCGGCCTCGTCGAGGGCTGGCACCCTGCTGCGTCCGATGTCCCGCCTGACCTTTTATTTGGGCCGCATCTTTCTACCGGCGCTGCTGGCTTTCGCCGTGTCGGCGCGCGCCGAAACCACGGCCTTGCCAAAGCCCGAGACCGTCGCGGACAGCGACGGTCGTTTCGTGGCCAAATTTCCGGGCCCGGTCCAGCGCCAGTCGCAGCCGGTCGAAACCGATGTCGGCAAGGTCGCGATGAACATGGTGTATTACGATGCCGGGGCCATGGCCTACATGGTCATCTATTGTGATTATCCGGCCGGCACGGTGGAGCAGCGGGGCGGACCGGAGAACGTCTGCGACAAGGCCAGCAAGAGCGCGGTCAAAAACGTGGACGGAACCATCCGGACTTCCTCCCCCTGCCGGGCGGGCGAGGTCAAAGGTCTCGAAATCCTCGCCGACATTCCCGCCCAGAAAGCGATCGATCGCATCCGTTTTTTTGTCGTGGGCGACCGCCTTTACCAGGTCATCTTCGCCGGCCCCGCCGGCGAGGAATCGTCGCCCACCGCCCAGGCCTTTTTCGATTCGTTCCGCCTCACCCGCTGACGGCGGCGCGCGGCCGCGCCGGGGCGCATCGGTCGGAAAAATTTTGCCACGCCGGCCGGCTCGAGACCACACTTGACGCGACGGGCGTTGTCCGGCACCGATGGACGCTTCTGTTGTTTCCATGAGCTTCCTACCCCTTCCCGTCGTGGCCGAGCTTGCGCCCAAGAGTCTGCTGACATTGTCGGCGGTCGATTACGGCATCATCGCGTTCTATTTTGCGTTGGTGCTCGGCATCGGCTGGTACCTGAAGAAGTTCGCCTCCACGGGCGAGGACTTCTTCATGGCCGGCCACAAAATGAGCGCGTGGATCGCCGGCCTGAGCTTCATTTCCGCCAACCTGAGCACGCTGGAGACCATGGGCTGGTCGGCCATGGCGGCGCAAAACGGCATGCTCGGCGCCCACGCTTACCTCATCGGCGCGATCCCGGCCATCCTCTTCCTCGCCGTGGTCATGATGCCGTTCTATTACATCTCGCGCATCCACTCGGTGCCCGGCTACCTCAAGCTCCGCTATGGCGAAGCCAGCCGTTCGCTGGCCGGCATCTCCTTTGCCTTCATGACCGTGTTTGTCTGCGGCGTGGGCATGTTCTCCATGGCCAAGGTGCTGCAATTGATCCTCGGCTGGGACCTGAATTTCAGCATCTGGATATCCTCCGTCTGCGTCGCAATCTACGTCATGCTCGGCGGATTGCTATCTGCTATCTTCAACGAAGTGCTCCAGTATTTTCTGATCTGGCTCGGCCTGCTCCTGGTTCCCGTGCTGGGCCTGTGGGAGATCGGCGGATGGCACAAACTGCTCGAACATCTCAGCCAGATGGCCCCGCCGGGCAAGAGCCTGACCAGCCTCTGGACCTGTCTGCGTTCACCGCAGGACAATGTCGGCGGCATGGACTGGTTCGGCATGGTGTTCGGCCAGGGCATCGCCATAGGCTTCGGCTATTGGTGCACCGACTTTTTGCAGGTGCAGCGCGTGATGGCGGCCAAGGATCTGCGCTCGGCGGAAAACGGCACCATCATCGGCGCCGGGCTGAAAATGCTGGTGCTGATCATCGTCACGCTGCCGGGCCTGCTGGGGCTGGCGATTCTAACCCAGCACGGCATTCATTTGGTGCCCGAATCCGTCCTGAGCGCCCATCAGGGCGAT
The DNA here is from genome assembly GCA_035499715.1 of Opitutaceae bacterium. Taxonomy (GTDB): domain Bacteria; phylum Verrucomicrobiota; class Verrucomicrobiia; order Opitutales; family Opitutaceae; genus DASRHD01. Next base: position 323 of record DATJYF010000186.1, on the reverse strand, counting down.
CCGAATTACCACAGTTACAACGAAGTCCTGCCGCTGCTCATGGGCCGCTATCTCGGGCCGGGTTTGCTGGGGCTGGGCGTCACCGCAATGATCGCAGGATTCATGTCCGGCATGGCGGGCAACATCAGCGCGTTTGCCACGGTCTGGACCTACGACGTTTACAAGCCGCTGATCCGCAAATCGGCCAGCGATTCGCATTATGTCGCCATCGGCCGTTGGGCGTCGGTGATCGGTGTGCTCGTCGCCATCGGGACGGCTTACTGCTGTTTCTGGTTCGGCAACATCCTGGAGGAACTGCAGGTTCTGGTGCTGTTCTTCATCGT
>DATJYF010000185.1:0-7242 GCA_035499715.1 Opitutaceae bacterium | reverse complement strand
CCATTATAGGACGCGTTGATTTCAGGCGTCCAGGAGGGGTTTTCGACCGTCTCGCCCGCATGATTGGCCGTCGGGGTGGCGGTAATCACGCCCGTGGTGGTGTTCACGGCGCCCGCGACGCTGGTGAACGAGTCCGCACCCTTGGTGTAGCTGTTCTCGCCCTTTAGATCCAGCTGGACCAAAAAATCGTTGATCGGCCTGAGGTCGACGCCGGCGGTGGCGGTATAGATCAGCGCCTTCGAGCCGCCGAGGAGGTTGAGCACATTGTTGCTTGGCACGATCACGGTGCCGACGCCGGTGGGCGTGCTGGTGAAGAGGGCGCGGTTGCCGGTGAAATCGCTGGTCAGGTGCTCTAAGCGCAGGCCGGCGTGGCAGGAAACCTTGTCGCTGAAAATCGTCTCCATCTTGCCGGCGGCCGAAAAGGTGTTCGACTTGATCCCCTCCTGGTCGAATCCCGTGATGCCGTTGTTCGCGAGGGTGGAGGCGATGATTTTCACTGGCGTCGCCGGGATGGCGGGGAAGGCTTTCACCTCGCCCGGATAGCGGTTAAGGTAGCGGGTATCGAGGTTGTTGACGATGTCGTCGTTCACACTCAGCTCAAAGGTGGTTTTCCCGATCGTGTGTTTCATCAGGGCCTCGATGTCCTGATGGCGTTCCCCGAGATTGATGTAGCTCGGGATGATTTTGCGGTCGGTCACGGTGGAGGCGTTGGAATAGGCGGGAATGCCGGTCAAATCCGTGTCGCCCCACATGGTGGTGTCTTTCCGGCCGTCGCGGAGTTCGTTGGTGTAGCGGACAGTGAAGACGGGTCTGTCCGGAAGATTGATCGTGGCTTCGATCCAGAATTTGGCCCGGTCGACGTAAAGATTCTCTACGGGCAGCGGCATCCAGGCGTTGTTGGTCGGGAAGAAGCCGCCCACGCCGTCGTAATAGGTGCGGAACCGCTTGTAGCCGGCGTCGACCGATCCGACCTCATCCTTGCTTATGTTGAAATGGCCCAGGTAATCTTCGTTTCCGGCGATCGCATGGCCATCGGTCGTGATGCTGACGTCCTTGGCCGGGTCTTCTTCGTAACGGAAATTTTCAATGCCGCCGGATGCACCCTTGGCGCTGTCGGTGCGCGCCTGGAAGGCGTCCTTGTTCTTGCTCACCCATGCGTTCTGGCCCGAAATGGTGATGTAGTTGTCAAAGACGGGCAGGGCGTCCGCGTTTGTGGCCGTGGACGCGGAATCCGTCCCGGCGGCATGAACCGCGGGGAGAATGAGCATGGCGCCGGCCAAGAGGCCGGTGGCGCGAAGGAGAAACGGGCGGTTCGCTGGCATGGCCGGGGATGGATGAGGGTTAATAGCGCAAGTGGGCGTTGGCATTTGAGCCGTGAATGGCTTCGTGGCAGCCCGCGCTCCAGCAGGTGCCATCTTGAAGCCGGCTCGTGTGGTCGCCAGGGCTGCTGTGGTCGCCAGGGAGGGGGACAATCGTGCCGTTGACGGCCGGATGCGCCAGATGGCAGCGCAGGCAGAGGTTGGCGTCGCGGTCGACGAGCATCTTGGCGTTCACCGAGCCGTGCGGATTGTGGCAGATGGTACAGCCCTCACGCATGGCCTCGTGCTCGAAAACAAACGGTCCCTTCTGCGCGGTGTGGCACCGCGTGCAGGTTTCATTTTGCGACTCCAGGCTTGCGCCGCTGCCCCGGATGGCGTCGCCCTTATGCACATCGTGGCAATCCACGCAGTTCATGTGTCCGGCCAGCACCGGGTGGGTGTGAGGCAGGTTGAACTGGCCGCGCTTGTCCAGGTGGCACTGGAAGCAGGCTTCGGGCGATTTCTTCGGATTGACGATGGTTCCAACCGCGCCGCCGGACTCGACGTGCTTGCTGCCCGGACCGTGGCAGCCTTCGCAACCGAGACCCTTGGCGTTTTCGCCCTTGATCATGAGCTTGGCGTGGGTCGCGCTGTCGAAGCCTTTCGTGATCGCTTCGTGGCACTGGGCGCACTCGGCGGAGCCGACAAATTTTGCGCCCGCGACCTGCGGTGGCGCCACCATGGTGCGGTCGGCCATGACGCAGGAAACGAGGAACAGGCCCCACGCGCCGATCCCGCCAAGGATCAAAGTGGTGGGGGAGAAGCGCAGTCGGGGGCGAAAGCGCCGAATGTTTTGGATAAGCCAGCCTTTTTGCACGCGCGCAGCATGCCCGAAATCATTTTGTCTGCCTATCCACTAATTGCTCAAGGCTGTGCGTTTCTTGGCAACTTTTGCCGAGCATAAAATAATCTAATTCTAGAATGTTAGAAAATAAATTATTCTAATCAATTAGGTGCTGCCCGGCTAACTCTGTCCAACCCTCAAGCAGCCCGGAAGCTCCGCCATTTTTCCAGCGGCAGACTGGCGATGCCGATGATTGCAAGCTGGCTCGCGACGAACCCGATCAGCCACCAGAAGGTCGCCTGGGTGAAGCCGTAACTGTGCAGGCCGACGCCGAGCATGTTCACGCCGAACCAACTCCAGCTCGTGACGATGTTGCCGAAAACGGCGAGGCACATCAGTCCACGCTGCTTGACCAGGCCGCCCCAGCGCGCATGGAGGATGAGGGCGTTCCACAGCACGATGATGAGCGCGCCGTTTTCCTTCGGGTCCCAGCCCCAGAAACGGCCCCACGACTGGTCGGCCCAGATGCCGCCGAGAACCGTGCCGATAAAGCTGAAGAGCGTGGCGAAGCAAACAATGCCGTAGACCATGCGGGTGAGGGCCTGGCCATTGGTCTCGCCCTTAGCAGGGCTTTTCCCTTTTACGGGAAGAATAGCAGGAAAAACAACAGTTCCAGTCGCCGCAGAAGCTGCTGTATGCGTTGCGATACTGGCTATGAACAAGGCACTTTTTTTATCGAAGGTTTGGTTTAACCAATCGGTGGTGACCCCCATTACGATATAAATAATTGCCAGAAAGCCGGCCAGAAACGTGGCGCCGTAGCCGGTGGTCACGGTGACGACGTGGGTCGACAGCCAGAAATTCGAGTCCAGCACCGCGCGCATCATTTCCATCGTGTCGCCGCCGAGCGCGAGATGGTGGGCGATGAGCAGCGCGCCGAAACCCACCAGTCCGGCGGCCACGCTGCCGATGGCGTTGCGAAAAGTGGCCTCCAGTATGAGGCAAAGCCCGACGGCGACCCAGCCGACGAAGAGCGCCGACGAATAAAGATTGGTCACGGGCGGCCGGCCCTCAATCCACATGCGCGCGATGATGCCGGCCGTGGTCAGCGCAAAGGCGACGAGAAGGAGATAAAAGGCCGAGCGACCGAGTACGTCCGGCCAGGTCAGCCAGGAGATGACAGCGATCAGGAAAACGGCGATGAATAGCAGCATCGCGGTATAGAACGGCTCCGCGGCGTTGAAGCGCGCCTCGAAGTCGGTTTTGCGCAGGGCGGGCGCGAAGCGTTTCTCCAGTTGCGCGCGATAGAGCTTTACGATTTCGCTGAACTGGTCCGGCTGGTGGAAGCGCCAGGCATGGCCGAGTGCGGCGTAGGCCAGCGCGTCGGGGTTGAGGTTGCCGTCGGCGAAGGTGGCGAGCAGGGCGCGGCCGGTGCTTTGCCAGTCCTCCGGCTTGCCGCCGGCGGCGGGCGGGACGGTCAGCAGCGAGGCGTTGCTGGACATGAAATCGAAGCGCCGGCCGGCGTCGAGGACCAGCTGGGCGGCGGCCTCGTCGTGCGGCTTGCCCGCCTCCTTGGCCCGCACGGCCTCCACGCCGGCCGGAACGGCCTGCTGGAATTTCATCAGCTCGGCGAGAAAATCGTCGCTGTCCGGCATGACCAGGCTGTATTTGAGCTTCTGATACAGGATAAGCCCGGTCTGGAGCTTGATCACGGCGCGCTCAAAAGCGCTCTGCTCGGCGTTGTCGACCTGGGAGGCGAGGGTGGCCTGGCGTTCCAGCTCGGAGAGCTTGGGCGAAAGCTGCTCGAAGGAGAAAAATTTCCTGTCGGCGCCATCCTCGGGACGGAGGTCAAAGAGCGCCAGCGTGTCGAGGTTGTCGATGCGGAAGACCTGGTATTTGTCGGCGACGTCCGATTTATAAAATACGTCGAGCAGCCACTCGATGGGGCTGAGTTCGCGGCCATCGGGCGCGGTCACATCCTGCTTGCCCTGGATCTCGAGCAGCGAGGTGCGGGCGACAGTGTCGAACGGCTTGAGGCGGCCGTCGGCCAGCACGGGCAGGCGGCCAAAGCCGGCCAGGTCGAAGTCGCTCTGCGGCCGCGGCGGAAACAGCGAGGCCACGACGCCGGCGAGCGTGAGCAAAAGCACGAGCAGGGGAAGATAACGTTTCATTTTTTAACCGGGTAAGGATCAAGCCCGTGCCGCCGCGCGCTTGCGGACGAAGCCGAAGAGATGCAGGCCGAACTGGATGACCAAGCCGGCCGCGACGAGGAGGCAGGCGAGGTAGGGGAGCCGCCAGCTCGGGTTGCTCACGACCTGCAGCACGCTCAGGCCGTCGGCCTTGTTCATCTGGTACTGGTAATAGGTCAGGCCGCGGTAGCGCAGCGGGTTGTTCATGTAGACGAGCACGTCGCGGCGGCTCTTGTCATCGTCGTCCTGGATGCGCACCTGGCTGGAGAAGTTTTTCGGGATGTCGGTGCCGGGATAGACATCGTTTTTGAGCTGGAGCAGCGTCATCGCGTAGGGCGTGTAGTAGCGCTTGAAGCGCATGACGAGCTGCCAGGTGCGGCCGGCATAGTCGAAAGTCTGCGCCTCATCGAGCCAGGGCGAAACCAGCCAGATGCCGAGCGAACCCTCCGGGCCGATCAGCTCGACGCAGGCGGCGGGCATGTTGCGCTCGTCCTCCTTGTAGGTCAGCGGCTGCGGCAGGACGGCGAGTTGCGCGCCGATGTCCATCGTGGCGGGAGAGGGCGGGGCGTTGGGCGCCTGGCTGCGCATCTGCACCACGGAGTTGGGATAATACAGGCGCGGCACGATGCGGAACGGCAACCGCGGACTCTGCACCGGCTCGTCGCGCGCGAGCAGCGATTCCGGAATGGCCGTGACGTCGTCGAATTTCGGATCGGTCGTGTCGATGACGGCGAGTTCGTTGAGGCGGAAATCCTCCGAGTAGCGTTTGGTTTCGCCGACGCGGAACTGCACCTGGCTTTCGCGCTGCTCCAGGCCGGTGAGAAACTGGCTGAGGATGAGCAGCAGCAGGCCAGCGTGGGCGAGCCAGATGCCGGATTTTTTCCAGCCAAACCGGAAGCGGTAGAGGTGCGCGGCGAGCAGGTTGATGAAAAGCAGGCCGCCGATGAAGTAGCCGCCGGGGAAAACCGGCACGGGCAAGCCGTTGATCCGCTGCACCACGATGAAGGTGAAAAACCACTTGTGCTGGATGCCCCACACGCCGAGGTGCACCTGGTCGAGCGTGGCGAAGAACACCAGCAGGATCGAGAGCACCAGCAGCACGACCGTGAGCCGGAGCGAAACGAAGAAACGGACGAAGGGTTGCAGGAGTTCGTTCATGTCACGGCGCCTTCACGGTTTTGAGAAAATCGAGGAAAGCCTGTTTCTGGCCGGCCACGAGCGCATCGGGTCCGAGCATTTTGAAGAAATAAGTCTGCCCGCCGGACGACACGATCGCGCCGAGCATGCGCGCGGGCGCGCCGCCGGACTGGCCGGCGAGATCCACGATCGTGAAATGCAGCCCGCCCGCGCCGTCGAGCGACGTGGTGGCGCCGGCGAGGTCGCTTTCCGCCAGCGGCGCGAGGCCGAGCTGGCCGCGCCAGCGGTTGATGTTGGCCGGCACGCCGCCGGCTTCGCCGGGAAACGCGATGATCGAGACGTCGGCCACGGCGTCGCCCGCGCCGTGAACGTCAAAGCTGCCCAGGCGCATCTGTCCAAGCGATTTCGCCTGCCAGTCCGCGGGGGCGGTCCAAGTCAGGCCCGGCCCGGCCGGAGCCGTGGAGGTGGACGCGTCGGCTCCGGTGTCGGGCGGCATGGCGCCGCCGGCGAAGGGCGCAAACGGCGCGCCGCCGGGTTTCGGCAGGTCGTTCGTGCTTTGGGCCTGCGGCTGGCCGGCGAGCAGCGGCGCGCCGGCGGGCGCGGCGTCGAACGCGACGGACTGGAGGAAGCCCATGAACGCGTCGCGCTGCGACGCCACGAGCGCATCGTCGCCCATCAGCTTGAAAAACCACGTGCGGTCCGGCTGCTTCAGCCAGGCGCCGAGCAGGCGCTTTTTCGCGCCGCCCGCCGCGCTTTCACCGGCGAGGTCCACGAAAAGAAATTTTCCCGCGGGCGCGTCGATGCTTTGCACGGCCTGCCCGAGCGCGGCGTCATCGATGGGCCCGAGGCCGACCTGGCCGCGCCAGCGGTTGACATTGGCCAGATCGCCGCCGACGTCGCCGGGAAACACCGTGACCGACATGTCGGCGCTCGCGCCATCCGCGCCGCTGACGAGAAAACTGCCTTTGCGAATGCTGTCGAGCGGCTGCTCCTGCCAGCCGGCCGGCTTCTGCCAGTGCGCGGCGGGCGCGCCGGCCGCGGCCGAAGCCGGCCCGGGGACCGCGGTGGCGGAGGCCGGTGGCGCGGCTTCCTTCGGGATGCGATAGGACGTGATTCTTTCGTCGCGACAAGAGGCGAGCAGCAGCGCGGCGGCGCAAAGCCAAGGCAGTCGAGCAGGCATGAGGGGTTAGGAATCTAGTATTCGCATTAAAAATTCAATCCAAACCATCCGCTTATCGACCGCGCGCAAAGGCACTTCTGGCTGGTCGGCGGGAAATTTTGCTGCCGCGCATTATTCAACAACATAGCACACTTCAGGCTTGGCGCGGGCTCAATTTTGCAAATTAATGTCATCTCCACTCTGTCAGATTCAACCCTTACGTTCGTCACGCCATGAATTACAAAATCAAATCCTACGGTTGGATTCCCGACCTGCCTGATCATCGCGACCACCTTTACGCCGCGCCGATGGAAGTCGTCGCCTCGCTTCCGCCCAAGGTTGATTTGCGGCCGCAGTGCCCGCCGGTTTACGATCAGGGCCAGCTCGGCAGCTGCACGGCCAACGCCATCGGCGCCGCCTTCGAGTTCGACCTCCTCAAGGAGCAGAAGCCCGACTTCATGCCCTCACGCCTCTTCATTTATTATAATGAGCGCGCGATCGAGGGCACGGTGAAGACCGATGCCGGCGCGCAGATCCGCGACGGAATCAAGAGCATCGCCAAGCAGGGTGTCTGCCCCGAGACGGAGTGGCCCTACGTCATCACGAAATTTGCCG
>DATJYF010000184.1:0-10153 GCA_035499715.1 Opitutaceae bacterium | reverse complement strand
CGAGGGCTTAAGCGAAGTTTTCGAATTGAATCTCCTTATTCGTGGTGAATTCAAGTTCAACCCATATCAAAAGGCCACTCTCCGGCCGCTTTCTGGCCAGTTGACCGCACGCCACTCAGAAAAAATCCAGTAAAAGTGACGGACATAGTCCAAAGAAAACGATCAACGCGGCGGCGGCGAGCAGCGTGAGAGCCGCCGCCCCTGGCACTGCGACCGGACCGGCCTGCTCCGCCGGCACCGCCACCAGAGCCTGCTTGAGCACGACCAGGTAATAATAGAGCGCGACCGCGCTTAAAAAGATCGCGGCAAAAGTCAGCCAGCCGGCCGGTCCACCGGCGCCGCCCAGCTGCAACGCCGCGGCGAACACCGCGAATTTGCCGAAAAAGCCCGCCAGCGGCGGAATCCCCGCCAGCGACAGAATGAACACCAGCAGGCAGCCGGCGAGCAGCGGCGAGCGCCGGTGCAGGCCGGCGAGATCGGTGATTTTCTCGCAGCCGCCGGCCCGCTCCAGCACGGCGATGACGCCGAAGGCTCCCGCTGTGGCGATGCCGTAGGTTGCCGCATAATAAAACAGCGGCGCCGGCCCGGCCGCGCCGAAAGCGATCACCCCCAGCAGCAATGTTCCAGCATGCGCGATGGCCGAGTACGCGAGCAGCCTCCGGACATTGGTCTGGGCCAGCGCGCCGAGATTGCCGAGCAGAAGCGAAGCGCCGGACAGCACGGCCACCACCGGCAGCCAGCCGCCGCCGACCGGAGCAGCGGCGACATTTCCCGCCACGGCGTGCAGGCCAGGCCACAGCAGTCGCGCGAAAAGCACGAAGCCGGCCAGCTTGGACGCGGACGCGATCAGCGCCGCCGACGGCGTGGGGGCGCCCTCATAAGCATCCGGAGCCCAGAGATGAAAAGGCGCCGCCGCCGCCTTGAAGCCGAAGGCCACCAGCACCATGACCAATGCCACCGCGAGCAGCGGACTCAACCCCTGCTGAGCCAGACTTTCAGCGATGCGCGGCAGTTCGATCGATCCGGCCAGCCCGTAGATCAAACTGAAGCCGAAAAGCAAAAATGCCGCCGACATGCCGCCGAACAGGAAATATTTCAGCGCCGCCTCCACCGATTCGGGCCGCGATTTGTCGAAGCCCGCCAGCACATAAAGCGAGAGGCTCGCCAGTTCGAGCGCAAGAAAGGCGAGGAGCAGCTGCTGTGCCGCCGCCATCAACGTAAAGCCGACCGCGGCGAAAAGAATGATGGCCGCATACTCGGCGGGATGCCGCGGCGTTGGCGCGCCGGTCGAGATGCCGAGCACCAGCAGCACAAGCACGAGCACGCCCAGCCGCGCCGCCACCGCCAGCGAATCGAAAATGAGCACGCCGCCAAAAACCTCGCCGCGCGCCCCCCCGCCAAGCGCGAGCCCGATCGCCGCCACCGTCGCCAACGCCGCCACCGCGATGGCCGCGCGCAGCCGGAAGGCCGCAGCGCGCCGGCGGAAAAAGGCCAGATCGAGCCCGAGGACAACGAGTGCACCGGCCACCAACGCTGCTTCCGGCAGGAGCGCCCGGACCAATCCCGTATAATCCGGCGTCATGGCGCGCCTCCTTTCAACACCGCCTGAAAAAACGGCGATTGCAACGCCGGCGTGATCCAGTTGAGCAGCAAATCCGGCTTCAGCCCGACCACCACCGTGGCCGCGAGCAAAAGAATCGCGCCGGCCTTCTCCGCCGGCGTGATCGCCGGCAGCGGCGTCGCCGGCGCTTCCAAAGCCGGCACTTCCCTCGCCGACCCGAAAAACGCCAGCTGCATCACACGGAGGGTGAACGCCGCCGCGATCAGCACGCCCAGCGCCGCCGCCGCGGCCCAGGCCGGCGCCGTCTGCCACGCGCCGATGAGGATCGCCAGCTCCGCCGGGAATCCGCTGAACCCGGGCATGCCCATCGAGGCGAGGCCGGCAAGCACGAAGGTGACGGCGGCAAACGGCAGCAGCCGGTGCAGCGGCAGGGCGCTCAGCTCCTCCAGGCGCCGCGTATGCGTACGGTCGTAAACTATCCGGCCGACGACGGCGAAGAGCAGCCCGGCGATGACGCCGTGCGAAAACATCTGCAGCACCGCGCCGCTTGCCGCCCGGACATTCGCGGCCGCCAGGCCGAGCAAGACGAAGCCCATGTGGCTCACACTCGAGTAACCGATGACGAATTTAAAGTCGTCCTGCACCAGCGCCACCAGCCCGCCGTAGACGATGCCGGCCACCGCCAGCCACGCGATCACCGGCTGCCAGAACGCCAGGCCGGCGGGAAAAAGCGGCATCGCCACCCGCAGGCAGCCGTAGGCGCCGAGCTTCATCACCACGCCGGCCAAGAGCATCGATGCCGCCGTCGGCGCAGCCACATGGCCCGTCGGCGCCCAGGTGTGAAACGGAAACAGGCCGGCCAGCACCGCAAAACCGAGAAAGACGAGGGCGAACATCCCGAGCTGTTCGCCGTGGGTGAAGTGCGCCGCCGCCGCCGCGAGATCCTGCAGTTCGAAGCTGCGCGCCCCACCGGCCGCATAGGCCCAGAGCAACCCGGCCAGCACCAGCGCACTGCCCGCGAAAGAATACAGCACGAGCTTCATCGCGCCGTACTCGCGGTTGGTCGAACCCCAGTTGGCGATGAGAAAATATTTCGGCACGATCGCGATTTCGTAGAAAACGAAAAAGAGAAACGCATCCGCGCTCAGGAACACGCCGTACACGCCGCCGATCAGCGTGAGGTAAAACGCAAAAAACTCACCTGTCCGCTCCTCGATGTTCCAGGAAAAAAGCACGCCCGCAGTCGCGGCCAGGCCGGTGAGCACGAGCAGCGTCAGGCTGATTCCATCGGCCGCGAGATGGTAGCGCACGCCCATCGACGGAACCCAGGCCGCGTCGGCCAAGGTTTGCAGGCCGTTCGCCGGCATGAATCCGGCCGCCGCCGCCAGCACCAGTCCCCAGGCCGCCGCCACGGTGGCCAGCGCGATCCACCGCGCCGCCGCCGCCGAGCGCGCGCCCGCCGCCAGCGCGAGCGCCGCGCCGCCAAACGAGAGATAAATGGTCCAGGGCAGCAGGTTCATGGCAGCGTCAGATGGCCGGCCCAAAAAGTGACGAGCGGATTGTACAGCCCGATCAGGAGTTGCGGTAAAACGCCGAGGAGAAACATCAGCGCGATGGCCGGAGCGAGCGTGGCCGTTTCAAGGCCCGAAAGATCGCAAAACTCCCCCGCCCCGGCGCCCGCGCGCGGACCGTGAAAGACACGCTGATAAAACGTGAGCAGAAAGATCGCCGTGACGAGCAGGCCGAGACACCCCGTCGCCGCCGCCCACGGCGCCAGCCCGAACACGCCGCGAAAAATAAGAAATTCGCCGACGAAACCGTTCAGGCCCGGCAGGCCGAGCGAGGAAAACATCGCGATGCCGCACAAGCCGGCGAAGACCGGCGCGGCCGAGCGCACGCCGCCGAACTCGGCCAGCCCGCGCCGCCCCCCGCCGCGCGACTCGAGCACGCCGACGCAGAAGAAAAGCGCCGAGGCGGAAAGCCCGTGGTTGAACATCTGCAGCAGGGCGCCGCTCAGCGCGGCGGCGGCCGGCTCGCTGGTCAGTCCGGACCGGCCGGTCGCCGCGGCGACGGCGAAGAGCGCAAGCAGGCAGTAGCTCACGTGGTTGATTGATGAATACGCGACCATGCGCTTGAGATCGCTCTGCCGCATGGCCGCGAACGCCCCAAGCACCACGCCGCCGAGCGCGAGCCAGAGCAGCCCGCCCGAGGCGGCATGCAGCGGGGCGGGAAAAAGCGGCCAGAGAATGCGGAAGAATCCGTAAACGCCCATCTTCGACATCACGCCGGTAAGAAACATCGAGACCCCCGTCGGCGCCTCGGCGTAGGCCGGCGGCAGCCAGGTGTGGAAGGGAAACAGCGGCACCTTCACCGCCAGCCCGAGAAACACGCCGAGAAAAACCGCCTCCGGCCAGAAACCGCCGAGCGCGGCCAGTTTCACCCCGAGCGCACCGCTCGCGGCGAGTCCGGCGAGTTGCGTGAAATCAAGCGTGCCGGTTGCGGCGAAGATGGCGGCGAAAGCCAGCAGCATGCAGGCGCTGCCGGCCATGGTATAAATGATGAACTGGTAGGCCGCGCGCGTCGCCGCGCCTCCGCCCCACAGCTTGATGAGGAAGAACGCCGGCACGAGGCTGAGTTCCCAGAAGATGAACCAGTGGAAAAAATCGAGCGCGAGAAACACCCCAAGCGCGCTCCCCTGGAGAAAAAGAAAAAGCAGCTGAAACAACCGCGGATCGCGCTCCTGCCGCCACGAGGCCAGCAGCGCCGACGGCGCCACCAGGCCGGTGAGGAGCACGAGGATCAGGCTCAGGCCGTCGAGCCCGAGATGATAGTGGACGTTGAGCGCCGCGATCCAGGCGTGATCCTCGACGAACTGATAGCCGGTCGCCGCGCGGTCAAAAGAACCCAGCAGGGCCAGGCCGAAGGCCAGCGTCGACAAACTGCAGAGCAGCGCCAGCAGCCGGACCGCCCGGCCGCCCAGGCGCGGCCGCACGGCGAGCAGCAGCGCTCCGGCCCACGGAACGAAAATGATCAGGCTCAGCCACGGAACCCCGCTCATCCGCCACCTCCCGCGATCATGAGAAAGACGAGCACAACAAAAGCGATCACGAGCGCGCGCAGGTAACCCTGCGCCCGGCCGGTCTGCGCGCGCGAATAGGCCCGGCCGGCGCCCCGAAGTTTTTCGCTCACGGCGTTGAAGCCAGCGTTGAGCCCCGCTTCATCGGCTTCTCGGTCGATGATTCCCGCCAGCTCGCCGAACTTCGCCAGCGCGACAACCATGCCGCCCCAGACCCAGCGGTCGAGCCCCACCGCCAGCGCGCCGAGGAATTGGCCCAGCCGGCCGGCCGTCGCGGCGTAAAGTTCATCGAACTTCATCCGCGCGCCGAGAAAGTTGAATACGGCCGGCGCATTGGCCGCCAGCGGATCGGGCGCGGCTGCATTCGCGCGCGGCCGGCGGCCGTAAAGCGCCCACCCGGCGCCGAGTCCGGTGAAAACGAGCACGATCGAGAGCATCATCAAACCACCGCCTTCGAAGATCGATTGCGGCGGGACCGGCTCGCCGGACAGCTTCGACTGCAACCACGGCCAGGCGGGCATGCCGATAAAACCGAGGCCGACCGCGCCAGCCGCCAGCACGATCAGCGGCCACGTCATCACCGCGGAATTTTCATGCGCGTGTTCCGCGGAGTCGGAGCGCGACGAGCCGAGGAAGGTTTCAGCCAGGAGCCGCGTCATATAAAACGCCGTCAACACGACGCCGGCGAGGCCGATGCCCAGCGGCAGCAACGACACCGGCCATTCGCCCGCGGCGTGCAGGATGGCCTCCTTGCTCCAGAATCCGGAAAAAAGAAACGGCACGCCGGCCAGCGCCATCATGCCGACGGTGAACGTGACGAACGTCGCGCGCATGCGCGGCGCGAGCCCGCCGAGCCGGCGGATGTCCTGCTCGTGATGTGCGGCGTGGATGACCGAGCCGGCGCTGAGAAAGAGCAGCGCCTTGAAAAACGCGTGCGTGAGCAGGTGGAAAATGGCCGCCATCCACGAACCGACGCCGAGCGCCAGCATCATGTAGCCGAGCTGCGAAACGGTGGAAAACGCCAGCACCCGCTTGATGTCGTTTTGCGCCACCGCAATGCACGCGCCCATCAGCGCGGTGATCGCGCCGGTGAACGCCACGACCGTGAGCGCGTGAAGCGGAACGCCAGCCAGCGTCTGGTCGGCCGTCATGAGCGGATAAACCCGTGCGATCAAAAACACGCCGGCCGCCACCATCGTGGCCGCATGGATGAGCGCGCTCACCGGCGTCGGGCCCTCCATCGCGTCGGGCAGCCAGACGTGGAGTGGAAATTGTCCCGATTTTCCAATCGCACCGCAGAAAACGAGCAGCCCGATGACGGTCGTGAGCGCGAGGCCGCCGGCGGTCGTTTGCAGGTTCAGGTCGCCCAGCAGGGAGGCCTCGAGGCAGCCGTTGCCGCCGTCATAAAAAAGCAGCGTTCCGCCCGCGTTGTAGAGCCAGATCATCCCGAGCAGGAGGCCAAGGTCGCCGATGCGCGTGGTGATGAAGGCCTTTTTCGCCGCGGCCGCCGCTTCCGGCTTGTGGAACCAGAAACCGATGAGCAGATAGGAGGCAAGGCCGACCAGCTCCCAGCAGACGAACAACAGCAACAGGCTGTTCGCGATCAGCAGCCCGAGCATCGCCGCCGCAAACAGGCTCATAAAACAGAAAAAGCGCGCGAAGTTTTCGTCTTCACGCATGTAGCCGAGGCTGAAAATAAAAATCAGCGTGCCCACCGACGTTACCATCACGCACATGAACGCCGCCAGCGGATCGAGCAGCCAGCCGAGCCTCACGGCGCCGTCGCCGAGATCGAACCAGTCGAAATTATAAACGAGATGCGCCGCGGGCGCGGCCAGCGCGCCGCGCAAGGCCGCGCACGAAAGCGCGAATGCCAGCACCATGGCCGCGATGGCCGAGCCGGCCGCCAGACCCCGGCCGCGCCGCGGCGTGAACGCGCCAATGCCCGCCGTGAGCAGCGGCAGCGCCGGGATGAGCCAGATGTTTTGGGGCGAAAGCGTCATGTCATCCCTTCAGGCGCGCCGCCTCCTGCAGACGGATGTTTTTCTGGTGGCGGTAAATCGCGATCACCAGCGCAAGTCCGACCGCCGCTTCCGCCGCGGCCACGGCGATGGAGAAAATCACAAAAATGATCCCGGTGTCGGCGGACGGCGTGAGTCCGAACCGCCAGAACGCGATGAAATTCAGGTTCGCGGCGTTCAGCATCAGCTCGATGCCGAGCAGCACGAGGATGGCGTTGCTCCGCGACAGCGCGCCCGCGAGCCCGACGCAGAAAAGCCCGCTCGAGAGCAAAAGACAGAGTGGCAGCGGGCTCATGGCGCGTCGTCCTGGTTGGAATTCCGTTCCTTCGCGGCGAGGATCACCGCACCGAGCAGCGCCACCGTGAGGATCACGCCGGCGACCAGCAGCGCCGCCGCCTGCGGGCCCATGAGCTGCGCACCCAGCTGCCGCACCGTGGCGGCAGGGGCCGGCGGCGTGACCGCGGGCAGATGCGTCTGGAGCACCGCAAAAACCAGCACGCCGGCGACCGCGCCGCTCACCGCCAGCGCGGAGATCGCCCGATCGATCGAGCCTGGCACGACGGCGGCATCGGCCCGTGCCCGCCGCGTCAGCAGCATCGCGAAGAGCACGATCATCGAAACCGCGCCGACATAAATCAGCACCTGGGCGAAAGCCACGAATTCCGCGCCGGCCCAGAGATAAAACGCCGCCACGCCGAGCCAGTTTGCCACCAGCAGGAGCGCGCTGTGGATGAGGTTGCGCAACGACATCGCCACCGCCGCACTGGCGAGGATGGTGAACGCGATGATGACGAGCACGGCGTTCATGAGGCGGCGTAGCGGTAGGTTCGCGGCGCAATCCCGGTGCTGAGCCGGCGGCCGAGGAGGACGAAAGGCCCGGCGACCAAAGCAAGCGCGAGCGCCCAGCGGGCGATCTGCAGCGCGCCGTCCCACCCCGCGGTCAGATGCCAGAACGCCGCCGTGCCGAGGTTGACGAGCGCCAGCGGCACCAGGAACTTCCAGGCCAGCCGCGTGAGCTGGTCGATCCGCAGCCGCGGAAACGTGGCCCGGATCCAGATGCAGCCGAGCAGCAGCGCAAAAAGCTTCACCGCGAACCAGGCATAGGAGGGAATGAACCGGAGGAATGCGCAGGGCGCCTGCCAGCCGCCGAGGAACAGCGTCACGCCCATGCCGCTGAGCGCGGTCATGCCGAAATACTCGGCCATGAAGAAGAGCGCGTATTTGAATCCCGAATACTCAGTGAGATGGCCGGCGATCAGTTCGCTCTCGGCCTCCGGCAGGTCGAAGGGCGAGCGGTTCGACTCGGCCAGCGCCGCGACCACGAAGATGGCGAAGCCGGCCAGGCCCCACGGCCGGAGCACGAACCAGTGCGGGATGACACCGGCCGTCCACCCGCCCTGCGCCGCGACGATCCCCGTGGCCGAAAGCGTGCCGGCGAGCATGACCACGGGCACGACCGAAAGCAGCAGCGGCAGCTCATAGCTGATGAGCTGCGCCAGCGCGCGCATGGCCGCGAGCAGCGAGTATTTGTTGTGACTGGCCCACCCCGCCATGAAGACCGACAGCTCGGTGCCGGCGCCGGCGGCGAAGAAAAAGAGCACGGCCGCGTCGAGGTCGAGCGCCACGAGATGGCGGCCGTAGGGAATGACGGCAAAAGTGAGCAGCGAAAAAGCCACCAGCACCACCGGCGCGAGAAAATGCAGGAGCCGGTCCGCGACGAGCGGCACGATATCCTCCTTGGTCAGCATCTTGATGCCGTCGGCAAAAGGCTGCAGCAGGCCGGCAGGACCGGTGCGGTTGGGGCCGGGCCGGTTCTGGACGCGGCCCAGCACCTTTCGCTCGGCCAGAGTCAGAAACGCGAAGAGCAGCCCGAAGACCGCCAGAATCGCGATGATTTCAAGCAGGCTGCCGGCGAGCCAGCGCAGCGATTCCGGAAAAAGACCGGTGAACCAGCCACGCATGATAAGCGGCAGGCGTTCCAGGAATGAGTCGGTAGCTGGAGCAACGACACTCATGCGGCGGGCGGGGGCGGTTTGGACGGCTCCGCGCTTCCCTCGTCTCCACGGCGGGAGCCGGGATCGGGCGCCTGGGCGGGTTTCGTTGGAGTGGTGGATGGCGGTGCCGCGGGCGCCGGTGCGGCGCCGGCGGGTTTGGCCGGAGCTGCAGCTTTTGCGGCCGCGGCGGCTTTGGCTTTTTCCTCCGCCGCCTTGCGTTCGGCGGTGAGGCGGGCATCGACCTCGGCTGCTTCGGTCGGATGAACCTCGTGAAAGTAGCTGTTGGGCTTGGCGAGCTGATTCCGGTCGAGCAGCAGCGGCTGGAACCGGTCGGGCGTGGCGATTTCAAAAACCTGGTCCATCTTGATCGCATCGAACGGGCAGACCTCGACGCAAATCTGGCAGCTCATGCAAACCGAGATGTCGATGTCGAACACCGCGGGATAAAGCTGCATCTTGCCGGCCGCGTCGGGTTTCTTGTCCTTGCTCTTCTCGATGTAGATGCACTGCGGCGGGCATTCCTTCTCGCAGATCTGGCAGGCCACACAGCGCAGCGTGCCCATCGGATCGTCCGCGTTTTCGGAAACCAGGAACGGAAAATTCCGGTAGTTTTCCGGCAGCTTGGTTTTTACCTCGGGATACTCCGTGGTGACGAACCGCGCCGGATCGTGGAAACTCCCCGCGAGATTTTTCGCGGTGACGGCGAGGCCTTTGATCAATCCGGAGCCGAGCATGGGAAAAAGTGAAGGAGGGAGTTCGGTTTCAGCGGTCCACTTCGCCGAGCACGATGTCGATGCTGCCGAGAATGATGACGGCATCGGCCACGGTATGCCCGCGGCAGAGGTCCTCGAGGATGGTGAGGTTGACGAACGACGGCGCGCGCACGCGGTAACGATACGGGTTGGGCCCGCCGTCGCTGATGAGATAAAAACCGATTTCGCCCTTCGGGCCCTCGATGCGGCCGTAGGCCTCGCCGGGCTTCGGCCGGAAGCCGCGGAGTTTCGCCTTTGGATCCATGATCGGCCCGGCCGGAAGTTCGTGCAGGGCTCGCTGGAGAATTTTGATCGATTCACGCATTTCCAGGACGCGGATCATGTAACGGTCGTAGGTGTCGCCGTGGTCGCCGAGCGGCACGCGAAAATCGAAGCGCGGATAAATCCCGTAGGCGTCGACCTTGCGGATGTCGTAGGCGACACCGGCGGCGCGCAGCATCGGGCCGGTGATGCCGGCACTGACCGCCAGAGCGGCGGAGAGGCGGCCGACTCCCTGCGTGCGGGCCATGAGGATTTCGTTGCCGGTGAGCAAGGCCTCATACTCGTCGAGAAAGGCGTTGTAACCGTCGACCAGACGGCTTGCGGCCTCCAGCCAGGCCGGCGGCGGATCGACCCGGCAGCCGCCGAAACGCTGGTAGTTGCACATCATGCGCGAGCCGCTGAGCGATTCGAAAAGATCGAGAATTTTTTCGCGTTCGCGAAAGGCGTACATCAGCGGCGTGCCGCTG
>DATJYF010000183.1:0-6975 GCA_035499715.1 Opitutaceae bacterium | reverse complement strand
TCGTAAATTGCGTGAAAGTCGCTCCATCGACACTGTACAACAACTTGAAGTCCCTGGGTCCCGTGTTGCTGCTGGTCTGGTCCCAGGAGATGTTGAGGTCGGAAAATCCAACGGTGCTGACCTGGAATTGATAATAGTCGCCCACCGCCCACAACGTGGAGCTGAAGGAGTGGGAGGAACCGTTGCCGGCCGGGCTTGAATACACGGCCGCGCCGGCGTGGGAACCCCTGGCCGCGCCCGAGCCGATTTCCGGTGCAAACGGACCGGCGGAGGCGGGAGTGGTGGTTTCGAAGGTCCAATCGGCCAACGTGCTGGCAAACGCCGGGCCAGCGCCGGCGGCAAAAAGGGAGAGAAGGAATGCAAGTGTTTTCATGGAAGTGGACGCGCCCTGGAGGGAACTGCGCGCGGCGATGAAAACACCTTCGCTTTTTTCGACAATATGGGCTGGGTGAACTTTGCGTCGCAATCACGCGACAATGATGTGCTACGGTTATGTTTCGATCCGCTCCTGGTCTCGAAACTCCGACGGCGCCCGGCCCGTCCGCCGCTTTAAGCGATGCGCACGCTTCGCTGCAAGCATCGCGCCGCGCGGGCCGAGAGGTGAATTGGCGAGAGGCTCGGTAGAACGAGCATCACGCGGCGCCAGCTCGACCCCGCCTTCCCTGCCGGCCGAAGCATCGGCCGCCCGGTCCAGCATGCGCGTGAGATAAAGCTGCTCGGGCCCGACGTGGGCCAGCTGCAGCGCGCGGCGGAAACTTTCGGCCGCGGCAGCGTGGTTTTTCAACCGCCAGTGCAGCTCGCCGACCACGGCATGAAGCAGATAATGCGACTCCAGCCGGTCGCGCTGCGGAATCTCCGCGATGGCCTCGAGCCCGGCCTGCGGCCCGTGCAGGTGCGCCACCGCCACCGCGCGATTCAGCGCCACGATCGGCGACGGCTTTAACCGGTTGAGTTCGTCGTAGTGCCGCAGAATGCGGGCCCAGTCCGTCGACGCGTAGTCCGCCGCCATGCAATGGCAGGCGGCGATGCCGGCCTGGAGATGATATTCGCTCAGTTCGTTTCCCTGGGCGGCTTCGACGAGCTGAACCAGTCCACGCGCAATCAACGACTGGTCCCATTTTGAGCGATCCTGGTCATCCAATCGAAGCAGATCGCCGTGTTCATCCAAGCGCGCCGGGAAGCGCGCTGCCGTCAGCAGCATGAGCGCGAGGAGCGCGTGGCTGCGCGGCGTGCGCCCGGCCGGATGCTCGAGCAGAAGCGAGGTCAGCCGGATCGCCTCCTCGCACAGTTCCTTCCGCAGCAAGTGCTCGCCGGACGAGGCCTTGTAGCCCTCGTTGAACAGCAGATAGAGCGCGGCTAGCACGCCGTCCAGACGCGACGCGATGTCCTCGCCCTCCGGAATCTCGAAAGCGATGTTGGCCTCGCGGATCCGCTGTTTCGTGCGCGTCAGCTGCTTCTCCACCGCCGCCTCGCTGGTGAGAAAAGCCCGCGCGATCTCGCCCGTGCCGAAGCCGCACAGCACTTTCAACGCAAGCACGATTTGGGCGTCGGCCGCGATGGCCGGATGACAACAGACAAACATCAGGCGAAGGGCATCGTCGCGAATCTCATAAACATTTTCCCAGGCGACGGCCGGCGTCGGCAGCGTCTGGTCGAAATGCGTGACGAGGGCGGGCTCCTTGGCCGCGGACATGCGTTGATGGCGCATGGCGTCGCGCGCCAGATTCATCGCCACCTGCGTGATCCAGGCAGACGGATTCGGTGGAATGCCGCCGATCGACCAGGTGCGCAAGGCGCGGAGCAGGGCCTCCTGGGTCACGTCCTCCGCCAGCGTCAGATTCTGTACACCCACCAGCCGGAGCAACGCGCCGTGCAGGCGGCCCGCCTCATGGCGGAAGAAGTGTTCCACCAATTGAGACGGCAGGGCCGCTGCGGGTTGGACCGTGTCCGGCGCTCCATCGGCGGGCGGCGCTGAATCTGGCGGCACCATATCGGATCAAACGGCGGAAACTTCCCGCGCGACGGCCGGCCGGGTATTCACGCCCAGGTGACAATGCGGCGTCAGCTGGCGCACTTCGATGACCAGGCCATAAGCCAGTCCGGGATGCCGCCGGGCAATCTCGGTGGCCTCCTCGAGCCCGCTGACCAGCAATTTGACATAGCCGCCGATCGCCTCCTTGGCCTCCGGGAAAGGACCGTCGACCACACGCACGCCGCGCGCACCCGACACCACGCGGGTCTCCAGCTCAAGCGGCTGCCCTTCGGTCGCCTTGCCTTGCGCGGTCAGTCCCTCAAACCAGGTATTCCAGTGCGTGACCAGCTGCTGGCGCTGCTCCGGCGAAAGATGCTGGTAGGTTTCCGGGCCGGTGTTGCGGAAAAGCAGCAGGTAAGGAAGGGAGGTGGCGGCGGCTTCCATGGCGTAATTTTGATGGGTTGGTTGTTAAGAATTCCTTTTATTACAACGAATGACGGCCGGCTGGCCGGACAGGGAAAACAGGGCGCAGGCAAATCGGCCCGGATAAGCAAGCCGGGTGTGCAAAAACCGCAAGTGGCCGCTGCCCGTTGCTTTCCGCGGAAAGAGCGGCAACTTTCCCGGCGCAATCCAAAAAATCCGCCCACCGTGTCCGGAATCAAGACAGCCGTTCGTTGAGTCCTTTGAACCATACATCAATTCACCCGACTCAACCACCGCCCATCGCCATGAATACGACCCCCGCAGCGCTTCCCGGAAAAACCTCCGAACGCGAGCTCGTCATCTCCCGCGTCATCGCCGCCCCACGCGAGCGCGTTTACCAAGCCTGGACCCGGCACCTGCCGGAATGGTGGGGACCGCACGGCATGACCACGCCAGTCTGCGAAATGGATCTCCGGCCCGGCGGCGTTTTCCGCACCGTGATGCGCGCTCCCGACGGAAAAGAATATCCGACGCGCGGCAGCTTCCTTGAAGTCGTCCCCAATGAACGCATCGTTTTCAGCGACGCCTACGAGCCCGGCTGGCAGCCCGCCGCCGAACATTTCATGACGGCCATTGTCACCTTCGAGGCGCTGCCCGGCGGCAAAACGAAGTACACCGCCCGCGCCCTCCACAAATCCGCCGCCGATCGCGAAAAACACGAACAGATGGGCTTTCATCAAGGCTGGGGCGAGACCATCGACCGCCTCGCCGCCGCCGCCGCCAAAATTTGAAGGAAATACCATGACCACACAAACACCCAATGCCGATGGCCGGAAGAAAAAGGCCGTCGCTCCGATCGTCGTCCGGATTCTGCTGGGGCTTTCCCTCGTTGTCTTCGGGCTTAATATGTTTCTGAATTTTATGCCGCCGCCATCGAAGCCTCTGGCCGAAGGCGCCGCGGCCTTCGCCGGCGCGTTGATGAAGTCCGGCTACATGATGCAGCTGATCGGCGCGACCCAGTTGGTTGTCGGCGTGCTGCTGCTGCTCAACCGCTTCGTGCCGCTCGCGCTGGTGCTGTTCGCGCCTTTCATGGTCAACAGCCTGGCCTTTCACATCTGCCTCGAGCATTCCGGTCTCCCCATGGCGGCGGTCTTCGCCGCGCTGGAGGCGTATCTCGCCTGGGTTTACCGCCGGGCCTACGCGGCCCTGTTCATGCCGCATTTCACACCTTGAAGCGGCATCCTGTCCGGAATGGCCCGCCTCGTTCGTTGAATGTTTGAACAATCACTTCATCAACCGCCCGAAACGGCATAAAAAATCATGAACTCGAATACCATCACGGCGGAAAAAAACGCCGCTCAGACCAACTCCGACGCGCCTTTTAAAGTCCAATCCTATCTGAACTTTAACGGCCGCTGCGAAGAAGCCCTCGAATTTTACCGGAGCACGCTCGGCGCGGAAGTAACGGTGCTCCTGCGTTTCAAGGACAATCCCGAACCGCCCCAGCCCGGATGCGGCCCGGTTGGCGCGCCCGACAAGGTGCTGCACACCAGCTTCCGCATCGGCGAAACCGAGGTGATGGCTTCGGACTGCCAGTGTGAGGGCCGCACGAATTTCCAAGGTTTTTCGCTGACGCTGAGCGTTCCCACGGAAGCCGAGGCCGATCGTCGGTTCGCCGCCCTCGCCGACGGCGGCCAGGTGCAGATGCCCCTTGCCAAGACCTTCTTTTCCCCGCGCTTCGGCATGGTCACCGACCGTTTCGGTGTTTGCTGGATGGTCATCGTCCCGCAGCCGATGGCGTGATCACTGGTTGAAAGGAGCCATCGATCATGCAAAAAATCACTCCTTTTCTGTGGTTCAATGACCAGGCGGAAGAAGCTGCACGGCTTTATACTTCGATCTTCAAAAAATCCAGGATTGTAGAAATCAGCCGCTACGGCGACGCCGGGCCGGGGCCAAAGGGGTCGGTCATGACCGTGTCTTTCCAGCTGGAGGGTCAGGACTTCATTGCCCTCAACGGCGGTCCGCAATACACTTTCAATCCGGCGATCTCCCTCTTCGTCGATTGCAAGGACCAGGCCGAGGTGGACACGCTGTGGGAAAAACTTTGCCGCGGCGGCGAGCCCGTCGCCTGCGGCTGGCTCCGGGACAAGTATGGCATCTCCTGGCAGATCATCCCGTCCGCCCTCCTCAAGATGCGGCGGGACAAAGATCCCGCCAGGTCGGCCCGGGTGATGAAGGCGATGATGCAAATGGTCAAAATCGACGTGAAAAAACTGAAGAAAGCGTACGACAAACCTTGACGTCCGGCACCGGCCTCATGCCTCCCGCCGCGACTCACTTCCATGATCACCAAAATCCTTCTCATTCTCGCCGTCGCTATCACCGTGCTTTTGATTGTTGCGGCGCTGCGCCCCGGCAATTTCCGCGTCGCCCGCTCCGCCACGATCGCTGCCCCAACCGCGGTCGTCTTCGGGCAGGTGAACGATCTCCATAAATTCCAAGACTGGTCTCCGTGGGCCAAACTCGATCCGCAATGCAAGGTGGACTTCTCCGGCCCGGCGGCCGGCAGCGGCGCAAGTTTCACCTGGGCCGGCAACAATCAAGTCGGCGCCGGCCGCATGACCCTGATCGAAAGCCGTCCGAACGAGCTCATCCGCTTCAGGCTCGATTTCCTCAAGCCCTTCACCGGCACGGCCGATGCAGAGTTCACCTTCAAGCCCGACGGAAACCGGACGGTCGTGACCTGGAGCATGTTCGGAAAAAACAGCTTCCCGGCCAAAATCGCGTCGCTGTTCATCAACTGTGACGACATGGTGGGAAGCCAGTTTGAAAAAGGCCTGGCGGCCTTGAACGTCGTTTCCTCAGTCGCGGTTGCAAAATAGCGCGTCCGGGCGATCATGTCGAACTTCCGGCCGCCGCTCAATGACTGAAACCGACCTCCAGGCCATTTTTGAAAAACTCGACCAGTTCCGCCGCGAGCTGGTCGACCTGGCCTTTACGCTGGAGTGCCGGGGACGCTTCGACGCCGCCGACGTGGCCATGACCACTTCCGCCCGCATGGCGGAGCTTTGCGACGAAGTCGCGGCGGCCAAGCCTTCCGGTGCGTGAAGCATCGCCGGCCCGCCGGACGCACCGGCGCCGGTTCCGGCCGTTTTATTTCTTTGCCAGGTGCTCCGCCAGACGCTCCAGCGTCTGCCTGCCGCCTTCGATGGCGCCGAATTCCTTCACGATCCGATCGCGATCGGCCGGCGAAGGGAAGATCATGTGGATGGTCAGCCTCGTTTTTCCCGGCTGGGTTTCTTCAAAAATCCAGTTCGCCTTGAAGCTCACGCCGGGGCCGCCTTCCCGGCCGCCGCCGTGCGTGTAGACGATGCGCTCCGGTTTCACGACTTCGACGAAGACGCTTTTGTTGGGATAATTGGCGCCGTCGGGTCCGTGCATGACGTGTTGCCAGACGCCGCCCGGCCGCACGTCCATTTTTTCGATGGTGGTCGTGAAGCCGGCCGGCCCCCACCATTTCACCACCTGCTTGGGATCGGTCCACGCCTCCCACACAAGCTCGCGCGGCGCGTCAAAAACGCGCGAGACCACGATCTGCCGGGCGACGGCGTCCTGTTCCACCGCTTCCTTGAGCGACGAGCCGATCAGGCTGGTCCAGCCAAATTCGAAGTTTTCGCGCGCGAAGTCCGGCACCGGCGGGAAACTTTCCAGGCCGAGATGCGTGAGCCGCAGCCGCGTTTTCACGCCTTCGGCGAACAGATCGAAACTGACGAGCGAGTCGCCCGCATGGCCCTCATAGCGCCAGCTGTAAGCCAGCCGTTTTTCCGGAATCGCCTCGGTGACTTTGCATCGATGCAGAAATTTCCGGCCGTCTTTTTCTCCGGTGAAGCTGAACTCGAAACCGGGTTCCGGTTTGAAAGCGCTGAGGTCGGAAAAGCTCCAGCGGACAATGCCTTCCCGGGTGGTGAGGGCCGCCCAAACGAGGGACACCGGCGCATCGAAAATCCGTTCGACGAGCAACGGCTCCGTCCTTTGCGCCAGATGCGCGCCCAGCCGCTCCAGGCTCATGGTCATGCCCGTCTCGAATCCGCCGATGTACCTGGCGGCATCGGCCGTGGTCGAAAGGACGCGCGACCGCAGCAGGAGTCTGGTCTTTCCGTTCTGCTCGGTGAACGTCGCCGTGTGCAAAAATTCAAAGAGCATCTTCCCATTTTTGTCGAGGGCGCCGCTGGTGAAGACCAGCCGTTCCGGCGCGACAATTTCGCGAAATTCGCCGCCCATCGGATATTCGTCTCCATTCGGCGCGCGCATGATGTCGTAAATCTTTCCGCCCGGGCGCACGTCCCACTCGCACACCGGGTTGGTGAAGCCCTTCGGCCCCCACCACTGCGCCAGGTGTTTGGGGTCGGTCCAGGCCTTGAAAACCAGTTCGCGCGGCGCCGCGAACTCGCGCGTGATGACAAATTCGCGGCCGGCGTAATCGTCCGCGGCCTTATTTTTTGCGGTGGGTGTGCCCATGGCTTGTCTCCTTGCTTTGCAGTTTCTTCAAATAGTCGTCCAGTCGGTCGAAGCTCTGT
>DATJYF010000182.1:0-6363 GCA_035499715.1 Opitutaceae bacterium | reverse complement strand
ACTTCGCGCGCATCGCCCCGCTGTCGTAGACTTTGCCGGCAATGAGCAGGAGCACGCCCACCAGCGAGAACATGAGGCCAATTGGCAGTCGAATATCGAGTCCCATAAAATTCCTTTCCGTGGTTTACCAGAAAATGGCGTTGATGACAATGCAGGCCGCGAGCAGAACCGAGCCGGCGATGGCCGGCCGGATGTACCAGGGCTCGTGTTCGTCCTTGAGTTTGGGCGTGAGCGAATAGACGAGGCCCCGCAACTCGTCGTCCTTCTTGTTCTGCGCCGTGGCGAGGGAGATGCCGGCGGTCAGGAGGAAGCAGACGATGAAGGCAAACGCGGCGAGCCAGAAATTCTGGGCCATTTCGCTCGGGAAGGTCTGGAGCACGGCGACGTAACCGCCCTTGATGCCCGGCGCATTGCCGGTGGCGATCGTGAGCGAGTGAAACACGGCCGAGGTGGCGATGCCGCCGAAGAGGCCGAGGAAGGCGCCCGTGCCGGTGGTGCGTTTCCAGAACATGCCGAGCAGGAAGGTGGCAAACAGCGGCGCGTTGACGAAGCCGAACACGAGCTGGATGATGTCCATGGCGTTGTTGTACTGCCGCGCGAAATAGGCGCAGGCGATGCTGAAGAGGATGCCGAACACGGTGACGGCCTTGCCCATCCACATGTAATGTTCGTCGCTCTTGTTCGGCGCGAGGTAGGCCTGGTAAAGATCGTAGGTCCAGACGGTGTTGAACGCCGTGACGTTGCCCGCCATGCCGGACATGAACGAGGCGAGCAGCGCGGTGAGGGCGAGGCCGAGGAGCCCGGTCGGGCAGTACTTCTTCACCAGCGAAAGAATCACGCCGTCGTAATCGTACTCGGAAATCGCGTTGTAGAGCCCCTGCTTGATCTGCTCGTCCGTGAGGGTGCCGGCGTGCGCGCTTTCGACGAGCGCGACGACCTTCGGCTCGTCCATCTTTTTGCCCATGACGTCGCTGACGGCGCGGTAGGCGGCGGGAGGATCCATCGTTCCCGAGCTTCTGACCGCCGCGACGGCCTGGGTGTAGACGGCATCGGCGACGATCGGCGGCGGGATGCGATAATTCTTTTCCGGCATCGAGGTCAACGCCACGGCGATCATGCCGGGCAGAATGACCAGCACCGGGAAAAGCATCTTCGGCACGGCCGCGACGATCGGCGTGCGGCGGGCGGCGCCCATGTTCTTGGCCGCCATGGCGCGCTGGACGACGAGGAAATTGGTGCACCAGTAGCCGAACGAGAGCACGAATCCGAGGCCGAAGACCATCGCGAACCAGTCGACGCCCATGGGATTGGCCGATGGTCCGGCGAGGAGCGGCCGCCACGCGCTCGTCCAGGCGTTGGGGGCGTAGGTCTTGCCGGCGGCGGCGAGGCCAAGGGCGGCGGGGTGCTGCGCCACTTCCATGAGCCGGGCTTTGACCACTTCCCAGCCGCCGACGTCCTTGAGGCCGAGATAGACAACGGGCGCGAAGCCGAGGACGATCATGAAGAACTGCAGCACCTCGGTATAAATGGCGGAAGTGAGGCCGCCCTTGAGCACGTAGAGCAACACGACGCCGGAGCAGATCCAGAGGCTCAGATGATAATCCCAGCCGAGCAGCTGGTTGAGCAGTTTCGCCAGCGCGTTCATCGAGATGCCCGAGGCAAAGACGGTCATGACCGCGAAGGCGATCGAGTTGAGCGCGCGCACGCGCTCGTCGAACCGCATCTTGAGATATTCCGGCACCGAGCGCGCCTTCGAGCCGTAGTAAAACGGCATCATGAACACCGCGAGGAACACCATCGCGGGAATCGCACCCACCCAGTAGAAGTGAGCCGTGGCGATGCCGTATTTCGCTCCGCTGGCCGCCATGCCGACCAGCTCCAGCGCGCCGAGATTGGCCGAGATGAAGGCCAGGCCCGTGACCCAGGTCGGGATCGAGCGGCCCGACGTGAGAAAGTCGGACGAGCTCTTCATGTATCGCTTCAGGGCGAAGCCGATACCGATGACAAAACAGGTGTAGGCAATGAGGATCGCATAATCGATCCATCCGAGTTGGATAGTGACCATGTGGGCGTGGGGTTGGAGCTACGGAGGGCCGAGTCGATGACGGTCCACGGCGAACGTCAACCTAGCTTTTTGCGCGGGCGGTTTAATCCCGTCGGACCAAAACGGTTTGTTTCGACGCCGGCTGGCCGGCGGTCCAAAATGATCTCCCATCGCGAATCGCGCCGAAGAAAGCCCTCCGACCCTGGCACTTTTCGGCCGCGGCTTTCGTCAAGCCATCCCGTGAACCCAACCACACCTTTCCGCTTCGCCGGTCTCGCGCCGTTTCTCTCCGCCTCCCTCTTCGCCCTCGCTTCCACGCTCGCCTTGGGCGCGGGCATGGACCTGGACCTGCGCGAAGCCGTTGCGCCGGGCGACCTGGACTACACGTCGCCCGCCACACGCAGCGAAGAAGGCATGCCGGTCGGCAACGGCCGCATGGGCAGCCTCGTCTGGACCACGCCGTCGGCCCTCAAATTTCAGATCAACCGCGTCGACGTCTTTGGCCAGGACAGCTCGACCGTGAGCTTTCCCCGTGCCGATTCGGATTATGCCAGCGGCTGCGGATATGTGGATATCAATCTCGTCGAGGCTGGCGACGACGTGTTCACCGGGAAGAATTTTCACCAGCACCTTTCGGTTTATGACGGCGTGATGACGGCGCAAGGCAAAGGCGTCACGGCACGCGTGCTGGGCTGGCCGAAAGCCGACGTCATGGCGGTTGAGATCGACGACGAGCGCGCGGCTCCGGAGCCGATCTGCATCGACCTGCGCATGCTCCGGTACCAGATGCAGGGATTTTTCGGCCAGAACTACAAATTGATGACCGAGCACGCCGTGAAGGTGCAGACGGCGAATCACTACGCGACGTCGCGCCTCGATATCCGCGACGGTCACATCGCGCTCACACAGCAGTTCCAGGAACTCGAATTTTATGACTCGTCGGCGATCGCCATCGGCATTGTGGGCCGCCCGTCGAAGGCGCGCTACCTCAACGAATCCACCGTCCAGCTGGTCGCCGCGCCCGACCACGGAAAATTCACCATCCTCATCGGCAGCGCGGCGAGCTTCGACCCGAAACAAGACACCGCCTCGCTCGCGCTCACCGCGCTCGACACCGCAGCGCCAAAAGGCTTCGACGGGCTCGCCGCCGACACCGCCGCTTGGTGGCACGACTTTTGGGCCACCGGCTTCGTCGCCATGTCCAGCGCCGACCAGCAGGCCGATTTCGTCAGCGGCAACTATATTTATTTTATGTACCTCATGAACGCCAGCTCGCACGGCGTCTATCCGCCGCGCTTCGGTGGCATGATCTGGTACACCAACGGCGACTTCCGCCGCTGGGGCTCGCAATACTGGCACGCCAACACCGACGCGTATTACCACGACCTGCTGTCGTCCGGTCACGTCGATCTGATGGATCCGTTTTACTCCCTCTACTTCGGCATGTACGACGCCTGCGCCCTCGCCGCCCGGCAGCAGTGGGACTCGCAGGGCATTTACATCCCCGAGATCACCTTCTTCAACGGCCCCGATCGGCTGCCCGACAATCTGGTCAAGGAATTCCAGGACCTTTTCCTCGTCCGCAAATCCTACGAGCAGCGCTCGCCCGAATTCCAGTTCTGGGTTGAAACCATGAACCGCCACAGCAGCCGCTACAATTTCCAGAACGACGGAACCTACGTCCACGGCCACCTGATCGTGCCCACCAAGGGAGATGGCATTTTCGGCCATTGCACGCACTTCCTCTCAGGCGCCGCCGGCACCGCCTCCGAATTCTGGCAGCGCTACGAATTCACCGGCGACAAGGATTGGCTGCGCAACGAAGCCTATCCCATGATCAAGGGCGTGGCGGAGTTTTATCGCAATTTTCCCAACGTCCAGAAAGAGGCGGACGGGAAGTATCACATCCACCACGTGAACCGGATCGAAAGCGACTGGGACTCGTCGGACACGCCGAGCGAGCTGGGCGCCATGCACACGATCTTTCCGATGGCGGTCGCAGCCTCGGAGATCCTCGGCGTCGACGCCGACCTGCGGCCAAAATGGCAGGACATCGCGGACAATCTGGCCCCGCCCGGGCCGGGCTCCGGCCGCCGCGGCAATTTCGATACCACCAATCCGGAGCGACGCCAGCAGCAGCACGGCGCCAACCGCCCGCTGGACCGGGGCCCGAACCGGCCGTTCGGCTCGTTTGTCGGCGGAGGCGAAGGCGCGATTGCGCCGCTCGGCGCCCAGCCCGAACTCAAGGCCCGTTTCCTCGGTTTTGACCGGCTCGGCGGTTTCATCGACCCAGAGGGCGACGGCGGCGCACAGATTTTCCGCAACCGCCTGCGCCTGCGCGAAGGACCCGGCGCGATCGACGCCGAACACATCGCCGGCCTCTCCTTCGGCATCCAGTCGTCGCTCCTGACCGACACCGTGACGAGCGATCTGTCGCACGTCACGATGCAGGTTTTCCCCGCCTGGCCGAAGGATTGGGACGTGAGCTTCCGGCTGCTGGCCCGCGGCGCGTTCGTCGTCACCTCGGCGCAGAAGGATGGAAAAATCCAGTTTGTGGAACTGAAGTCCGGCCTCGGCAGCACGTGCGAGCTGGCCAATCCCTGGGGCGAAGCCGGCGTGACTGTCTATCGCGACGGAAAAACCGGCGAGACGCTTTCCGGCAAGACGCTGGAAATCCCGACGACCAAGGGCGAAACCGTCATCGTGGTGCCGGAAGGCCGGCCACTTACGGATCTGGAAATCAAAACCTAGAGCGGTCTAAAAAATATCGGTAGTCGTTTCGAAGCCCCCATGTCATTCTGAACAGTCCACCGCAGAAACAAAAAACGCGGCAACCTCTTCGGTTGCCGCGCTGATTTTTTTGCGGGCAAATGAATCACTGACCGACGAGTGTGAACTTGTCGGCGGAGAGCTGGTAGGAGCTCGACTTGGAGTTCTTGCCCGTGACGGTCAGGCGGACGGTGTGGTTGCCGGCGGAGCTGAAGGTCACGTTGCCGAACGTTGTCGTCGGGTAGGTCTGGCCGGAGGCATACTGGTCCAGGGTCGAGCCGAGGTTGGTGCCGTCGACCGAGAGCTGGAGGATGCCACGGCTGTTGTTGCCCTTCCATTCCATCTTCAGCTGGTAGGTCCCGGCCGCGACGTTGGGCACGGTGAAGGTGATGGAGTCACCCACGCTGTTGCCGGCGAGTTCGACCCATTTGCCGCCGCTGGAGTTGGTGTCGGTCTGGACCGAGGTGGTCGCGCCGCTGCCGGTGTAGCTCAGGCTTTCCGCCTCGAGGTTGAGGGTCGGCGGAGGTGCGGCCTTGATCGTATAAGTGGCGGTGGTGACCGGGCTGTCGCTCGAGCCGCTCTTGTAGGCCATGGCCTTGAGCGTGGCGGTGGCGCTGATGTAAACCGGGCCGGAATAAACGGTGCCGGCCGTTTCGCCCGGCGTGCTGCCGTCGGTCGTATAGCGGATCGAGACACCGCTGGTGGAATCGGAGATGCTCACGCTTTGCGCGCTGGTGTAGGTGCCGCCGCCGGGACTGAAGGCGGGCGCGGCCACCGTGCCGCCACCACCGCCGCTGCTGCTGCCGCCCTGCCAGAACTGGACGTTGGTCCAGGTTGCGGTGATGGGAGCGCTGCCGCTGTCGATCCGGTAGGTGCCGCACTTGTCGTAGATCGGATTTTTGCCGCCGGTCAAGGTCTCCGCCAATGTGCCGTTGATGTAGACTTTGACCGTGTGGGCGTCGCAATCCAGGATGGTGTTGACACGGAAGCTCGTGCCCACCGTGAACGAGCCGAGCGTCTGGCCGGTGGAGACTTCATAAATGGTGCCATCGTGCTTGAGGGCGACCATGTTCCACGGGCCGCTGTCCTTCTGGAAGGTCTGTTTCACGCAGATGCCGGTGCCGCCAAAGCTGAGCACCGTGCAATCGCCCTGAAATTGGTGCGTGCCGGATGACCAGGTGGCGTATTCGCGTTCGGCGCGGTCCTTGGTGCCGGAGCTGGTGGAAGTGACCGAGAAGGTGTCACCGTTGACCTTGCCGCTGCCGGAGGTCTGGACCTTGAAGCCTTCGCTGATGGACGTCCAACCGCTGCCGATTTGGGCGTAAGCGCTGACCGCGAGCAGGCCAAGAAGGCCGGCGGCGATTGATTTGAGGGGAGTAAACATGCGGGTGCAATTCATGATGAGTTGGGGATGACGTGGAGAGACGTTCCGGGGCCCAGGCCGGGTTTATGAAACGGCAGGGGCCGAGGATAACGGGGTATGCACGCCGGACGGCGGCCGGAAGCCGGCCGCAGCGGCGATGCATCAGACATTACCCAAGCTTTGCCGC
>DATJYF010000181.1:0-3958 GCA_035499715.1 Opitutaceae bacterium | reverse complement strand
GCACTCGCCACCCGAGCGCATCCGGCACATTCCGCGCATCCTTTATCACTGGCGCGCGATACCGGGCTCGACCGCGGTACGGGTGGACCAAAAAAAATATACCGTCACCGCCGCCGAGAAAGTCCTGCAGGATCATTTTACCCGCACGGGCGTGAAGGCCGCGCTCACGCCGGCGCCCGGCGACTACTGGCGCGTGCACTATCCGCTGCCTCAGCCCGCGCCCCGGGTCACGCTCATCATCCCGACCCGCAACCGGCTGAATGTGCTCCGGCCCTGCCTCGTCAGCATCCTCGAAAAAACCGCCTATCCGAACTATGAAATCCTCGTCGTCGACAATGATTCCGACGAGCCGGAAACCCGCGCCTACCTCGAAGAATTGTGCCGGGATCCGCGCTGCCGCGTGATCGCTTTTGCCGGGCCTTTCAATTTTTCCGCCCTCAACAACTTCGCCGTCCGGCAGACGGATGCGCCGCTGATCGGCCTGCTCAACAACGATCTCGAAGTGATCCGGGGGGATTGGCTCGACGAGATGGCCAGCCAGGCCCTCCGGCCCGAGATCGGCTGCGTCGGCGCGAAGCTGTATTATCCGGACGGCCGCATCCAGCATGCCGGCGTCATTCTCGGCCTGGGCCGCCTCGCGGCCGGCCACGCCTGGCATGGCCATCCCCGTGAAACCACCGGACCCGGTTACCGGGCCATTCTGCAGCAAGGCCTCTCCGCCGTCACCGCCGCCTGCCTGGTCATCCGCCGTGCAACTTATCTCCAGGTCGGCGGCCTGGACGAGGAGGTGTTCAAAATCGGCCTTAACGACGTCGACTTCTGCCTGAAAGTCCGCGCTGCCGGCTACCGCAATCTCTTCACGCCGTTCGCCGAGTTCTACCACCACGAAAGCGCCAGCCGCGGGTATGAAGATACCCCGGAGAAACAAGCGCGCTTTTTCAAGGAAGCCGAGTGCCTGCGAAAAAAATGGGGCGATCTGCTTTTCAATGACCCGGCTTACAACCCCAACCTGACGCTCGACAACTCGGACTTCGGCCTGGCGTTTCCGCCCCGCGTCCCGCTCCTCGGTCAGGCTGACCCGGCCTAGCAGGTATCATGCAGAGGCTTCGTCTCATCCTCCTTCGCTTCGCGCTGCCCATCGGCCTGTTTTTCATCATCTTTGGCGCTAAGCTGATCGTCATCGAGAAATTCGGGAGCGACCTGCCTTATTGGGATCAGTGGGACGGTGAGGCCGGCGTTGTTTTCATGCCTTATTTTGAAGGCAAGCTCGGCCTCGCCAATATTCTCGCTCCGCATAATGAGCATCGCATCGTCTTCACCAAGCTGCTCAGCCTGGGTCTCATGATCGGGAACGGACAGTGGGATGCCCGCTTGCAGTGTGTGGTCAACGCCGCCTTGCATGCCGCCATTCTGTCAATCATGCTGGCTTGGATTCAGCGCTATTGGGACTTGGTGGTCGCAAGCGCCGGGTGCTTCGTCCTCATCGCCGTGACCGCCCCGCCTCTGGCCTGGGAAAACACCCTGGGCGGATTCCAATCGCAGTTTTATTTTCTGACCGGCTTCTCTTTGGCCGCGATGTGGCTCTTTTTGAGCGCGCCCGCCTGGTCTTGGCGATGGGGTCTGGCCATCCTTTGCGCGTTCGCCGCCGTTTTCAGCATGGGTTCGGGCTTCTTCTGTGTCCTGCCGGTGGCCGGCCTGATCGGTGGCCGGCTTTGTTTTGACCGCACAAATCTTCGCCCGCGTTTGTCCACGCTCTTGGCTTGCGGCGTCATTGTCATTACCGGCTGGATACTCCACACCGATGTTCCGGGGCATGCCCCGCTGCATGCCCACGGCATCCATGACTTTTGGACCGCTTTCCTGCATGCGGCCGCCTGGCCGAAAATCGAACACACCGGACCGGCGCTCTTACTGTACTCGCCCTTGGCTCTTTTTTTTCTGTTTTCCCTCCAGAAAAAACACCGGAACCTGCCAGCCTGCCAGTTCATCCTTGCCGGCGGCGCATGGGTGCTTTTGCAAATCGCCGCGACGGCTTATGCCCGCGGGGCGGGCGGTGCCCTGCCCGCCAATCGCTACGGCGACGTTCTGGCGCTCGGCGTGTTTTTCAACGGCCTCGCGCTGGCTTTGCTTTTCCGTCAATCGCCCCGCAAGCACCTCGTCATCGGGGTGCCTCTGGCGATTGCCTGGAGCCTCACGCTGGCCAACGGCATCCGCTTTCACACCAAGGACGAGCTTCTGCACGGGCTGCCGGAGAAAAGGGATTGGTCCCGCGCCAGCGAAAGGAACGTGCAAGCCTACCTTTTGACCGGCCATTTTGAAAGATTTGAATTCAGAACCCTGCCCTATCCGGATCCGGACGCCCTCGGCGCCATGCTGAATCAACCCGCCATCCGGAAGGTCCTGCCCGCCAGTGTGATTCCTGCGCTGCCGGTGGGCTCATCCGGGGCCGAGTCCGGTTTTCCCATCGGAGCCCTTCCCCCCGCCGTTCCTTTCCTGCCGCACCGCGAAATCCGTGGATCGTTCACCGCCGGCGAAGGCCCGGCGGCGCAAGGTGACTGGCGCAGCCTGCCGCTGCCGGCCGGCCATGGCGGGTTTTGGATATTCGAAGTCGCGGGGAATCTGGGATCGCCGGACTTGTCCCTGCAGCTTGTCTCCAGTTCCACCGGAGCTGCACTGGCGGATATCAAACCCTTCACGCCCGCGGGCAACCGCTGGCGCGATGCCTGTGTCCGTGCGCCGGCAGGACCCTCCATTCTGGTGGCACGCGACCACAGCCCCACCGGATGGTTCGCCTTCAGCGGTCCGGTCGAAATGTCCGCAGGCTCCTATTGGTGCTGGCGTCTGACCAAGGAGGGCTGGAACCTCGTCGTCTTCGGTTCGCTCCTCTGCCTTGGCGGGCTGATCGGCAGCGGAACCGCCGGACGAAAACGGCCGGCGGAAAAAGCCGCCGGCTCTCCACTGGCATGAACCAACAATCGCGGCTCACACTTTCGGTGATTGTAGCGGTTTTTGATGAACGAGCTACGGTACGGGAGCTGCTCGATGCGCTTCTGGCCAAGGAGATTTCCGGGTGCGCGATCGAGGTAATCATTGTCGAAAGCAATTCGGCCGACGGCTCTCGTGAAATCGTCCTGGGCTATCGGAATCATCCGCGGGTAAAACTGGTCCTGGAAGACCGGCCGCAAGGGAAAGGCCACGCCGTGCGTTCCGGTTTTGCCCAGGCTGCCGGCGAAATTCTGCTGATCCAGGACGCCGACCTGGAATACAGCCTGGACGACTATGAAGCGCTGCTCGCCCCCCTCATCGCCGGACAGGCCATGTTTGTGCTGGGGTCCAGACATGGCAACTCCGGATGGAATATCCGTCAATTCAACCATCATCCACTGCAGGCCTTCTTGTTCAACTCGGCCCACTGGGGCTTCACCTTGCTCATCAATGCCTCGCTCGGCATCTGGCTGAAGGATCCTTTCACGATGTACAAAGTCTTCCGCCGCGAGTGCCTCGACGGTCTCACCTTTTCGTGCAATCGTTTCGATTTCGACTGGGAACTGCTCATCAAGCTGGTGCGCAAAGGTTACAAACCGATCGAAATCCCCATCAACTATCGTTCACGTTCCTTCAAGGACGGAAAAAAAATCCGCATGTTTTATGATCCGCTCACCTGGATGGTGGCATGGATAAAAGCTCGCTTTGGCCCTTTGCATTAAATTTTTCTTTCCTCATGGCTAAAATTCTTCTCGTTACGGGCTCCTCCGGACTCATCGGCTCCGAGGTGTGCGTTTATTTCGCGCGAGAGCTCGGCTACACCGTCCACGGGGTGGACAACAACCAGCGTGCGGTTTTCTTCGGCGCACAGGGCGACACGCGCTGGAATCAGCAGCGGCTGCAAAAAGAACTGAGGGAATTCGTCCATCACGAGCTCGACATCCGCGACCGCGCCGGCGTACTCGCGCTCGTG
>DATJYF010000180.1:0-6726 GCA_035499715.1 Opitutaceae bacterium | reverse complement strand
CGATCTATTGCAGCTCAACGTGCCGGCGTCCGATCCGGCCTGGAAGAAGCTGAGGCCCGGGCTTGCGCGCATCCGCAGCTTTCTCTTCGACCACTACGCCATGGCCGTGCCGGCGCGCCGCGCCGCCGGCGCCGAACTTTCCACCAACGCCGCCAACCTCGCCGCCGTGCTGGCCCGCTGGCGCGAGAAGCATCCCGCCGCGTTCGCCGCGCTGCAGGCGGAGTTTTTGCGCATCGAACCGGATTTTTCGGCCCTCGAGTTCCAGCCGGCGGGCAGGGGAGAGGTCGGCCTCGCGGCCGTCCTCGACGACGGCGGCGAGATTGTCACCGCGGAAAACCTTTCCCAGGGTGCGCTTTATCTCCTCGCCCTGCTCGCGCTGGCGTTCGATCCGCAGCCGCCGGCGATCGTCTGCATCGAGGAACTGGACCGCGGCCTGCACCCGCGGATGCTGCGCGAGGCGCGCGATGCGCTCTACCGGCTGAGCCATCCGGAGGCGTTCGGTATGTCGCGGCCCCCGGTGCAGGTCATCGCCACCACGCATTCGCCCTACCTGCTCGATCTGTTCAAGGATCATCCGGAAGAGGTCGTGATCGCGCAAAAGCGCGGGCGCGCGGCATATTTCGAGCGCCTGGCCGATCGTGCGGATCTACGCGATCTCCTCGCCGAGGGTCCGCTCGGCGACCTGTGGTTCAGCGGCATCCTGGGCGGCGTGCCCGAGGAAAAATGAACATCGCCATCCTCAGCGAGTCGCCGGCGGACGAGGCGGCCCTGCGCGTGCTGGTCGAGGGCGCGCTCGGTGAACCGATCCGGCAGGTGCAGCACGCGCTGCGTGCGCGCGGCTGGCCCTCCGTCGCCCAGGTTCTGCCCGCCGTCATCCGCCATCTGCATTTCAACACCGACACCGAGGGACTCGTGGTGGTGGTCGATTCGGACAACTCCGTCCTCCATGCGCCCGAGCACGACGCGCCGGGATATTTTCATCCCGACTGCCGGCTGTGCCGGCTGCGGGCGATTTTCCGACAGACGGTGAAAAAACTTCCCCCGGCGCGCGGCCGCGCCCGCGTGCTGCGCGGCGTGGGT
Organism: Opitutaceae bacterium; assembly: GCA_035499715.1. Classification (GTDB taxonomy): domain Bacteria; phylum Verrucomicrobiota; class Verrucomicrobiia; order Opitutales; family Opitutaceae; genus DASRHD01. Next base: position 5,646 of record DATJYF010000180.1, on the reverse strand, counting down.
CTGTGCGTGCCGGCCATCGAGGCGTGGTATCTCTGCGGCCGCGACGAGCGCGTGACCGAGGCCATCTGGGCCGCCGGCCTGGTCAGCGGCGTGCTGCCCTACACGCGCGGCGAGCTGAAGTGGCGCGTCTACGGCACGGACCGGCCGAGCCTGCCGCTCGAAATCCAGTGCGCGCTGGCGGAGGTCCGCCGCCAGCGGGGCGACCTGCGCCGGCTGGAAAACGATTTCCCCAATAGCTTCGGCCCGCTGGCGCGGGATCTGGCGGAATGGAAAAACCGGGTTTGACGCTCGGGCGGAGACAGTTGCGGCATTTCCCCGGAAAATAGTTGACATATCAACAATCAACTAATCAACTAATTGTCATGCCGATCAATCCAGGCTTTGATTTCATCAACCAGGTGCTCGCGACCAGCGAGACGCTCCTGCGCGAAAGCCGGAAATTTTTCCGGCCGCTCGGCGTGACCGAGGCGCAGTTCAACGTGCTCAACGTCCTGGCCGGCGCCCCGGACGGGGTGAGCCAGCGCGAGCTGAGCGACGTGCTGGTCGTCGACCGCTCGAACGTGACCACGCTGCTCGACCGCATGGAAAAGGCCGGCCTGGTGCGGCGCGCCGACCATCCCAGCGACCGGCGGGTTTATCAGATTTTCCTGACGGAAAAAGGCCGCAAACTCTGGGCCAGGGTTCATCCGCTTTATTTGCGCGCCGTGGCGCATGTGACGGGCGGGCTTTCAGCCCGGCAAATGCAGGAATGCAGCGAAACGCTGCGGGCGCTGGCCGCATCCGCGGTGAAGTGGCGCAAAAAATAACCAAGGATCTGCCATGAAATCGTTCGAACAACGACTGAGGAGTGAAGCGGCGGAATGGGTGAAGGCGGGGCTCATTTCCGCCGGGCAGCAGGCGCAACTGCTGGCCCGTCATCCCGCCGGGGAGCGGGGCACCCACTCGCGCTTCGTCGCCATCCTGGGCATGGTCGGCGGCGCGATGTTCCTGGCGGGTGTCGCCCTGGTGATCAGCGCCAACTGGCGCGAAATCAGCGACTGGACGAAGATCATCGGCTTGATCGCCCTGCTCGCCGGCGCCTATGCGGCGGGATGGCGGTTGAAGTGCGATCCGGGTCGGTATCCGCTGACGGGGGATGCGCTGCTGATGGTCGGCGCGGCGCTGTTCATGGCCGGCATCGCGCTGGTCAGCCAGATCTTCCATCTCAATGCCGATCCGGCCACGGGCGTGCTTATCTGGTGGGTGGGAATCGCAGCCGTGCCCTGGCTCACGCGCTCGAAGGGCGCGCAATTTGTCAGTCTTTTCGCCTTTCTCAATTGGTTTGCGCTGGAGCTGTCCACGTCGGATTCGTGGCTGGCTCTGACGCCGGGAGCAACGTGGTGGTGGACCGAATGGCCCGCCTACCAGGCGATCTTCGTCGGCGTCGGTGCCGCCTTGGTCGCGGCGGGGCTCGCCTTGCGCGGAACCTCCGCCGAGGTGTTCGCGGGCATGACCGAAAAATGGGGATTCATCCTCGCCTGCGTGGCGCTTTACCTGCTCGGCTTCCTGCGGCACGAAATAAACTGGAACGGAACGCTGGCTGGCGCAGCGCCGGCCGCCCCGTGCCTCGTTGGCGGACTTTTCCTCATCGCCGTGGTCGCGGCGTGGCGCCGCGCCCGAAATGAGAGCGCCGCGCTAGCACCCTGGCTGTTGCTCGGCTTGGTGCCGGCGGCGGCGGTCCTCGCCGGCTGGAATCTCCATGACGATGGCTGGCTGTGGAGCGCCGCGGCTTGGACGAGCCTGTTCCTGCTCAATCTTGCGATGATCCGCGTCGGTCTCGCCGCCGGCCGGGCCGGCTGGGTCAACCTCGGCATCGGGTTCATCGCACTCAACATTTTTACGCGCTATTTCGATCTTTTCGGCACGATGCTCCAGGGCGGCGTGTTTTTTATCACCACGGGCGCGGTGATCATCGCGCTCGGCATTTATCTCGAACGCAAGCGTCGCGCGCTTCTGGCCGCGATGGCGGGAAAGGAGATGAAATCATGAATCGCACCAAATGGTTTGTTCTCGTCGTGGCCGCGCAAGCGGTGTTTCTGCTCGGCTGGGCCGGCTGGCACGAGCACATCCGCGGCACCGCGCCGATCATTTTGCTGCAAACGCATCCGATCGATCCGCGCGACCTGTTGCGCGGCGACTATCTCATGCTGAATTACGACATCAGCACCCCGCCGCTGCCGGCGGAATTGCGCTGGGAGGGCAAGCGTCCGGCCGCCGCGGCCGTCCGCAGCGGCACGGAGGTGTGCGTGGTGCTGGCGCGCCGTGGCCGCTATTACGAAGCCATGCGCGTGACGCGCGAGGAGCCGCTGGTGGCGCCGGATGAAATCTGGGTGCACGGCACCCTGGCCGATCCGCGGCGGGGCCGGGTGACTTACGGCATCGAGGAATATTTTGTGCCTGAGGGAAAAGGCGCGCCTCCGTTCGGCGCGCACATCGAGGTCGAGGCTTCCGTCAGCTCCAGTCACCGGCTTTATGTGCACCGCGTTCTTGTTGAGGGGAAAAATTACCCCTGATATTCTTTTGATTTCAGGCCATATTTCGCCGCGCCGCATTGTTCAACATGGTTCCAAAAAATCCTGCACGCGTTCGACGCTCCGTCCTGCCCCGGCTGCTGGAATGGCCCGCGGCGCTTTTCGCCCGGCTGCTCTACCGCGTGCGCGTCCTGAACGCGGAGCGCATGCCTTCGTCCGGCGGCGTGCTTTTGCTGGCCAACCATCTCAGCTACGTCGACGCGGTCGTGCTGCAGATGGCCTGCCCGCGGCCGATCCGCTTCGTCGGCCACGACGGCATCGCGCGCGCGAACTTTCTCTTCCGCTGGCTGTTCCGGCTCACCGGCACGATTTCCATCTCGCCGCGCAACGCCCTGGAAAGCACGCGCCGGGTGGTGCAGGCGCTGCAGGCCGGCGATGCGGTGTGCCTGTTTCCCGAGGGCGGCATTTCCCGCACGGGCGAGCTGATGGAGCTGCAGCGCGGCTTCGAGTTGATGGCGCGCAAGGCCGGCGTGCCGGTCGTGCCCGCCGCCATCGACGGCCTGTGGGGCTCGGTGTTTTCCTTTTCCGGCAACCTTTACATCTGGAAATCACCGCGGCTCATGCCCACGCCGGTGTGCGTCGCCTTCGGCGAGCCGATTCCGCCGGACCGGGCCGCCGCCGCAAGCGTGCGGCGCGCGCTGCTCGATCTCGGCGCGGCGGCGTTCGAGGAGCGGCCGGTGTTGCGGCGGCACCTTGGCCGGGAAATCGTGCGCCAGCTGGCCAAGCGGCCCAACCGCGTCGAGATCGTCGACCGCACGGCCGGGCGGCGCGAAGTGAAGGCCGGCCAGCTCTTCGCCGCGGCCGCGGTGCTGTCCCGCCGGCTGCGCCGCCGCGTGCCGGCGCGCCGCGTGGGCGTCGTGCTGCCGCCGGGCGCGGGCGCGGCCATGGCCAATCTGGCCGTGCTTTTTGCCGGCAAGGTGCCGGTGAACCTCAACTTCACCGCGGGACGCGCCGCCCTCGAATCGGCGCTGCGGCTGGGCGAAATCGACACCGTCATCTCCGCCGAGGCGATGCGCACGAAACTGCCGGATTTTCCCTGGCCCGAGCGCACGCTCGACCTGCGGGGGGAAATCGCGGCCGCCGGCGGCAAACGCGCGATCCTGCCGTGGCTTGCCGCCGCCTGGCTGTTGCACGGCCGGTGGCTGGCCTCGCTGCTCGGCCTGCCGCACACGGGCGACCGCGCGGAGGCGGCGCTGCTTTTCACCAGCGGCAGCTCGGGCGAGCCCAAGGGCGTGGTGCTGACGCACCGCAACATCCTCGCGAATTGCGCGCAGGTTTCCTCCACCTCGATCCTGCCGCGGACCGCGACCATGCTCGGCTGCCTGCCGCTGTTTCATTGCTTCGGCTTCACCGTCACGCTCTGGTACGTGCTCCTGCGCGGCTGCCGCGTGGTCACGGTGCCGAGTCCGCTTGACACGCGCAAGATCGTGGACGCGATCAAGGAGGAGCAGGCGACGGTGCTGATCGGTGCGCCGACCTTTTTGCGGCCGTTGCTGAAAAAAGCGGAGCGCGACGAGCTGCGTTCGCTCAACCTGGTCGTCTCCGGCGCGGAAAAGATGCCGCGCGAACTTTACGACGGATTTCTGGAGAAGTTCGGCTTGGAAATCATGCAGGGTTACGGTCTGACCGAGACCACGCCGGTCATCGGCGTCAACCAGCCCGACCCGCCGGTGCCGACCTCGACGGCCGATCCGCAGTCGGGCAAGCGGCTTGGCTCCGTCGGTCGGATGCTGCCGGGCCTGACGGCGCGCATCGTCGATCCGGACACGCACGCCGATCGGCCGCTGACGGAGACGGGCCTGCTGCTCTTCCGCGGCGCGAACATTTTTGACGGCTATTTGAAGGACGAAACCCGGACGAGGGCCGCACTGCGCGACGGCTGGTTTGTGACCGGCGACCTGGCGCGTTTCGATGAGGCCGGTTTTCTTTACATCGAGGGCCGCCTCTCGCGGTTTTCCAAGATCGGCGGGGAAATGGTGCCGCACGGCACCGTCGAGCAAAAGGTGGCGGACGTTTTCAGCCTCGATCAGGACAGCGGCCCGGTGGTCGCGATCGTGGGCATTCCGGACGAGGCGAAAGGCGAGGTCCTGGCGCTGCTGACCACGGCCCAGCTCGACCCCGTCCAGGTCCGCGAGAAGCTCACGGCGGCCGGCCTGCCCAACCTCTGGGTTCCGCGTCTGGTTTTCCACGTGCAGAAGATTCCCGTGCTCGGCACGGGCAAGCTCGATCTCAAGGGCTGCCGGGCGCTCGCGCTCGAAGTGGCCGCCAAGGTGCGATGATCATCGACGCCCATGTTCACCTCGTCGGCAACGGCTCCAGCGGCAGCGGCTGCTGGTACCGGCCGCACGGCCTGACGCGGCTGGCCCAGCCCTTCATGCTGCGCGATTTCGGCCTGCCGGCCTCCGCATTGCGCGGCGATCTCGACCGCGTTTACGCCGCGCGGCTGCTCGGCTATGTTCGCAATTCATCGCTCGACGCCGTCGTGCTCTTTGCGCAGGACGAGGTTTACGCCGACGACGGCGTGAAGCTGGCCGGACGCGGCACCTTCCACGTGCCGAACGATTGCGTGCTGCGGCTGGCGGCGGAACATCGCGAATTTCTGCCGGCGGTTTCGATTCACCCGGCGCGGCCCGACGCGCTCGACGAACTCGACCGCTGCCTCGCGGCTGGCGCGGTCGCGTTGAAGCTGCTGCCGAACTGCCACAACGTCGATTGCGCACTGCCGCGCTACCGGAAGTTCTGGGCGCGGCTGGCCGAGGCGCGTCTCCCGCTGATCGCGCACACCGGCGGCGAAGGCTCGGTCGAGGAAATCCGGCCCGAGCTGGCCGACCCGCGCAACCTGCGCGCGCCACTCGAGGCGGGCGTGACCGTGATCGCGGCGCATTGCGGCACCGCGGGCCATCCGTTCGACCGGGATTATTTCGAAATTTTTGCCGCGATGCTGCGGGAATTTCCAAACCTCCACGGCGACACCGGCGCGCTGAGCCTGCCGACGCGCTGCCACCGGTTGCGCGACTGCCTGCGACCGGACATCGTCGGGCGCATCGTGCATGGCAGCGACGTGCCCGTGCCGGTG
>DATJYF010000179.1:0-7790 GCA_035499715.1 Opitutaceae bacterium | reverse complement strand
CCTTCGCGGCGCTCGGTCGCGCCGGTGAAGGAGCCTTTTTCGTGGCCGAAAAACTCGCTCTCGATGAGCGTCTCCGAGACGGCGGCGCAATTGACCTTGATGAAAGGCTCCTTGCGGCGCGGACTGAGGCGGTAGAGTTCGCGCGCCAGCATTTCCTTGCCCGTGCCGCTTTCGCCGGTCACGAGCACGGTGGCGTCGGTCGGCGCGACTTTTTCGATCAGCTGCCGCAGGCGGATCATGGGCGGACTGCGGCCGAGCAGCTCGCCGTCGGCCATGGTGCTGCTTTCGCTGAGGGCGCGGTTGACTTTGACGAGCTGGCTGAATGACTCGGCCTTCTGCAGCACCACCTCGATCTGGCCGGCGGTGAACGGCTTGATGAGATAATCGAATGCCCCGGCGCGCATGCACGAGACCGCCGATTCGATCGTGCCGTAGCCGGTGATCATGACCACCATGGGCCGCTCCGGCAGTGCGCTCACCCGTTCCAGAAACTCCTGGCCGTTGCCGTCGGGGAGGTGGACGTCGACGAACAGCAGATCAAACGACTCCCGCGCCACCAGGCGGTCCGCCTCGGTCAGGCTGGGGGCGCTGGTCACGGTGAACCGATGCAGCCGCAACAGCTCCTCCAGCGTCAGGCGCACAATCGGTTCGTCATCGATGACTAAAATTTTTTCCAGGGACATCGGCCGGCAAGACAGACGGATTCTGACCGCCCTGAGTTTTGCCACAAGTCCCGGAAGGACAAAAACAAAAATCGCGCGTCAGGCCGCTTTTACCGGACCAGTTTTACCAGGCGTTTTCCCACGATGAGGATGACTTTGGCCGGGGGGTAGCTCGGATCGACCGCGAGCAAGCGGCCGCGGGCCAACATTTCGGGCCGCAATGCGGCGGCGGAAAGATCGAACTCCGGCTGGCTGCGGACCGCCGTGCGCAGCGTGAAGTCGGTGGAAAAGTTAAGTTGCTGGCTGGACATGGGTTGCTTCGGATTTTGAGCTCGGAAAGCACATGACTGAACACCCAGTTACATCGGCCGTTTGTCGGCATCCTTAAGCCGGACTCCCCGCGGGCGTTGGTTAAAGTTGTCTCAAAAAACGCCGATAAATAAGCCATGCCGTTGAGCTATTTTCCAGACCTTCGATCCGACAAGCCGCGACCGCCGGGCGGAGCCGGCCAAACGTCCGATCCGGGGTGGCCGCGCCCGGCGGCCAACTCCGCGGACGACACCGCCCTGCCGACGGGTTTTGCCCACGATCTCAACAATTACATTTCCATCATCACCGGCTATTCGGAGGTTTGTCTTGAAAAGCTGCATGACGGGGATGAGAAAATCCTGAAGTACATGCGCGAAATCCATGGCGCCGCCCAATTGGCGAGCGATTTGACGCGCCAGCTGATCATGCGTCAGAAGAAAAAGCTTACGGCCGCCAATAATTTTCCTTCCGGCACCGAGTCCATCCTCATCGTCGAGGATGAAAAGGCCCTGCGCGAGCTGCTGCGCACCGTGCTCGAACAGCACGGCTACCGCGTCACCTTCGCCAGCGACGGCGAAACCGCGGCCAACTTTTTCTCGGCTTCCTCGCAGTCCTTCGACGTCGTGCTGCTCGACCTGCAGCTGCCGGACATGTCCGGGCTCGCCGTCCTGGAACAGATCAAAAAGCTGCGTCCGACCCAAAAATTCATCGCCATCAGCGGCTACACCAGTCCGGAGACCGATGCCGCGCTGCGGCGCCTCGGCGTGCGTGATCATTTGCTCAAGCCCTATCACCTGGGCGATCTCGGACGCACGCTGCGCAATGTCGTCGCCCGGGCGGCCTGAAGGCAGGGGCCCGGCGGGAGGCTTGGAATTCACGCGAAGATGCGGCTGACCGCCACGCCTTCGCGAAAATCGGGAGATGAACAGCTAGTTCTCGAATTGGAGAATTTCCGGTTTCTTCTTTTTCTCCGCCGAACCGAAGCTGTAGACCAGACCGAGGTAGAAGTAGCGGCTGTTGCGGCGGCGGGTGTAGTCGTCATGCAGAACCGGCGTGTCGAGCTTGGTCTCTTCCTTCTGGCTGTTGAAAAGGTCGGAAACCGCGACGACGAAGCTCAGGTTGCTCTTCAAGTCGTGCTTCACCCCCAGGTTGGCGACGAAGGTCGGCAGGCGGTATCCCTGGGGTGTGAGACGCTTGGCTGTGTAGTTCAAGTTGAACTGCCAGAGCGTGGCTTTTGACCAGGCATAATCGGCGCTCATTTTTGCGGTCCAGGCCATGGTCGAGCGATAGGTGCCGTAGCCGAGGTTGCTCGCATTGATCTGGTTATAATAAACATCTCCGCTCGCGTTAAGGGAAAGCGGCTTCCATGGGGAGACGTCGGCGGCGAGTTCAAGACCGCCGGAATTGGACTTGCCGATGTTTTCCTCGGTGGTCAGCAGGGTCGTGCTGTTGATGTAACGGCTGACCGTGGTGAACATATTGTAGGCATAGCGGTAGAAGAGGGTGCCGAGATAAGTCGTGTCGCCGTTCTTGTACTGATATCCGCCCTCGATGGAGTGCACCTCCGCCGGCTTGAGGTTGGGATTGCCGGCCCGGAGGTTGTAAGGATCTTGGTACTCGGGGTAAGGATTGAAGTCGTCCGCTTCAGGACGTTGGACCCGGTGGCTGTAGCTGAGCTGGATCTGACCCGTGGCGCTCACGTCGTAGGCGAGGTGCAGGCTGGGATAGAGGCGATAATAGCGCTGCTTCGCCGCGAGCGCGGCTGTCACCTGGTCGGTTTTGATTTCGGCGTCCTCCAGCCGGACGCCGACCAATGCCCCGAAGTTTCCAAACGCCCTCTCGTAGGTTCCGTAGAGGGCTGCGATCACCTGCTGCAGGATGAATTCATTGGTGAGACTGGTGTTGTTCACCCACAGGCCGGTGAGCGGGTCGGTCGACTCTCCCGCGTGATCCTGCGTCAGCTTGTCGTCGGTGCGATCGAACCCGGCCTCCACCTTGGAGTTGTCCGGCAGGGCGTTGGAGTATTCGACGAGGGCTTCCGTGACCGGCTCGTTCGATTGCACCCGGATGTGGTCGGAGGTCGTGGGCGAGACCGGGCTCGCATAAAGATCGGTGTAGTGGTTGTCCTCGCTTTCAGTGTCGTGCTGCCAGCTGAACTCCAGGCTGAGGGTGTGATCGTTGCGGCCGAACTGATGGTCATACTTCATCTTTGACTCCACGTCGCGCTCGTACTCCGGATCATAGCGCAGGCGGTTGTAGACCGTTTGCGCGGAACCGATGGTGGTTTGATCGGCCTCGGTGCCATAGCGGGTGAAATAGCGGTAGTCGGAATCAATCGCCTCGCTCAGCTTGTCGGATTTCTGCGGCTTGTAATCGATTTCAAACTGCCCGAGCTGGAAGACCGGGCGAAAATGCTCGGCGACGGCGCTCTGCGTGCTCGCCGGCAGACCGGAGACCGGGTCGACATAGCTGCGCCGGTCGGTCGCGGTGCGGACGCGATCATCCTGCCGCAGGGTGATGCCACCGGAAAAATCGAAGGTGCGCAAGTTGTAGTTGCCATTGAGGCCGACGCCGAAGCGCTTGTTGTTTCCCATCGTCACACGGACCGATCCGGAGTATCCCGGCTCGTTCTTTTTTTTGAGAACGATGTCGATGATGCCTGCCGTGCCATCCGGCTCGTACTTGGCCGAGGGATTGGTGATCACCTCGATGTGATCAATGGCGTCTGCCGGGTATTGGGAAATCACGTCGGCCTGGTTGGCTTTGCGCATGAGCGCGGTCGGCCGGCCGTCGATCAGGATCTGCACGTTGCCGTTGCCACGCAGGCTCACATTGCCGTCGATATCGACGTCGACCGAAGGGATTCTCCGGAGGACGTCCGCAGCCGTGCCGGTCTGCCCTTGGATGTCCCGGCCCACGTCGTAGACTTTTCGGTCGATGGAATTAAAAAGCCGCTCTTGCCGCGCCGTCACATCGTACTGCGGCAGCTTCACGTCCACACCGGCCGCCGGTGCGGGAGCCGGCGGAGGCGGTGCCGCGGTTTGGGCGGTGGCGCCAGCCGAAATGCCGACAAGGATGGCGGCCAGCGACAGGCGGGACGTTCGGCTTCGCCGGAATTCGGCCGGCATGAACGCACGCCAGCGTCGGGACAATGAGGTTTTCACTCGTATATCCGCCGACAATAACAACCGAAAGTGACGTTTCGATTGTCTGCTCATGACAAATTTGTCATCAACGGCTCACTATTTTCATGCCCGCGGCGGGTCTGAACAGCCGTGATCCGGTCATGGTGCAGGACGATCACGGTTTCCTTCCGCCGGTTTCAGAGATGCGTTTTGACCAGCCGCTGCAAATTCGGCCGCACCCGCCGTGCCAGCACGGCGTTGGCATAACCCACCCACGCGACCGCCGAGGTCGTGTCGAGCGGCGCGCGCAGCGGCCCGCCCTCCGGGGCCTCGACCACGCCGCCCGCCTCCGTCAGGAGCAGCGCGGTGCAAATGTCATAGGGATGGCAGACGAGCGACGAGGTGATGCCCAATTTGGCCAGCGCCAGCGGCCGCAGGTCCGCGATCATCCGGTCGTGGCCGGCGAGCAGTTCGTAAATCTGGCCGCCGGTGGTGAGATACTGGTCGTCGAACACCAGCGCGCCGGCCCGCCCTGAGGCGCCCAGCGAGGCCCAGAGTTCCTCCTCGACACGCGCCAGGAGCGATTTTCCCTCGGGGAAAAATTTCACTAGCGAGGCGAAACCGTGCCGGAAGTCGCGCGCCGGCGACGGCCGCGGGAAAATTTTCCTCTTCCGCCCGCTGCGCACGTCGATCGCCGCGGCCGTCAGTCCGCGCCGTCCGCCGCCGCGCACGACGCTGAGCTGGTCGGCGCGCCATTGCTTGCTCGTCGGCAACTCGGTCATGGCCGCGACGACAATGTCGGCCAGGCTGGTTTTCGCCCCGCGCTGCGGCGCCAGCGCGGCGAGCGTCCACGCGCTGCGCTTGTCGTACATCAGATTGCGCGTGCCGTCGATCGGATCGAGGATGCACTTCCAGACTGTCCGCGCGACTGGCACGCCGCGCGGAAACACCACGGGCTCGCCGCCCTCGCTCCTCTCCATCACCAGCTCGACCGGCCACGCCCGCGGCCAGTTTTTTTCCAACCAGGCGAAAATCGCCTCCTCCCCGATCCGGTCCACCCGGTAAATCGTGTCGGCCGCCGTGACCGCGGCGACCCGCGCGAAATTCGCCGGGTTTTTTTCGCGGGCGGCGAGGAGCACGCCGCGGATGTGGTCCTGCAGGGCGCAAAGCAGGCGGCGCGCCCGGTGGAGTTCAGCGGAGGTCATGCCCGCCTGTTTTCGCGGACCACGGCTAAAGTTGCACGACGATTTTTCCGAACTGCCCGCCGCGCTCCATCAGGGCAAAGGCCTCGGCCGCGCGCGCGAGGGGAAAAACCTCGCTCACCACCGGCTTGAGCCGGTGCCGCGCGACAAAGTCGGTCATGCCGGCAAAATCGTGCGGACTGCCCATGGTCGAGCCGAGGAGCGAAATCTGCCGCCAGAAAATCTTGCGCAGCGCGAGAGCCGGAGCGTTGCCGCGAGTCGCGCCGAAAAATACGATCCGCCCGCCGGGCGCGGCCAGGTCGAACAGATCGTTGAACCCCTCCCCGCCTGCGCTGTCTACGATCACGTCGAACAAGCCGTGGGTCTTGGCCAGGTCGGCGGCCCAGCCGAGTCGCGCGTAGGTGACGCCGCCCGCGGCTCCCAGCGACACCGCCCGGGCGATTTTTTCCTCGCTGCTCGAGGTGACAAATACGGTCGCTCCGGCCGCGACGGCGAACTGCAGGGCGAAAAGCGCCACGCCGCCGCCGACACCGGTGATGAGCATGCGATCATCCGGCTCGAGCTGGGCGCGGGAAAAAACCGCGCGATAAGCGGTCAGGCCGGAGAGCGGCAGCGCCGCCGCTTCCACCGCGGTGAGATGCGCGGGCCGGGCCGCGAGATTCGCCGCCGGCACCGCCACTTTTTCCGCCAGCGTGCCGTCGCGCGGCAGGCCGAGGATGGAAAAGCGCCCGCCCTGCGCCGATTCGCGCGCACCCCAGTCGAGGCTGGGATTGATGATGACCTCGCGCCCGATCCACGCCGGATCCACGTCCGGGCCGATGCTTTCGACCACGCCCGCGCCGTCGGAGCCGGGGATGCAGGGAAACTTCAAGCCGGCGTACTGGCCGGCCTTGATCCACACGTCTCGGTGGTTGAGCGCGGCCGCCTGCAGCCGGACCAGCGCCTCGCCGGAAGCCGGCGACGGATCCGGCGCGCTGACCACGGCCAGTTGGTTGACGGCGGCAAGTTGAACGGCACGCATGTCCACCACAAAAAGGCGCGCCGGCCTTTTGGCAAACGTTCAAACGTGCTGGACGACCTCGGCCGGCTTGAAACGGACCTTTTTGGCCGAGGCATATTTGTCCTCCGCCGAGCGATAACCGGCGGCGGCGGCGCATAGCGTCGTCAAACCCTGCGCGGAAAGGCCGAGAATCTCGTCGTATTTCGGCGGCTCGATGCCTTCCATCGGGCAGGCGTCCACACCCAGCAGGGCGGCCGAGGTCAGGAACTGGCCGAGCGCGATGTAAACCTGGTGCGACTGCCACACGTCGAGGCGACCGCCCGTCCGTGCCCTTTCCAGGCTGCCGACCATGATGTCGCGAAAACCATTGAGCGCGTCCCGGGTGCCGCCACGGACTTCAACGATGCGGTCGATGTAGCGGCCGACATGGTCCGCATCGAGGTTTTTGCGCACGGCGAAGACGACGTAATGCGAGCACTCGGCCGGCTGGGTCTGGCCCCACGAGGCGGCGGAGAGCTTCTGGCGCGTGGCGGCATCCTGCACGACGACGAATTTCCAGGGCTGCAGGCCGTAGGACGAGGGCGCGAGCACGAGCGCCTGTTCAAGGGCGGCCCAAATGTCGGCCGGAATTTTTTTCACCGGGTCGAATTTTTTGGTGGCGTAACGCCAATGGAGGGCCTCGAGCAGGATGCCGGTCGAAATTGGATTCATGGGAATTGCCAGGAACGAGGCAAAAAAAACGCCTTTGTCAAAACGGCTGCGAAAAATTCTCCTTCGCCTCTTTTTCTCCTGGGAAATTCGGCCGGCCGGCCCCGGACATTTTTGGTTCGCCATTCCGGACTTTCGCCATAGATTGTCAGCAGAAAACCCGCCCGGCGCCGCCCTCATTTCCGCCTCCTTTTTCCAGCTGCGCGCCATCGCCCGTCCAAAGTCGAACCGATTGGAGGTGCCACATGTCGTCCCACGCTTATCTCGATCAGGGCCTGACGATCCTGAAGACCCGGATGACGGCCCCACCCCAGGCGGAGCCGTTCAGCCCCAAACGCCGCGCCAATCCCTTCATCACCATTTCCCGTGAAACCGGCGCCGGCGCCGCGATGCTGGGCCGCCTGCTCGTGCCGCGGCTGGATGAAACGCTGGGGCAGGAAGGCCGCGGCTGGATGTTTTTGGACAAAGATCTGCTCCGCCACATCCTCACCACCCGTCATCTGCCGGAGCGCTTGGCTGAATATCTCCCTGAGGACCGGATCTCGGAAATCCAGGCCGTGATCGGCGAGCTGGTCGGCCTCCACCCGCCGCTGTGGGAGATCGAGCAGCAGATCCGCCGGGCCATCCTGCAGATCGCCGAGACCGGCCGGGTGATTTTTGCCGGCCGGGCCGCCCATCTCGTCACGCACAACCAGCCGGGCGGCCTGCACATCCGGCTGGTCGCCCCGCTCTCCTCGCGTATCCAACGCATCATGACGTTGATGAGCTGCGACGCCGCGGCCGC
>DATJYF010000178.1:0-23858 GCA_035499715.1 Opitutaceae bacterium | reverse complement strand
TGGAACAGCAAAACTGTCCGCATTCGACCTGGCCGTTTGGATATTCAGAGCCGAAGATTGGCCTCAAACAATACAGCCGGATCAAATCATAAGTCGCTTGTTTGGCGAATTCAATATCGACCAAGATGAAATCAATAACCTCTTTAATATCCAAACTCCCGTATTGGCGAATCCTTGGCTGAGCAAGATTCCGGTGACCGAGGACCGACTGCTCTCGTCTATCGGATATCCTCCGGGTATCTTACCAGAAGCAACTTCTGTCCTTCAGTTGCTTGAACTGGTCGGGATCGGCCCGGCTGAGCGATTCCGTTATGAACCAGCAGAGCGATTGAACCTCATCACCGGTGATAATAGCTTGGGAAAAACATTTATTCTCGAATGCCTATGGTGGTGTTTGACCGGCAATTGGCTTAGCTATCCAGTGTTACCCAACCGGCGAGTATCAGCGCAGCGACCAGCCATATATTTTGAAACAAATGTTACCTCGAAACGTGGGTCAAAATTCAAGGCTAACTTTGATTGGGAAGAAACGGATTGGAAAATCGCAGGAAAGCAATCCAAACAGTGGATGCCCGGGCTAGTGCTTTATGCGCGGCATGATGGCTCCTTTGCCCTCTGGGATCCAGCGAGGGTACATAACCTTCAAGCAAACCCTTCCAAAAACAAGCAAGAGCATATCTTTTTCACCCGAGACCAGATTTGGTATGGGCTGCCGGTAGGCCTGGATCACAAACAGTGGATTTGCAGTGGCCTCTTGCGCGATTGGGTTTCTTGGCAAACTGGTGGAGATCGCTACCAGAGTCAATATCGAGCGCTTGTAGCCAGCATCAAGGCCCTTTCACCGGCAAATGACGAACCATTGTTGCCGGGGGAGGTTCGTCTTATGCCTCCCAGTGCACAGGAAATACCGACGCTTAAGATGACTTACGGAGAAGTGCCGGTCATCCATGCGTCCGCTGCGGTCCAGCGCGTGTTGGCACTAGCTTATCTCTTAGTGTGGTGTTGGCATGCGCACGTTGCCAACAGCCATATGATTCGGCGCAAGCCGCAGCCTCGAGTCGTTTTGATTATCGATGAGGTGGAGGCCCATCTACACCCGCGCTGGCAGCGAGCCATTGTGCCAAGTTTAATGCAGGTGATGAGGGAGCTTTCGCCAGACGTTCTGCCGCAGGTACACATTGCAACGCACTCCCCTATGGTGATGGCATCGGCTGAGCCAATTTTCCAGCACCAGATGGATCGTCTGCACCACTTGCGCTCCGAAAACAATCAAGTTTTGCTCGAAATATTGCCTTTCGTGAAGAGAGGGACATCCGATTCTTGGCTGCTATCTAACGCGTTTGGTTTGGGACAGGCTCGCTCACTACCGGCGGAAAAGGCAATCGAGGAGGCAAAGGCGTTGCAACTACAACCCCAACCGCAGAAACAAGAAATTCAAAGTGTCCATGACAAACTTCAGCAACTCTTGGCGCCTGATGATGATTTCTGGCCACGGTGGCGGTATTTCGCGACAAAACATAGTGTGACGAAATGATCAGAGTAACCTTGCAGCCAAAACCTGCCCACTTTGACAATCAAGTTCGTCGACCCGGGCGGCAGTTCCTAAGGCAGATTCCTCATCCTACTTCTGCCGAGTGGGCAGAACATAGTTATTGGAGAAGAATTCTTGAGCCACTGCATACTGCCTATTCGGGAATTTGTGCTTACAGTTGTCATTGGATTCCTTACGACACCGGGGCAGATACTGTAGAGCATTTTCTTCCAAAGACCACTCACCCAAATAAGGCGTATGAATGGACAAACTATCGGTTGGCCTGTGCAACGCTAAATGGGCGAAAGGGAATCAAGCGGATTCTCGACCCTTTTGAGATTTCGGATGGATGGTTCACCATCGATTTTCCTTCGTTGCTTATCTTGCCAGCGCCGGGGTTAGATGCACGCCTATCAAAACGCATTACCGACACACGAGATCTTCTAGGTCTTAACGACGAAGGCACCTGCCTCAGGGCGCGGCAACGCTACGTAAAAAATTTCTGCCAAGGAATGATCACTTTCGACTTTCTGCGCCAAGACGCCCCCTTTATCGCTTCCGAGATTCGGAGGCAAGGGTTGGAGGCAACATTGCCCGAGATAATGGGATATTCTAGATAGGAGGCCGGCCGTGCCGCCTTGGTTTATCCAACCGATAAGGTCTTTCATTGCTTTCGGCAACAAGTGGAGCATACCGAATATCATGCCATTACCATATAAGAACGAGAAACCCAAAAGCTGGCTGGGTGTTGCTGAATGCAGGTCAATCGAGCCAACGCCTTGGATCACAAATGCCCAACAAGAATCGAGGGTCTGGACAGCTGTTGGGTTGAACTAATTTGCCCGGCAGGATCGAAGCCAAGCCAGGCAATAACCCGCTGGCGAGCCTTGCCCTCTGGCTGGTAATGATTGGATTCCCAGCTGCCGAGGGTTGACCTCCAAACCCCAAGCAGCTTAGCAAGTTGCCACTGCTGCAGGCCCAGCTCTTTTCGCTTCTTGTGGACATGTTCACCAATGGTTTTAGGATTAGCGATCAGGGGTGTCCGGACCCGGTGATAAATCTTCGACCAAGCAGGCCGTGCGACCACGATTTTACGATCACAAATATCCAACAGCTGGGACGCCGGCTGCTTCGCACCCGTCGCGCCAGCCATAGTCGCGGCAGATCTCAAACGTTGACCAAAAAATGTCTACTACCAACAGCATTACATTTAGTGGATTTCAAGATCTACTCTCATTTGCCGGAGCTGCTTGGCTGCTTGTGGCACTTGCAGTGGTCCAGTTTATTGTCATCTTGCTGCTCGCATTCGCCGTCAAGAATGACGCTGAACGATTGCTCAAGAAAGAAGGGCTTTTTTTGGAGGCGCCTTGGCTCTGGTTTTTCGTAGTCTTGGTGACCGGCGGCTATCTCGCGACTTTGGCGTACTGGCTGATTCATTACTCTACTTTTCGCTATCACCGTGAAGAAAGAGGCTAACCAGCCGCCAGACCCAACGCGGCCAGGCGGGGCCGCTTCGGCAATGATTGATTCCCGCGTGGGTCATCTCTAACGTTGGGTAAAACAGAATGAAGAAGCGACTCTTGTGGCTGCTGATCGCGGTGATTGCCTTCGACTTCGGAATCACACTCTTTGGGCAACCGTCGAGCTATTGGAGCAATCCTCGCACAGCGAACGAAGGAAACCCGGTGTTTGCCTGGTTCATGGTCCGAGGAATCGTTAGCTACGTCGCGTTCATTTTGGGCTACATCGCCGGTGTGTGGATTCTCATCAGAGTGCTCCCAAGGCAGGCAGCAATCATTACCGGGTCGGTCTTTCTGCTTTCGCACTATTTCGCGGGCTCGACATGGCTTTCGTATCATTTCCACATGGGCATGGCAGGGCCGATTGCGTACGCGGTCGCCCTGTCGATTGCATTGTTTTCGATTCTTCAGCCAGTGATCTTCAAAGAATGAAGAAAACGCCGAACCAGCCGCCAGGCCCAATGCGGACCGGCCGGGACCGCTTCGGCAGCATTGATTCCCGCGAGATCCGCTCTAACGTTCGGCAAAATATGAAACGCGCGATCGTCACCGCGTCCATCTGCATTGGTGCACTTGCGTTGGTGCTAGTGACGGTCCGGCGTATTGGCGATTCCACACCAAGTTTCGAGAAGATGGTTCAGGATCAGTTCGGCTCTCCCCAGGCCATCCAAGCCCTTGCGGCGTTATATGGACGCGTCGAGAAAGATGGAGCAACCTTAAAGCCTGCGGGAGCTAAAGTACGGCTGATCCCTGAAGATTGGATGCCGCGGGAATTTTCAGAAAAGTGGAGCGGCTATTTCAGCGAATCTAATGAGGTAGTGGCGTATTTCGATGACAACGGTCGGCTTTCTGGCATAGAGTTCGATGGCACACGCTGCGGTTGCTATATTTCACGAGATCCGTCTCGTGGCCCTGCGCATTTTAGCTCTCTCAATCGGTTGTCGGAAAGCCCATTGTATATTACAGGGCGAGTCGAAGAATGAGAATAAGCCCGCAGAACCAGCCGCCAGACCCAACGCGGATCGGCCGTGGCCGCTCCGGCAGCGTTGATTCCCGCGTGGGTCAGCTCTAACGTTAGGCAAAGCAAGATGAACGCCACCGCCAGCACCGCGCATGTAAGTCTAGTTGACGCCCTATCAAAAGGCCCACCGCCTGCGGGCAATCTTGCTGTGCCTGTTTTTTTTCACGGCTCTCTCGCAGTAGAGCTATACACGCCGGTAGGTCACGATCCGCAAAAGCCTCACACCCGGGACGAGATTTATTTCGTGTCGCGCGGGAAAGGGCTGTTTTTCGACGGCAGACAGCGGCATGCTGTGGAGCCAGGATCATTTTTATTCGTTGCCGCAGGTCAGATTCATCGTTTCGAAGATTTTTCGACGGACTTTGCCGTCTGGGTCGTATTTTACGGGCCTGAAGGAGGCGAAAAAAATGCCTAACCCGCCGCAGGCAACACGGACCGCCGGGGCCGTTTTCGGCAGCGTTGATTCTCGCACAGGTCCGCCCTACCGTTCGGCAAAATGCAGATTCAAGTTCGTGAGGTGAAGTCTGGCGATGCGGCGGCTATTGCTCGCCTGTGCGGTGAGCTAGGTTACTCGACCTCGGAGCCAGGGATCGCTGAGCGAATTCGCCGCATTTCGGAATTGAAGTCCGATTTCATGGCAGTGGCAGAGGGAGATGATGGACTGACGGGATGGATTCAGGGGCACGTATCATACACACTCGAATCTGGATTTAGAGCCGAGATCGTGGGCTTGATTGTCTCGAAAACGAATCGGCGGAACGGAATAGGTCGGAGGCTTGTTGCCGCAGTAGAGACTTGGGCCCGCCGCCGAGATGCACCCGTGATCGTGGTTCGCAGCAATATCGTACGAGCCGAGAGTCATTCATTCTACCCGGCATTGGGATATGTCGAAGCTAAGACACAGCGTGTATACAGAAAGCGACTTTCCGATCCAGCCTAACAAGGCGAGCCAACGTCCACAGATGACATCCCCCGTGCTTGGGGCACATGTTGCGCCGCCGCCCTTCGAGCCGGCGCCACGGGCCAAAAAGCGGCCGGCTCAAGCCAGCAACTTGTCGATGGCCGCTTCCAGTTCCGCCGGGTCGTAGGATTTTTTCACGGTCACGTGCAGGAGCGGAAGGTCGGCGCTGGCAAATGCCGCGTCGACGAACTCGTCGCGCTGCCGGCGGTCTTCCCGTTCATGCGAAGAATCGTCGAGCTCGATGCCGGCGAGCGGGGCGAGGTCACCGGCGCGCACGAGCAGGAAGTCGACGTGCTTGCTGGTGATCCGATTGCGCGCCGCCTGGCGTTCGTCGCGCTCGAGTCCGCTTTTGACCCCGATGATATCTTCCAGCCGGACCTTCCCGAAAACGCGAACGTCCGACGACAACACCGCCTCCAGCACCGCGAGGAAGGAACGCTCCGCCGGCGTGAAGAGGGATTTTTTGGCATAATAAACGCCGGTGTTCCGCCGGCGGCGCAAAAATACGGCCCGGAGGACCGCCAGGACGACGAACAGGGCGAACGCGGCGATGACCAGCACCTTTGGCGTCAGCATAATGCCGACGATGAATCCGGTGGCGCACACAGTCATGGATAAAAGCTGTCGGGATTTGCGGGCTCAGATCGCGATTTGCGCGCCGGCCGTGAACCTTTTCACATTCCGGGGAAGCCGCCGCCCTTGCCGCGCATGGCCTCCATCTGGCGCATCATTTTTTTCGCGCCGCCGCCTTTCATCATCTTCATCATTTTCTGCATCTGCTGGAATTGCTTCAGGAGCTGGTTGACCTCGACGAGCTTAACGCCGGCGCCATTGGCGATGCGCTGGCGGCGGCTGCCGTTGAGGAGGTCGGGCTTGCGGCGTTCCTGCGGGGTCATCGACTTGATGATCGCCTCGGTCCGCGCCATTTGCTTGTCCGCGCCGTCAGGCAGCTGCATGCCGCTCAGGCCGGGAACCATGCCGAGGAGGCTCTGCATCGAGCCCATTTTTTTTACCTGCTGCATCTGGGCGAGGAAGTCCTCGAGGTTGAAATCGGCCTTGCGCATTTTTTCCGCCATGCGCTCGGCTTCCTTCTGGTCGATGTTTTCCTGGGCTTTTTCGACGAGCGAGACGACGTCGCCCATGCCGAGGATGCGCGAGGCGAGGCGGTCGGGATAAAACGGCTCGAAGTCCGTGGTTTTCTCGCCGGTGCCGGCGAACTTGATCGGCACGCCGGTGATGGACTTGATGGAAAGCGCCGCGCCGCCGCGGGCGTCGCCATCGAGCTTGGTCAGGACGAGGCCGGTGAGCGCGAGCGCCTCGTGGAAGGTCTTGGCGACGTTGACGGCCTCCTGGCCGAGCGCGCCGTCGGCCACGAGGAGAATCTCGTCGGGCTGAACGCGGGCGCGGAGTTTTTTCACCTCCTCGATGAGGTCGGCGTCGATCTGGAGGCGGCCGGCGGTGTCGAAAAGGATGGCGTCGCAGCCGGCGGATGAGGCGGCGGAGAGCGCGGCGGCGCCGATGGCCGGGACGTCCTGTGAGGCGCGGTCGGCGTAGAAATCGAGTTCCTCCTGCCTGGCGAGAATTTCGAGCTGGTCGATGGCGGCGGGGCGGTAGATGTCGCAGGCGGCGACGAGCGGCCGGTAGCCGCGTTTTTTCAGCAGCTTGCCGAGCTTGGCGGTGGAGGTGGTTTTGCCCGAGCCATGGAGGCCGACCATGAGGATCTTGAGCGGGCGGGCGGCGGAGAGTCCGGTGGCGCCTTCGCCGAGCAGGCGGACGAGTTCGTCGTGAATGATCTTGATGATCTGCTGGCCGGGCGTGACGCCCTTGAGCACCTCCTGGCCAACGCACTGCTGCTGGACGCGCTCGACGAACTCGCGGGCGACCTTGAAATGGACGTCGGCGGCGAGCAGGGCGGTGCGCACTTCCTTGAGCGCATCCGTCATGTTTTCGTCGGTGAGCTTGCCGACGCCGCGGAGGTTGCGGAGCGCCTGGCCGAGTCGGTCGGTGAGGGATTCGAACATGGAAAAAGGCGATTGAAACCGCTAATGGCCGCTAATCGACGCTAAAGTTTGGCTTCGGATTTTGGCCGCGGATGGCCCGGAAGGGCGCGGATAAATTGGAAATTCAGGAAGCCGGCTAAAGCAAATCGATGGATGGTTCGCAGAAGGCACAGGAAGCGCAGCGCAGCGCATTTTTCAAATCCCGCGTCTGATGAGGCGCTTGTGGCGAGGAAGAGCGCGGCGGGAAAACAGATCGGTGCGGGCGGCTGAGGTTTTTATTTTCGGAATCTGGGTAATCGACGGCGAAATTCGCGTCGTTTTTGGCCGACAAGTAAACGATGCTGATGCAAGCGATGGATAAAACTGAAAATTTGGAACTGACGTTTCGATCGTTACGAGCGTACGAAATCGACGAGGCCCACGCCGTCTACCTGGAGGCTTGCGCCTGGCTGCGGCGGCAGGAGATCCGGCTCTGGTTGCAGCCGTTGCCGCGGGAAAAATTCATGGACCGGCAGCAACGCGGTGAGTTGTTCGGGCTTTTCGCCGGCCGTGAGCTGGCGGTGACGCTGGCGATCACGAACGAGGCGCCGGCGCACTGGCAGGACGAACTCGGCGACGAACCGAATTGGTGGCTGGGCACGATCGCGACCGCGGCGAAGTTCAAGGGCCGCGGGCTGGGCGAACGGGCGGTGGCCGAGGCCACCAGATGGCTGGGCCGGCGGGGCACGGCCGAGGTGCTGCTCGACTGCGCAACCGGATTCCTGCCGCGGTTTTACCAGCGGTGCGGCTTTTGGGCGCTGATCGAGAAAGACGTGACTTTGGCCGGCGGGAACACGCATCCGCTGGTGCTGATGAAAATGGACATCGCGCCGGTCGCCGCGGAGGAGGTTAAAAATAATGTGGCTTAGTGGGTTGGAAGTCTGCGATGCTTCCAATCCCTATGAACCCTGTTCTCAAGCTGTTGATCGAAGGCGGCAGCCTCACGACCGCGCAAATGGCGAAGGTCGCGGGCCTGTCCGAATCGGAGGTTAACCAGCATCTGGAACAGTTGAAGAAAGAGAAAATCTTCCTCGGCTGGCGTCCGGTGCTCGATCTTTCGCGCGAGGAAGCCGCCGCCGCCGTGGTCCACGCCGTGATCGAGGTGAAGATCACGCCGGAGCGCGGAGGCGGGTTCAACCGCCTGGCCGAGCGGATCGGCCGCTTCGACGAGGTCGAATCGTGCTACCTGATGTCGGGCGGCTACGACCTGCTGCTCTTCGTCAAGGGTTCGTCGCTGCAGAAGGTGGCGGCCTTCGTCTCGGAAAAGCTTTCGACGATCGAGGGCGTGCTCTCGACCTCCACGCATTTCATGCTGCGCTGCTACAAGGACCAGGGCTTCCTCTTCGACCAGGGCGAGGCGCCGGCCACGCGGCTCACCGTCGCTCCGTAACCGAAGGCACACGCCATGAGCAACGACCCGAAACGATGGGTGGCGGGCCACGTGGCCGCGCTGCCCAAGAGCGGCATCCGCGATTTCTTCGAACTGGTGGCGAAGATGAAGGGCCAGGACGTGATCTCGCTCGGAGTGGGCGAGCCGGACTTCGTCACGCCCTGGCACATCCGCGAGGCGGCAATCTTCGCGCTGGAGAAGGGAAAAACCTATTACACCTCCAATCTCGGCCTGATCGAGCTGCGCCGCGCCATCGCCGAATATGTAGCGAAACATTTTGGCGTCAGCTACCGGCCGGAGGACCAGATCCTCGTCACCGTCGGCGTGAGCGAGGCGCTCGACCTGGCCTGCCGCGCGTTCTGCAACGCCGGCGACAAGGTGATGTTCCACCAGCCGTGTTACGTCTCGTATCATCCGAGCATCCGGCTGGTCCATGCGGAGGCCATCGCCGTGCCGACCTACGCGAAGGACAATTTTGCGCTCACGGCCGGGGCCCTGCGCGCGGCCTGGCAGCCGGGCGCGAAGATCCTCATGCTCAATCTGCCGTGCAACCCGACCGGCGGCACCTGCACGCGCGAACAGCTTGCCGCCATTGCGGAATTCTGCCGCGAGAAGGACCTGCTCGTGCTGAGCGACGAAATTTACTCCGAGCTGACCTTCGACGGGGAGCACACCAGCATTGCCAGCCTGCCGGAGATGGCGGAGCGGACGATTTTCCTCCACGGCTTCTCCAAGGCATTCGCCATGACCGGCTGGCGCATCGGCTACGCCTGCGGGCCGGCGGCGCTGGTCGACGCAATGATGAAGGTGCATCAATATTCCATGCTCTGCGCCTCGATCATCGCGCAGGAGGCGGCCCTCGAGGCGCTGCAACGCGGCTGGGACAGCGTGCTGAAAATGCGCGAGCAGTACCATCGCCGGCGCGACCTGGTGGTGCGGCGTTTCAACGAAATCGGCCTGAAATGCCATTCGCCGCGCGGCTCGTTCTACGCGTTTCCCGACGTCACCGCGACCGGACGCGACGAAAAGGACTTCGCCGTCGGCCTGCTGCAGAAGGAAAAAGTCGCGGTCGTGCCGGGCACGGCGTTCGGCGAAAACGGCCGCGGCCACGTGCGCGCCTGCTTCGCCACCAGCTACGAGCATCTGATCGAGGCGTGCGATCGGATCGAGCGGTTCGTCGCCACGCGACGAACCTGATGCAGAAGGCAGAATGAAAAATGCAGAACTGCTGAATTCAATTCAGGGAAATTTTTCATTTTGCCTTTTTAATTCTTAATTTTCATGTCCCGCACCGTCGCCATCGTCGGCCGGCCCAATGTCGGCAAGAGCCGCCTGTTCAACCGGCTGGTCGGGCGGCGCGTGTCCATCGTCCATGACCAGCCCGGCATCACCCGCGACGTGATCGCGGCCGAAGTCGCGGACGGCGCCTACACGCTGCTCGACACCGGCGGCATCGGCTTGAAGGGCGGCGAGACGGCGCGCGAGCTGATCGCCGCATCGGAGCAGCAGGTCGGCTTCGCCATCGATACGGCGGCGCTGATCCTCTTCGTCATCGACGGACTCCAGGGCGTGAGCGCGCTCGACGAGCGCATCGCGGCAAATCTCCGGCGGAGCAAAAAAAGCGTCCTGCTCGTCCTGAACAAGGCCGACTTTTCCGACGACAAGGTCGAGCTGGCCGACGCCTACAAGCTTGGCTTCGGCGAACCGCTCCGTGTCTCGGCCGAGCACGGCCGCGGCGAGGAGGAGCTGCGCGCCGCGATCGCCGAAAAACTCGGGCCGCCGCCGACGGGCGAGGGGGAGGGCGGCGCAACGAAAACCGCCGCCGACCCGCTCTGCGTTTGCTTCATCGGCCGGCCCAACGTCGGGAAGTCCTCGCTCGCCAACCGCCTGCTGCAAAGCGACCGCCTCATCGTCAGCCCGGTGCCGGGCACGACGCGCGACGCGGTCGAAGTGCCGTTCCAGTTCAAGGGCCGCGACGGCCGCCTGCATCCGTTCCGGCTGATCGACACCGCCGGAATCAAGGCGGCGACCAAGCTGGCCTCGCCGGTGGAATATTTCTCGCGCTTGCGCTCGCTCGAGGCGGTGCAGCGCACCGACGTCGTCTTCCTCGTCCTCGACGCGCTCGACGGCGTGACGCAGCAGGACAAGGCGATCGCGGGCGAGGCGATCAAGGAGAACAAGCCCATCGTCATCGTGGTCAACAAATGGGACCTGGTGCACAAGGCGTTCGCCGGCGAGTCGCCGCCGGCCGGCTACGAGAACGAGCGCGACTACCGGGAAAAATACGAGACGGCGCTGTTCGAACGGCTGTTTTTCACGCCGGGTTCGCCGGTCATCTTCGTCTCGGCGCTGAGCGGCTACGAGATCGACCGCATGCTCAACGCCGCCGTGAAACTCCACCGCATGCTGGACAAGAAGCTGCCGACCGCGCGCCTCAACCAGGCGCTCATCCGGCTGACCGAGCGCACCCCGCCGCCGGCGATCGGCGCGCGCCGCTTCCGCATTTATTATGCGGTGCAGACCGGCAACCGCCCGTTCCGCATCCGGCTTTTTTGCAACCGCGAGGAGAAGCTCACCGAAAGCTACCGGCGCCACCTCGAAGCGGGCGTCGTCGAAGAGTTCGACTTGAGCGGCTGTCCCGTCCACTTTGACCTCGTGGGCAAGGCCCGCCACGAGGACCACCGCGCGACCCTTTCGAAAAAACCATCCGACCATGAAACTCTCGAGGACTGATTATCGCGGCGGCGAGGCGCTCTGCTTCACCACCAAGGCCATTGAATTTGTCGTCACGAGCGGCGTCGGCCCGCGCGTCGTTTCGCTGCGGTCGCTCGGCGCGAAGACCGGCAATTTGCTTTTCCAGTTTCCCGACGACGAAAAGCGCTACCACGGCTATTACCTGCGCGGCGGGCATCGCCTCTGGCATTCGCCCGAGCACATCGTCCGCACCTACCAGCCGGACGACGAGCCGGTGGCGGTGAGGCTGCTGCCGCACGGCGCCGTGCTGACCCAGCCGGTCGAGGCGCAGACCGGCATACAGAAGACGATGCGCATCGAGCTGTTCGGCGAGCGCACCGTGCGCGTGACGCACACCCTCGCGAATCGCGGCCTGTGGGCGGTCGAGGCGGCGGCGTGGGCGCTGACCATGCTGCGCGGAGGCGGCTACGGCGTGATTCCGCTTCTGCCAAAAGGTTCGCACGAGAGCGGCGACCTGCTGCCGAACTACGCGCTGGTGCCGTGGACCTACACCGACCTGGCGCTGCCGTGTTGGGATTTGCACCGTGATTTTCTCGGCATCGACGTGGCGCGGGCGCCGTACGCGCAGAAGCTCGGCCTGACGAATTATCCCGGGTGGTCGGCCTACTGGCTGAACGGCACGACGCTGGTGAAATACGCCCCGGTCGTGGTCGGCGCGGTCTATCCCGACCTTGGCAGTGCGCTCGAAACCTTCACCAACGGCGAAATGATCGAAATCGAAACGCTTTCGCCGCTGACCAAACTCGAGCCGGGCAGGAGCGTGATCCACGTCGAGAGCTGGACCGTGTTCGACGGCCTGCCCAGGCCTTCCACCGACAAGGCCTTTGCCGATTCGCTCGTGCCGGCCGTGGTCAGGTGGCTGAAAACGTTGAAGTGACCCCGCTGCGCATCGTCTTTCTCGGCTCCGACGCCATCGCGCTGCCGCTGCTGGACTGGCTGGCGGGCGAGGGGAGCGCGCAGGCGACGCTCGCGGCGGTTTTCACCCAACCCGACCGGCCGGCCGGCCGCGGCCAGAAGGTCGAGGCCAACGCGATCAAGCGCTGGGCGCTGGTGCGCAACCTGCCGGTCATCCAGCCGGAGAAACTTGCCGAGGCCGAGCGGACGCGCCTCGCCGAGCTGGGGGCCGACGTCGCGCTGGTCATGGCCTACGGGCACATTCTGCGCGACGATTTCATCGCCACGCCGCGGCTCGGCACGCTCAACCTCCACGCCTCGCTCCTGCCGGCTTACCGCGGTGCTTCGCCGATCCAGACCGCAATCGCGAGCGGCGAGCGCGAGACCGGCGTCACGCTCATGCGCATCGTGAAAAAACTCGACGCCGGTCCGGTGGCCGACGCCGAGCGCGTCGCCATCGCGCCGCGCGACACCGCGGCGGAGGTGGAGGCGAAGCTCGCGGCGGCCTGCGTGCCGCTGCTGGCCCGCGCGCTGCCGAAGCTGGTGCGCGGCGAACTGGTTTTTGGGGAGCAGAATCATGCCGCGGCGGGTTATTGCCGGCGGCTGGAAAAGGCCGACGGCGCGCTCGATTTCGCGGCGACCGCCGCCGTGCTGGCCGCGCGGATCAACGGCCTCTTTCCCTGGCCCGGCTGCACCGTGGAAATTGCCGGCGAATCCATCAAGCTCGGCCTGGCTGAGGCCGTGGCGACACCCGGTCCCGCCGCCGTGCCGTCCGCGGAAGCTTGTAATATAATACGTTACAAACCATCCTTCGTTCCGGGTGAAGTCTTGGGCGCGGATGAGGCCGGGTTGCGGGTGGCAACCGGCGAAGGCGGGCTGCGGTTGCTGCGGTTGCAGCGGCCGGGTGGCAGGATGCTGGCGGCGCCGGAGTTTTTGCGCGGTTTCCAGGTGGCGCCGGGCACGGTCCTGCCATCGCACCCGATGCGGCCGCTGACGGGCCCCGCACCGTTTCGCTGACGCGGCTGCAACCTGCGCTTGTTTTCGCGGCCGATTTTGGCAAGCGTGAAGGGATGAAACTTACCCGGGTGCTGTGGGCGGTCGGATTCGGCGCGGTCTTGAGCGCGGCCCAGGCGCAGACGAATCCGGAGCCAATGGACATCGTCAACCTGCGTGAGGACGTCCGTCTGCTCACGCAACGCGTGGGCGACCTGCAAATCCGCGTCGAGCAGCTCGAGCGCGAAAACAGCGCGTTGCGCAGCCAGACCGGCAACGCCGCCCAGACCTACGCGACCATCGCGCAACTCAACGACACGGTGGCCGAACTCAACCGCACGATCAAGGCGTCCGCCGCGACGACCAAATCCGAGACGCTGGAACAGGTGAGCGCACAGATGGAAAAGCTGGCCAAGGAAACCAACGCCGCGCTGGCCGACCTGGCAAAAGGCCAGGCCACCCGCGCCAACGTGCAGACGAGCTTCAGCGACGATTATCCGAAGGAAGGCGTCAGCTACACCGTGCAGAAAGGCGACACGCTTTCGAGCATCGCCAAGAAAACCAACGCCAATGTGCGCGACATCGTCAACGCCAACAAAATTTCCGATCCGACCAGGCTGATGGTCGGCCAGTCGCTCTTCATCCCGCAAGCCCAAGCCCAGAAAAACTGACATGGCTGCAACCAAATCACGTCTCGGCCGCGGACTCGGCGGCCTCATCGCCGCCGCGGTGCCCCCCGCGCCCAAAGTCGACCCGATAGCGATGTCCGCCGCCGGCCATCCGCCTGCGGCGCCGGCCGCGCCCGGTTTCCAGGAAATTTCCGTCGACCTGGTCGAGCCCAGCCCTTACCAGGCACGGCGCGAAATTCCACCGGAGCAGCTCCACGAGCTGGCCGACAGCATCCGGGCCGAGGGCCTGCTGCAGCCGATCGTGGTGCGCCGGCACGGCGAGAAATTCCAGCTCATCGCCGGCGAACGCCGCTGGCGCGCGTTCCACCTGCTCAAGCTGAAGACGATTCCGGCGCGCGTGGTCGAGGCGAGCAACGCCTCCTCGGCCGCCATCGGCCTGATCGAGAATTTGCAGCGCGAAGGGTTGAATCCGATCGAGGAGGCCTACGGCTACGCCAGCCTCATCCGCGACTTCGACCTGACACAGGAATCCACCGCGGACCGGGTGGGCAAGGGCCGGGCGACGGTGGCGAATTCGCTGCGGCTGCTCACGCTCGACGGGGAAATCCAGGGTTACATCGCGAAGAATCTGCTCAGCGTGGGCCACGCCAAGGCCCTGCTCGGCGTCGAGGATCCGGCGCACCGTACGGTGCTGGCGCGCCGCGTCATCGAGGAGGGCCTGAGCGTGCGGATCACGGAAAAGCTGGTGCAGGCGAAAAAGGCCGGAGCGCCGGCGCCGGCCGTTTCCACGGGCCGGACGGTGCCGCCGGCCGAGGCGGCGGCGGTGGCGGACATCGAGAAGAAACTCACGTCCCACCTCGGGGCGCGCGTGGCGTTGAAGCACGCGCCGAAAAAAGGCCGCATTGTCATCGAATACCACGGCAACGACGATCTCCAGCGCATCCTTGAAAAATTGGGAGTCGAGGCATAGGCGTGACCCATGGATGCGGGGGACGTTTTCAGGGAGACCTTGTCGGACGCCTCGGCCCTGCGGGCCAAGATGTTCAAGCTGCGCCTGCCGTTTCTGGCCGAGTTCCGGCAGTACTCGTGGGACAAGTTGCGGCACGACCTGATCGCGGGGGCCACGCTCACGCTCGTCTCGATTCCTCAGGCGATCGGCTTCGCGCTCATCATGGGCGTGCCGCCGATGTACGTCATTTTTTCCGTCGTGATCGGCGGCTTTGTCAGCGCGTTGTTTTTTTCGTCGCATCATCACGTCTTCGGCCCGACCACCTCGGTCTGTCTGATCACGGCGGCGACGGTCGCGGCCAACGCCGGCCTGGGCCTCCACCCGCTGGCGCTCGCGGCCTATCTGGCCTTTTTGATCGGCGTGGTGCAGTTTCTCGCCGGGCTGCTCAATTTCGGAGAAATCACGAAATTTATTTCGCGGTCGGTCGTCGTCGCCTATACCGCGGCGATCGGCATCCTGCTCATAGCCAGCCAGACGCCGAATTTTCTGGGCTTCCATGCGCCGGCCGGGCAGAGCTTCGCCGAGGTTCTCGATGAAATTGTGAAAGCAATTTCGCACGCCGACATTTCCTGGTGGGCCATCGGCATTGGGTTGCTCACGCTGGCGATTTTTGAGGGCATTCACGCCTACCGCAAGACTTGGCCGGAGGCGCTGATCGGACTGGCGCTGCTCGGCGTCTGCGCCCGGCTTTTCGCCCATTTCGTCCTCCTTGATCATATCTTTCAGCTGAAATCCGTTCCGTTCCGGATGGTAGAGGATGAAGGCGCCCTGGTGGCCTCGCTGCCCTCGTTTGCCGGCCTGCCGTCGGCACACGTGCAGATGCAGGCGTTGCCGTTCCTGGCCAGCACGGCCATCGCCATCGCAATCATCGGCATGCTCGAGGCCACAGCCATCACCAAGTCGCTCGCGGCCAAGAGCGGTCAGCACCTCGATCCCAACCAGGAGCTGATGGGCATGGGCGCGGGCAACATCGCCGCCGGACTGTTTGGGATGACGCCCGGTTCCTCGTCGTTCACGCGTTCGGCGGTGAACTACCAAAGCGGCGCGGCCTCGCAATTATCCTCCATGCTGAGCAGCGTGGTCGTGCTGCTGATCCTTTTCTTCGTCACGCCGGTTTTCAATTACATCCCGGTCGCCGCGCTCGCCGCGCACCTGATGCGCGTGGGCTACAAGCTGATCAACCGCGCGCAAATCCGCGTGGCCACCAACTCCACCCGCTCCGACGCGATCGTATTCCTCGCCACGCTGGCCGCCGCGCTGTTTCTCAAGCTCGACACCGCCATTTATGTCGGCATCGGCGTCGCTCTGGCGTTGTTTTTGCAAAAAACCAGCACGCCCTCGCTGGTCGAATACACGTTCAACGAAAGCGGCGTCCTCGCCGAGCTGGCCGATCCGGCCAAGCGGCCCAATCCGCAGATCTCCATCATCCACGTCGAGGGCGACCTGTTTTTCGGCGCGGCTGATCTTTTCCAAGAGCACCTGCGCCGGCAGGCGGAGGATGAGAACATCCGCGTCTTCATCCTGCGCATGAAAAATGCGCGCCATCTCGACGCCTCCACCGTCATGGCGATGGAGACGCTGCACGATTATCTGCGCCAGACCGGCCGGCATCTCATCATCAGCGGCTGCAACGCCGACGTCCTGCGCGTCCTGCAGCGGAGCGGTCTGCTCGCCCAGATGGGGGCGGAAAACGTCTTTCCGGCCGAGGCCAATCCGACCATGAGCACGCGGAAGGCGCTCAAGCGCGCCTCGCAGCTGCTGCATGCGGACGGCGCCGGCGGACAAAAGGCGGATGTGCGCATTTTTTACGACAGCCGTCACCAGCAGCAGCAAACCGGCGGAAGCGGCGGCGCCGCGCCAGGCGAGGATTATTCCATCTAGCCGGCACGAGCCCCTTGTCCACCGGCCTCAGAACGTCAGGCCCACGGAAAAACCGGCGAAGCAGGGCGCGATGACCGGAGAGAAGGAAACGTTGGACGGCGCGGAGGCGCGGTAGTGAACGACCATCCGGCCGACGGCGTTGCCGAGCAGCGCGCCTGCCAGCACGTCCGAGGCAAAATGGGCGTTGTGGTCAATGCGCGCGACGCCGACCAGCGCGGCCAGGCCATAGGCGGCGGAATCGATCCATGGATTGTCGTCATAGTGCGCCGCGATCACCGAGGCCACGGTGAAAGCCTGGGTGGCGTGGCCGGAGGGAAAAGAGGCGTTGCCGCTGAAAGGCGAAAAATGAAACACGCCGCGATTCGCGTTTGGCCGGCTCCGGCCCGCGGCTTCCTTTACGGCGAAGGCAACACTGCCGGAAAACAGGCTGGCGGCCAGGCCGTCCTCCGCCACGACTTTCGCGCGGTCGTCGCGCCCGGCGAGTCCGCCCAGATAAAATGCACCAATCACGCCGAAGGAATATTCAGCGCCGAAGCGTTCGAAGTTGTTGGCGAAATGCTCCGCGGTGCTTCCCCGGTTTCGCCGCGCGGCGTCCCGGACCGGCTGGTCGAGCAACACGGCGGTGCCGGCGACCGCGGCCGTGGCGCCGCCAAACTCGAGCCAGTCGGTCTGGTCCCAGCGGACCGGGGCGGTGAAGACATAACCGGCCTCATGCCAGACGATGCGGCCGTAATCCGGAATCGAAGCGGCCGGAGCTGGTGCGGCTGGCTGAGCCCGAAGCAACGTGGCCGGCATAAAAACAAAAGCAATCCCCTGGAGCAGCCTTCGTTTGCCGAACGCGCGCAACATGGGGAAAATAAAATCCGCGCCGTGCAAAAGCGCAAAGGCTTTGGCGCGCTTCGGTTAAAATCCGGCAAGCCAGCGGCAACCAGGAGCTTCGGCGCCTCCTTCGCCACGGCACTGCCGTTGCGAACGGTGCATTGACAACCTTTGGCGGAGTCTGCTGTCATGAAAGGTTCATGAGCATAATCCTCGGCATCCTTACTGTTATCCTGATCTTCGTTGCGGTGATTCTCATCTTTTTGGTGCTGATGCAGCCGGCAAAATCCGACGGCGGCATGGGCGCGGCCATGGGCGGCGGCATGGCCGAGTCGGCCTTCGGCGGCGAGACCAGCAACGTCCTCTCCCGGGCCACGATCAAGGCGGCCATCGCGTTTTTTGTGCTCAGCTTCCTGCTTTTCCTCGGCAATGTCTACCAGCGCCAGCGCGCCACCGCGACCGGCGGCGCACTGCCGAACATTCCGGTGCCGGCCTCCGCTTCCACTTCGCCCACCTCGACGGCGCCGAACAACGTGCAAGCGGAAATTTTGAAGCAGCTTCAGCAGCAAATGGCCAAGCAGCCTGCGCCCGCACCGGTGGCGGGCCCGGCGGCAACGACCGCGCCAGCGCCCGCGGCGCCGACGCCGGCCGCTCCGCCCAAAACTCCCTGAACGCGCCGGAAGGCGCGCCGGCAGCCGTGCCTCATCCACGGAAATTTTTATTTTTGCTGCCGCTGCTGGCCCTGGCCGGAGCGGCGCACGCGCAGCAGCGGTTTTTGCCGCAACCGAATTACGTCCAGCTCAGTCCGCCCGATCAGGCCGAAGGCCGGCGCGTGCTGGAGGAGTTTCGCGCCAAGGGCATCGCTGGCGACTATTTTTTCGAATTCGAACTGCAGGTGCTGCCGCGCCGGGGTGAGGAGCGCGTGCTGACCGGCCGCCAGTGGGGCACGAGTAACGACCAGGGTCCGCTCACTCGGATCGAACTGGTCACGGATCCAGCCAAAAAAACGGAGGAACGCCTGCTGGTGCAGAATGGGCCTTCGCCCGCGGTGTGGAAATGGGACGGCACCGGGGCGCCCAGTCCGCTGGATGCCTCCGCACTTTTTGCACCGGTGGCGGACACGAATGTGGCCGCGTTCGATCTGGAGAGGCCGTTTCTTTACTGGCCGGATTTCGTTTACGAAGGCCTCACGCGGGTGCTGGGCCGTCCCGCGCACCGGTTTCTGCTCCGGCCGCCGCCGGACTTCGCGGCCAAATATCCCGCGCTCACCGGCGTGCGCGTTTATCTCGACACGCAGTTCACCGCGCTGGTGCAGGCGGAGCTCATCGGCGACCGCGGACAGGTTCTCAAGACCATCACCCTGCTCGAACTCAAGCGCATCGGCGAGAAATGGATCCCAAAAAGCTTCGATGTGCGCGACGAGGTGACGCGCAACAAGACGCGCTTCGTCGTGACCGGAGCGGCGCTGGGGCTGACGCTCCCACACGATATTTTTTCGCCGGCGCAGCTCACTGAAACCGCTCCGCCTCCGCCGCCGGAGCGCATCACGCCGGTGGAGTAGGGCGGCTCAGCGGAACGGCCTGTCCGGTGGCGGGATCGAACAAGTGGACTTTTTCGGCGCGGAGGAAAACCTGCGCCGTCTGGTTCGGCGCATAATGTCCGCCCGGATGCACGCGGGCGACAAAGGCGGAGGCGCCAGTGTTGAGGTGCAGATAAGTCTCCGCGCCCATGGGCTCGGCGAGTTCGACCCGGGCTTCGAACCCGGCCGCGCCGGCCGGCGCGTCGGTGATGTCCTCCGGCCGCAGGCCGAGAATGGCGGGCCGGTCGGCCAGTGCCACGGCCGAGGCGGCGAGGCCGGGGGGCAGGCGCAGTGAGAGCGGCGGGCCGGCGGCGTTGTCCTCGACGAACTCCAAAAAATTTTCCGCGCGGCGAACCGTGCCCTTGAAAAAATTCATCGCGGGACTGCCGATGAAGCCGGCGACAAAAAGGTTGGCCGGCCGGTTGTAAAGCTCCAGCGGCTCGGCCACCTGCATGATGTCACCGTCCTTCATCACGCAAATGCGGTCGCCCATGGTCATGGCCTCGACCTGGTCGTGTGTGACGTAGATCATCGTGGCGCCCAAGCGGTTGTGCAGCCGTGAAATCTCGGCGCGGGTGGCGACACGCATCTTGGCGTCGAGATTCGACAGCGGTTCGTCGAAAAGAAAGACCTTCGGCTTGCGCACAATGGCCCGGCCCAGCGCGACGCGCTGGCGCTGCCCGCCGGACAGTGCGCGGGGCTTGCGGTGGAGGTGATTCTCCAGACCGAGCAGGGCCCCGGCCTCGCGGACCCGCGCTGCGATTTCGGCCTGGGGCAGCTTTCGCACCTTCAGGCCGAAGGCCATGTTGTCATAGGCCGTCATGTGCGGATAAAGCGCGTAGTTCTGGAAGACCATGGCGATGTCGCGGTCCTTGGGCAGGACGGCGTTCACCACCCGGCCGTCGATCGCAATGGTGCCCCCGGAAACCTCCTCCAAGCCGGCGATCAGACGCAGGATCGTGGTCTTGCCACAGCCCGACGGCCCGACCAGAACCATGAACTCGCGGTCCACGACCGTCAGACTGGCGCTGTTGACCGCACGCACGCCAGGGCCGTTTTTCTCGGGATAAATCTTGACCAGATTTTCAAGGACGACGGTGGCCATGAGCGGGCGGAAGGCGGACAGGCAAAAATCTGTCAACCATCCGGTGAGTCAATCCCAAGCCGAACTTTTGCTTGCTCCCGTGCGTGCCGCCGGGCTAGCTCAAACCTGCCGCTACGAGGCGGAATCCTCCAGCAACCCGTTTAGCGCTCATGGCCAAAAACTCCTCCACCAATCTGCCGCTCACGTTCGACCTTCCGCACAACCTGATCGCAAAAATCGAGGCCTGCCGGCGGGCCATGGCGCTGCGTTCGACCAGCGAGGTGGTGCGCGAGGCCCTCGCGGGCTTCGATTTCAACGGGTTCAACGCCCCGCAAAAAAACCACCGGCAGATTTCCGTCCGCCTGCCGCTGGAGGTGAAGGACAGGCTGGCGAAGTATTCGCGGAAGAAGAAAGTCAGCGTGGGCGAGCTGCTGCGCGTCGCCATCCACAATCTCCCGGTCAGGCCCGCCAAAAAGAACGGCGCGAAAACCGGCCGGGGCAGGGTTTCGAAGAAACGCTAGGCGGGCTGATCCCAGCGGGTGCGGCCGCGGCGGAAAAACATCCGCGCGGGCGGGACTTGCGTTCCGCCGAGCCGCCCGTTTAGTCGTTGAGCCTTTGCGCATGAGCACTCCAACTTCGCCATTGTCCGTTTGGGCCCAGAATATCGCGCCGTCGCCGACGCTCGCCATTGACGCCAAGGCCAAGGCGCTCAAAGCGGCGGGGGAGGATGTCTGCAGCTTCGCCGCGGGCGAGCCCGATTTCGACACGCCCGACTTCATCAAGGACGCCTGCGCCGCCGCGCTCCGCGCCGGCAAGACGAAATATACCGCCACTCCCGGCATCGAGGAATTGCGCGCCGCGCTGGCGGAAAAATACGCCGGCGACTACGGCCTGAAGATCACGCCGGCGCAGACGGTCGTCAGCCCCGGCGGAAAATTTTCCTGTTATCTCGCCATCCTGGCGGTGTGCAGTCCGGGCGACGAGGTGATCATCCCGGCGCCTTACTGGGTGAGTTATCCGGAGATGGCCAAGCTCGCCGGCGCCACGCCGCGCGCCGTGCTGGCCGCCGACGCCTCCGGCTTCAAGCTCACGCCCGCCCAGCTGGAATCCGCCCTCACGCCCAAAAGCCGCCTGCTCGTCCTCAACTCGCCCTCCAATCCGACCGGCGCGGTCTACTCGCGGGCCGAACTCGAGGCGCTCGTCGCCGTGGCGCTGAAACACAGCCTCTACATTTTGTCCGACGAGATCTACGAACACCTGATTTACGATGGCGCGAAGTCCACCTGCATCGCCATCCTCAGCCGCGAGGCCGAGGCCCGCACCATCGTCGTCTCCGGATTTTCCAAGACCTTTTCCATGACCGGCTGGCGCCTCGGCACGCTGGTCGCGCCGCTGCCCATCGCCAAGGCGGTGGGCGAGCTGCAGAGCCAGATGACCTCCAACGCCGCGACCTTCGCGCAATATGGGGCGCTGGCCGCCCTGCGCGAAAAGGAAAAGGCCCGCGCCGCGCTCGCCCCCATGCTCGCCGCCTTCGACCGCCGGCGGAAATTCCTCCACGCCGAGCTCAACAAGATTCCCGGCGTGTCCTGCCTGCTGGCGCAAGGGGCGTTTTATCTTTTCCCCAACATCGCCTCGTTCGGGCTCAGCTCGCAGGATTTCTGCGCCCGGCTGTTGGAGCAGGAGAAGGTCGCGGCCGTCCCCGGCAGCGCCTTCGGCGCCGAGGGTTACCTTCGCCTCAGCTATGCGACCGGCGACGAGACCATCGCCAGGGGTGTCGCCCGCCTCGCCAAATTCTGCGCCAGCCTGAAAAAATAAAACCGCCGGCCCGCGGTCGCCGGCCTTTCCCTTTCGCAAAACCTGTCTTCAAATGGCTTACACCAATGTCACGCCGCCTCCGGGCGGAAAAATTTCCATCGCCGGCGGCAAGCTCAGCGTCCCGGACAACCCGGTCATTCCCTTCATCCGCGGCGACGGCACCGGCCCCGACATCTGGGCCGCCTCGGTCCGCGTCTTCGACGCCGCGGTGAAAAAAGCCTATGGCGGCCGGCGAAAGATATCCTGGTTCGAGGTCTTCGCCGGCGAGGAAAGCTTCCGGCGTTTCAACAACTGGCTGCCCGGCGATACCATCGAGGCCTTCAAGGACTGCCTCGTCGGCATCAAGGGCCCGCTGACCACTCCGGTCGGCGGCGGCATCCGCTCGCTCAACGTCGCCCTGCGCCAGATGCTCGACCTCTACGTCTGCCTGCGCCCGGTGCAGTGGTTCACGGGTGTGCCTTCGCCGGTGAAGCACCCGGAAAACGTCAACATGGTCATTTTCCGCGAAAACACCGAGGACATCTACGCCGGCATCGAATACGCCGCCGGCACGCCCGAGGCCCAGAAAATTCTCGATTTCTTCGCCCAGGAGTTTCCCAAGGCCTTTGAAAAAATCCGCTTCGGCACCAGAGCCAGGGCCGATGAATTCTGGAAGCTGGTCGGGGCAAAAGATTTTATCACCGACGTGCAGGTCGGCATCGGGATCAAGCCCGTCAGCTATTCCGGCAGCGTGCGCCTGATCCACAGCGCCATCAGCTACGCGATCAAGAACAAGCGCAAGAGCGTCACCCTCGTGCACAAAGGCAACATCATGAAGTTCACCGAAGGCGCCTTCCGCGACTGGGGTTACCAGGTGGCCAAGGAGCATTTCGGCGCGGTCGAGATCGAGAGCGGCCCATGGTGTAAAATCCCCGACGGCCTGCCTGGCGCCGGCATCGTGATCAAGGACTCGATCGCCGACATCACGCTCCAGCAGGTGCTCACGCGGCCGGCCGATTTCGACGTCATCGCCACGCTCAACCTCAACGGCGACTATCTTTCCGACGCGCTCGCGGCCCAGGTCGGCGGCATCGGCATCGCGCCCGGCGGCAACATCAACTACATCACCGGCCACGCCATCTTCGAGGCCACCCACGGCACGGCGCCGAAATACGCCGGCAAGGACGTCGTCAATCCCGGCTCGGTCGTGCTCTCCGGCGAGATGATGTTCCGTTATCTGGGCTGGAACGAAGTCGCCGATCTCATCCTCAAGGGGCTCAACGGCGCGATCGGCTCGAAAAAAGTCACCTACGATTTCGCCCGCCTCATGACCGGCGCGACCGAGATCAAGTGCAGCGAATTCGGCGACAACCTCATCGCGCACATGTGAGATCGGCGCTGACGGCCGCCGGGAAAAGTCTGCGACGCGGCCGCCGCCGCGCTGCGCCACCGCCAGAATCGGCCGTAGCGCCGGCAAACTGCACGAAAAGCATAAAGTTGAAAATCGAGGAAACTATTTTTTCGCGCGGGCGTCAGACCCGCCTATGGAGCCCCAAAATTCCTTGAGCGTGCAAATTCTGGACGAAGATCTGCAGATCGTACGGGCGACACTCGCCGTCATCGCCGACGATGTGCAACAGTTTTCCGGAGAGGCCGGTCACGCCATTGTCGAGGCGCTCGAAAAGATCGATCACGCGCAGACGGAAGTGTCCCGGCTGCGCGCCGACTGATGGGCGCGACTTGACCCTGCTGCCGGCGGACGCTCCGAATCGCGGCCTTCACGAAGAAGGCCGGATTCGGCGAGGACGGGGTGCAGCGTATCCAGAGGCTGTTCGCCGGGAAACGGCTTTTCCAGGAAGGCGAACCAAATCGGTCGCCGCCGGCCCGGCCCCGGCTTAGCCCAAGAGCGTCAGGACGATGCCGGCGAGCACGCCGAGGACCGCGGGCAGTTTTTGCCGGC
>DATJYF010000177.1:0-7720 GCA_035499715.1 Opitutaceae bacterium | reverse complement strand
AACCTGCGCATCATCGAGCTCATCGCCGAATACCTCGGCATCCCGCTCGACCGCTTTTTCATCAATCTCGACCGCTATGGCAACACCTCCGCCGCTTCGATCCCGCTCGCGCTGGACGAGGCGCGCCGGGCCGGACGGGTGTGCGCCGGCGACATCGTGCTCATGATCGCCTTCGGGGCGGGCTTGACCTACGGCTCCGTGCTCATTCGACTCTGATTTTTACCCATGCCATTCGCCACGCCGCGCCGATTCCCTCCCCTGCTTTTCGTCATCATCGTCGCCCTTTTGCCGGCCGGCCGGATCCTGGGCGATCTGGTCTGGACGCCGGAAACCGGCTGGGAAATCCAGGGTGGCGTGCTTTCCGGCCTGATCGGCGTGGAGGGCCGCAACGCCATCGATCTGATGAACAAGGCCCGCGCGGCCGAGGAAAAAGGCCGCTACGGCACCGCTTCCAGCGACTACGAAAAGGTCGCCAAGAAATATCCCAACTCGATCTGGGCGCCCGAGGCCTATTACCGCGCCGGCCACGTCCGCCTCCTGCGCAAGCAGTACGACAAGGCCTTCGAGGACTATCAGCACATCATCAGCACATATCCGAGCACCACGCGCTTCAACGAAGTCATCGGCCTGCAATACCGCGTCGCCGCCGCCCTGCTCAACGGCGCAAAAGGCCGCATCTTCTGGAGCCTGTTGCCGGGGATCTTCACCGCCCGCGACCGGGGCATCGAATTTTGCGAGCAGATTCTCGTCAACGCGCCTTACAGCGATTACGCCCCGCTTGCGCTGATGGAAGTCGTGGCCGGCCAGCAATGGCTCGGCCACACCGAGGAAAGCATCGATGCGCTGGACCGCTTCATCAACAACTACCCGCAAAGCATCATGGCGCCCGACGCCTACATCAAGCTGGCCCAGGCCAATGCCTCCCTCGTCGACGGCCCCTATTACGACCAGACCTCCACCAACGAGGCCATCACCTACTATCAGGACTTCATGATCCTCTTTCCCGGCGATCACAATGTCGCCATCGCGGAAAAAGGCCTGGCCGACATGAAGACCGTCCTGGCCCAAAGCAAAATCAAGATCGCGGACTTTTACTTCTACAAACGCTCGAATTACGTCGCCGCGCGCGTCTTCTACAACGAGGCCATCACCGCCTACCCCGATTCCGACGTGGCCAATCTGGCCAAGAAACGGCTCGCCGCAGTCGAAGCGGCCGCGGCAAAGGCCAAAAACTCGCCGCCGCATAAAAAGTTCCTCGGCATTTTCTGATGCCGCCGCGGATGCCGCCGCGAAGAATCCACCTCCGATGCCGCTCCGCCTGACCCTGGCCGCCGCGCTCACCCTGTGGTTCACCGCCTGCGCCCATTATCAGCTCGGCACCGGCGGCCAGCTGGCCTTCACCACCCTCTATGTCGAGCCGGTGCAAAACAAAACCATGCTCGCACAATCCGCCGCGCTGGTCGGCACGCAGCTCCGCGAATCTTTTTTGCGCGACGCCCGCGTCGCCCTGGTCAACTCGCCCGCCACGGCCGACGCCACGCTGCAGGTCACGCTCATCGACTATTCCCGCACCGTGGCCGCCCCGCGCTCCGACGACACCGGCCTGGCGCGCAAATTCGAACTCACCCTCCGGGCCGAGTGCACCCTCCGCGACCGGCGCACCGGCCGGGTTTGGTTTGAAAAACGGCCCATCGGCGCCATGAAGGAGGCTTACACCGACAGCGGCCAGCTTCAGTCCGAATACGACACCGCGCCGCTCCTCGCCTCCGCTCTCGCCGACAACATCGCCCACGCCGTCCTCGACGTGTGGTGAATCTTCCCGTGCACGCGTCCATTCTCGCCCCCTCGCTTCTCGCCGGCGATCATGCCCACCTCGCCGCCAGCGCGCGCGTCGGCGCCGACCTCGGCCTGGAGTGGCTGCACATCGACATCATGGACGGCCATTTCGTGCCGAATCTCACCTTCGGACCCGAAACCGTCGCCGCCCTGCGTCGCGCCGGCATCAAGGTTTTCTTCGACGTCCATCTCATGCTCGATGAGCCGCACCGCTACATCGAGGCCTTTGCCAAGGCCGGCGCCAATCTCATCAGCATCCATATCGAGCCGTCCTACGATCACGCCGCGACGCTCGCGCGCATCCGCGCCCTCGGCTGCCGGTGCGGCATCGTGCTCAACCCCGGCACCCCCGCGGCCGCGATCGAGCCGCTGCTCGACCGGGTCGATCTCGCGCTGGTCATGACCGTGCAGCCCGGTTTCGGCGGCCAGGCCTTTCGCCGCGAGATGCTGCCCAAGGTGCAACAGCTCGACGCCCTGCGCCGCGCGTGCGGCTACGACTGGCGGCTCGAAGTCGACGGCGGCATCGACCTCGCCAACGCCGCCGAATGCCGCGCCGCCGGCGCGGACACGTTTGTCATCGGCACCTCGTTCTACAAGGCCGCCGACAAGGCCAGATTCGCCGCCGAATTCGCGCGCCTCGCCTGAGGTCCGGCCCGATGCCGCAGGAATTCCAGCACGACCGATACACCGTTTCCGACGATCCCGCGCGGATCGATGTCGACGCCATCCACGCCTTCCTCGCGCGCAGCTACTGGGCCGGAGGCATTCCACGCGAAACCGTTGCCCGCGCCGTGAAAAATTCGCTCTGCTTCGGCGTCTACACCGCGGCGGGCGCACAGGTTGGACTCGCGCGGGTCGTTTCGGACTACGCGACCTTTGCTTGGCTGGCGGATGTTTACGTGCTTGAGGCCCATCGCGGACGCGGTCTGGCCAAGGCGCTGATGCGGGCCGTCGCTTCGCATCCGCGCCTCCAGGGCCTGCGCCGGTTCCAGCTAGTCACGCGCGACGCGCACGGCCTATACGCCCGGTTCGGCTTCCAGCCGCCCGCCCATCCCGAACGGCACATGGAAAAAAACGACCCGGATATCTACCAGCGGACGACGACGCCCGCTTCCTAGCCGCACGCCTATTTGCCGATGCCGAAGGCGCGGAAGCCGATCTGGCGGAGCTGCGCCAGATCGAGGATGTTGCGCCCGTCGAAAATAAACGCCGGCTTGGCCATCGCGGCGTGAATCCGGGCGTAATCCAGCGTCTTGAACTCGTCCCACTCCGTCACGATGGCGAGCGCATGAGCGCCTTCCGCCGCCTCGTAGGCGTTTTTGGCCAGGGTAAGCCGCGGATCGGCCGGAGCCGGGCCGAATATTTCCGTCTGAACGTGCTCCGCCGTCACCCGGGGATCGTAAATCGTAACCCGCGCCTTCTCGGCCAGCAGATCGCGGCAGACCGCGATGGCCGCCGATTCGCGCGTGTCGTTGGTGTCCTTTTTGAAGGCGAATCCGAGCACGGCGATTTTCTTGTCCGCCGCGCTGTTGAACAACGCCTTGATGATCCGCCCGGCGAAGCGGTGCTTCTGCCAGTCGTTCATCTTGACCACGCTCTCCCAATACGCCGCGACCTCCGGCAGGCCGAAGTGCTCGCAGAGATAGACCAGGTTCAGAATGTCCTTCTGGAAGCAGGAACCGCCGAAGCCGACGCTCGCCTTGAGAAATTTCGGTCCGATGCGCGAATCGCGCCCGATGGCGTGCGCCACCTCGTCCACATCGGCGCCGGTGGCCTCGCACAGCGCCGAGATGGAGTTGATCGAGGAAATGCGCTGGGCCAGGAAGGCGTTGGCCGTGAGCTTGGAAAGCTCCGACGACCACAGGTTGGTGGTGATGATGCGCTCGCGCGGCACCCAGCGCGCGTAGACGTCCGCCAGGGCGCGGGCCGCCGCCTCGCCGTCCGGCGTCCGCTCACCGCCGATGAGCACGCGGTCGGGCGACTCCAGATCGGTCATGGCCGTGCCTTCGGCGAGAAACTCGGGATTGGAGAGCACGGAAAACTTCACGCCGTTGCCGTTGGCGGCAAGGATTTCCTTGATCGTCTCCGCCGTCTTCACCGGAATCGTCGACTTCTCGATGATGATTTTCGGCGTCCGGGCCTCCGTCGCGATCGTGCGCGCCACGGATTCGATGAAGCGCAGATCGGCGGCGCGGCCGGCGCCGACGCCGTAGGTCTTCGTCGGCGTGTTCACCGCCACGAAAATCAGGTCGGCGGCGCGGATGGCCCCCGCCACGTCGGTCGAAAACATCAGGTTTTTTCCGCGGGTGCGGCGTACGATCTCCTCGAGGCCCGGCTCGTAAATCGGCAGGGTGCCGGAATTCCACGCGTCGATGCGGGCGGCGTTCATATCCACGACCACGACCTGAATGTCCGGCGCCTTGGCCGCGATCATGGCCATGGTGGGCCCGCCGACATAACCGGCGCCAATGCAGCAGATTTTCATGGGAAAAAGGAAATTGGCTTCTCGACGCGCCGAATCCAAGGCTGATTTTTCACGCCAGGCCCCGGGCGGCGGCCGCAAACCGCCGGCCGGCCTCGCGCAGGTCGCCTTCCCCCAGCACGCCGAAGCTCAGGCGGACAAAGTTCCGCGGCACGTCATCGGCGAAGCAGAGCTCGCCCGGCACATAGATCACGCCGGCGTCGATGCAGGCGCGGCAGAAAGCCGACTCCAGGCCGGTGTCCAGCCCGGGCGGCGCCTCCAGCCACAGGTAAAGGCCGCCCGCCGGCTGCTCCCAGCGCCAGCCGCAGTCGCGCAACCCGGCGGTTTCCAGCGTCGCATGCAGCACCGCCATCTTCGCCGCATAGACCGATCGGACTTTTTTCACCTGCGCGGCGAAAACGCCGTTGGCCAGCACCTGCTCGCAGACGGCCTGGTTGAAGTTCGCCGTGCCGAAATCGTGGTGCCCCTTGGCGTTGAGCATCGCGCCCAGCCAGGTCTCGTCCGTGCAGACGCCCCAGCCGGTTTTCAGCCCGCTGGCAAAGGGCTTGGTCAGGGTGGAGAGATAAAGCTGCGGAAATTCGCGCCACGCCGGCAGGCTCAGGATGCTGCGCG
The DNA here is from genome assembly GCA_035499715.1 of Opitutaceae bacterium. Classification (GTDB taxonomy): domain Bacteria; phylum Verrucomicrobiota; class Verrucomicrobiia; order Opitutales; family Opitutaceae; genus DASRHD01. The sequence goes on along the minus strand of DATJYF010000177.1, from coordinate 2,790 downwards.
CCTCCTCCGGCCGGTCGAAATAAAGTTCGCGGTAGGCCGCATCCTCGATCGCCGGCACCACCAGGCCGTGCCGCGACAGGATTTCGGCCAGGCTGATCTTCTCGGCCCCGGTCAGGCTGCGGGCGGAGGGATTCGAGAAATAGCTGATGAAATAAACGGCCTTCACCCGTTCCGCTTCGCCCCGGCGGGCCAGCTCCGTCAGCCGGACGTCGAGCGCCGCGCCGTCCAGCCGGCCGCGGCTGTCGGTGGGCAGCGAAACGGCGCGCACGCCCAGCCCGGCGAGCATTTCCAAAAACACAAAATAACTCGGCCGGTCGACCAGCACGATGTCGCCGGGATCGCACAGCGTCTGGATCGCGAGATAAAGCGCCTGCTGCGAGCCGTTGGTGATGAGGATGCGCGGCGCCAGGTCGGCCGCGTTCAGCGGCGGCTCCACCGCCGCCAGCCGGTCCGCCAGCCGCCGCCTCAGCTGCGGCCGGCCCTGGTTGGTGCCGTACTGCAGAAATTCGGCCTCGCCCGGCCGGTCCGCCAGCGCCCCGACCGCCGCCTGCACGGCCCCGACCGGCAGGGTCGCATTGTCGGTGAAGCCCGCGGCCAGCGAAAGCAAACCGGGCTGCTCCAGTGCCATGGTCATCAAGCGAGCGATCGTCGGCGGCGCGGCGCGGCGGCCGAGCTGCGACAGGGAAAGCGAGGGAGCGAGGACCGGCTTCATGAATGTGGACCGTTTAGAAGGCATGAAAAAGGCGCGGGAGCAACTCCGCGCCTCGTTAAAATCAATCGATATCGCCGATCGATCAAGCCGGCGCGGGCGCGGCGCTGCCGGGCGGAAGCGGTTCGGCCACCGGCTTCTCCGAGGGCTTTTTGGCCGAGGACGACTTGTCGTCCAGTTTCGGCGGCGCGCTGGGGAGGACCGGCGAGCGAATCTCGCCAAACTGCAGGATTTCCAGGACGTGCTTGCCTTCGATCGTCTCAAATTCGAGCAGAGCGGCGGCGATCTTGTCGAGCGCGGCGCGATGCTCGGTGATGACCGTTTCCGCCCGCTTGTACTGCTCGTCGATGATGCGGTGAATCTCGGAGTCGATCTTCCGGGCGGTTTCCTCGGAATAATTCTGGGTCCGTGTGATTTCCCGGCCGAGAAACACGGTGTCCTGGTTCTCGCCGTAGGCGATGGGACCGAGCGAGCTCATGCCCCAGTCGCAGACCATGTGGCGCGCAATCGCGGTGATTTGCTTGATGTCGCCGGCGGCACCGCTGGAAATGTCGCCTATGATCAGGTCCTCCGCGATGCGGCCGCCGAGACCCATCGCAATCTGCCCAAGCATGCGTTTCATCGCATGCGTGAGCTGGTCCTTCTTGGGGATGAACATGGTGCTGCCGAGGCTGCGGCCGCGCGGAATGATGGTGACTTTGTGCACCGGCAGCGTGCCGTCATCGATCACCGCCTGCACGAGCGCATGCCCGGCCTCGTGGTAGGCCGTCAGCTTCTTTTCCTCGTCGTCCATGACGCGGCGGCGCTCGCGGCCGAACTGCACCTTTTCGCGCGCGTCCTCGATGTCGCTCATGTCCACCTTCTTCTTGTTGCGGCGGGCGGCGAGCAGCGCGGCCTCATTCAAGAGGTTGGCCAGGTCGGCGCCGGACAGCCCGGGCGTGCCGCGGGCGACGATGCTGAGGTCGACGTTTTCGGAAAGCGTGAGCTTGCGGGCGTGGACGCGCAAAATCTGTTCGCGGCCGATCAGGTCGGGCAGGTCGACGTAAATCTGCCGGTCGAAGCGGCCCGGGCGCAGCAGCGCGCTGTCGAGCACGTCGGGCCGGTTGGTCGCGGCGATGATGATCACACCCTCGGTCGTGTCGAAGCCGTCCATCTCGACGAGGAGGGAGTTCAGCGTCTGCTCGCGCTCGTCGTTGCCGCCGCCGAGGCCGGCGCCGCGCTGGCGGCCGACCGCGTCGATTTCATCGATGAAAATCAGGCAGGGCGCGTTCTTGCGGCCTTGCTCGAACATGTCGCGCACGCGGCTGGCGCCGACGCCGACGAACATCTCGACGAAGTCCGAGCCGCTGATGCTGAAGAACGGCACGTCGGCCTCGCCCGCCACGGCCTTGGCCAGCAGGGTCTTGCCCGTGCCCGGAGGGCCGACCATGAGGATGCCCTTGGGGATGCGGCCGCCCATCTTGGTGAATTTCTTCGGGTCTTTAAGGAATTCCACGACCTCACTGACCTCCTCCTTGGCCTCGTCGCAGCCGGCGACGTCGGCGAACGTCACCTTGTCGCGGTCGCGGGTGAGGAGCTTGGCACGGCTTTTGCCGAAGCTGAGCGCGCCGCGGCCGGCCTGGCGCAGCTGCCGCACAAAGAGAAAATAAAGCAGGCCGATGACGATGAGGAAAGGCAGCACCTGACCGATGATCTGCATCATCAGCGTGGTGGCCGGCGGCTCGTCGAATTTTTCCGATTTCTGCAGGATGGCGAGATCGGGATCGGTGAGGTGCGCCGAACAGTGGAAATATTTCGTCTTCGTGCCGTCCGCGTCGATCGGCTCGGTCGATTCACCCGTGATCTGCGACAGGCCGGTGCCGTCGATGCGAATCGTGCCCTTGCTGACTTTATTCGCGGTCGTGAGATCGAGAACCTGCTGGATCCTCAGCTCGGCCACCGGCGTCATGTGGCCCTGGCCCCAGTAATAAACCACGAGCACGGCCGCGACGAGGGCCAGCCAGATGATCATCATCTTCGGCTGAAACCGTTCGGGCGGAAGATTTTTCAGGGGGCGACGTTTTCTTTTGTTATCGGGTTCC
>DATJYF010000176.1:0-6692 GCA_035499715.1 Opitutaceae bacterium | reverse complement strand
CTTCAAGGCCGGCCCGGCCGGTGCGGTGGTGGCCTCAGGCTGGCTGGTCCGGTTTGCGGCTGCCGGCGTGACCGTCACGGTCAGGCTGGCGGTAGTGAGCGTTTTGTAGCTGCCAGTCTTGGGATCGAAATAGGTGAAGTGCGACGGCGGCAGGATATAGTCGCCGGGCTTGGTCGGAATGAGGATGGCGTCCTCGGTGAGCGTGGCGTCGAAGAGCGAGCCGTTTTTCAGTTCGCGTTTCGGCTTTGACGGCACGACCTGGAAATCCTGCGAGACTTCGCGCGCGGGCAGGCCGGCGATGTCTGGCCAGTTGCCGGTGCCGCTCAGGGCCAGCGTCCAGGTGATGGGTTCGCCCACGGCCACGGTGGCGGGAACGGCCCTGCCGGTGAAGGTGAAGCGTCCGACGGCGCCGCTGAAATCGGCCGGCGCGGGCGGCAGCGGCTTGATGGTGAAGGTGGGCGCGTTGCTGGACACGGTGCGCTCCACCAGACGGGGAAAGGCGAAGGAAAACGGATCGAAGGGCGAGCCGCCGACCGCGAGCTGCACCTGCTGGTGCACGGGCGAAAGCGTGATCTCACCGGGCGTGCGGGCGTAGCCGCGGGTCTTGAAGGCCACGCCGAGATGCGGCTCGCCGTTGACGGAGAGCTCGAATTCCTCGGGCTTCGACCAGTCCTCGACGGTGAGGGGCGCGGGCGACCACTGGAGATCACCGATGCCCTGCGGCCGGTAGCGGCGTACGAGGTCGAGCGTGTAGCTGAGGGGGAAAACCTCGCCGGCCCAGAATTCGCCTCCGGCCGGAGCGAGCTTGGCGTGGGCCGCATCGGCCAGCGACGAGGCCGCACCCGAGCTGCTTCCGCCCGTGGACGAGGCGGTGGTGTCCACGTCGAACGTGACCGCCGGCACCTGCACATCGCCTTTGTTCGTCGCGACGGTGAAGGCGGAAATCGGCAGCGCTCCGTGCCGGGTGGGATGCGCGAGGTAGATGATGGTGTAACTCGAGCTCGACTGGCCGTTGATGATCGAAAGGCCGGAGCTGCGCGAAGCGATGTCGAGTTCCAGGCCGACCACCGGCGGGGGCTTGATCGAATCGTCCTTCGGCGTGCAATCGTCGAAGACGAGCTTGAGTTCGCAATCCTGGTCGAATGCGAGCGTGCCGCCGGACGGCTCCCAATGGGCGCTCTGGGCGCGGGCGGCGGCGGCGAGCAACGAAACGAGGAGCAGGAGGGAAAGCGTGCGCATGGGGGTCACCAATTTTCTCCGTTTTGTTTTTGGGGCTTGTTTTCGCCCCGCATGAGCTCGTAGAGGACGGCGGGCGAGTCCTGTTGCTTGAGCTGGTCGAGTTTTTCCAGCGGCACGGCCAGGGCGGGATCGGCGGACTCGGGATTTTTTTGCTGCGGCGTGCCGCCGAATTTTTGGAGTTCGCGGCCGTCGGAGATTTGCGGCTTGGCGGGGGGCGGCGGAGATTGCATGGGGCCAAAGGCGGACGGCCCGAGCGGAGATGGATGGTTGTCGGGTGAATTTTGGCTCCGGGCCGGCTGCGGATTTTGGGCGGAAGATTTTTGCTCCTGATTTTGCTGCGACTGTTCGCCACCGGGCTGGTTCTGCGGCGAGGAATTTTGGCTCCGACTATTTTGGTTCTGCTGCTGCTGATTTTGCTGTTTCTGCGACTGATTTTGCCGAGGCTGTTTCTGGGGCGGCGGCTTTTGTTGAGGGGGTTTCTTCAGCAGCGTGGCGAGTTCGCGGCGGAGTTGCGGCCAGTCGGCGGCCTTGCCGTCGAGGGTTTCACCGGCGTCCACGGCGGTGAGGGCGTCGCGCACCGGCCCGGCGGGCACGGGTTTTTGCGCGGTTTGCAGGCGCTGGCCGTAAGTGACGGTGGCTTGGGCGAGGTCGGCCCAGTTGCGGGCGGTGGTGGTGTTCTGCGCGGAAAGATGTCCGACAAGGTCGGCCAGCGGGGCGGCGTAGGCGGTTTCGTCCTCGGCGCGAAGGCGTGGCGAAAAAATGCCGGCGGCAGCCAGAAGGCAGAGTGCCGCCGCGCCGGCCGTGCTCACCGCCGGCTTCCGCCCGGTTTCGGAAACCGGCGCAAGGCGCACCTCGCGCGGCCGCGGGCGCACGGGAAATTCGCGCCAGAAGCTGATGAGCAGGCAGAGCAGCGCAGGGGCGAGGGCCCATTGAAAGCGTTCGACGAAACGGGTGCGGTTTTCCTCGCGGAACTGGCCGCGGCGGCCGGCGTCGACCGTGGCCTGGAGCAGCGCGGGGAGATCGACCCAGCTGCTGGCATCGGCGTAAGTGCCGCCGGTTTTTTCGGCGAGTTCGCGGAGGGTCGAGCTCTCCAGCTTGGCGAGGTGGACCGCGCCACGCTCATCCTTGACGAAGCCGCCTGCGCCGTCGGGGATCATCGCGCCGGCCGCGGTGCCGACACCGAGGCCGATGACCCGGATGTTCTTTTTCTTCAAGTCGTCGACCAGCGGCCGCCAGTCGTCGTCGGTCGCCTCGCCGTCGCTGAGGATGATGAGGTAACGGTCGGCGCTGGCGTCGGTGCTGAAGGCATCGAGGGCCGTTTCAAGGAGATCGTGGTAATTGGTGCCGCCTTCGGGCATGAAGCCGGTGTTGAGCGTGGGCAGGAACTCGCGGAGGATTTCGTAATCCGCGCTGAGCGGGCATTGCAGGAAGGACGTGCCGGAGAAGACCGCCAGGCCGACGCGCTCGCCACGCAGCCGGTCGAGGAGCGACTGGATGAGGAGCTTGGCGCGGTCGAGGCGCGACGGCGCCACATCCTGCGTGTTCATGCTGCGGGAAAGATCCAGCGCGAGCAGGATCTCGCGCGACTGGTCGAAGACCGGCTCATCGATCCGGCCCCATTGCGGCCGGGCGAGGGCGACGATGGCGAGCGCGAGGCCGGCGCAAAGCCAGGGCCGGGCGCGGCCGGTGCTTTTGGCCGGCGAGGAAACCAGCGCCAAATGCCGCGCGTCCGCCTCGGCGTGAATGATTTTCGGATGGAGGGAGCGCACGGCGGCAGTGCGGCGGACCAGCCCCCACGCCAGCAGCGCGGTGGGCGCGGACAAGAGCCAAAGCAGATGGGGCCAGTAGAAACTCATGACAAACGCGGCGCTGGTTGCGGGCGGGCGGCCGCGTCCCCGCGGACAAGCAGCGCGGCGAGCAGCAGCAACGCGGCGCCGGGCACGGCAAGCCAGGGAAAAAGTTCGGTCGTGACGAGGTAGGAGTGGGCCTGGAATTCGATTTTTTGCGCCCGATCGATCGCCTTGAAGGCGTTTTCAATCGTGTCGGAATCCGCCGCGCGGAAATATTTCCCGCCCGTCGCGTCGGCGATGTCGATGAGCGCGTCTTCGTCGAGGTCGGCGTCGTGGCCGGCGCCGATGGTGTAGATCGGAATGTCGCGCGAACGGGCGATGTCCGCCGCCTGCCGGGGCGCGAGCGCACCGGCATTGTTGGCGCCGTCGGTCAGGAGGACGACGAAGGCGCCCTGGCGGTGGCCCTGGTCGGTGCGCGCCGGCTGCTCGAGGCGGGTGAGGGCGAGGCCGAGGCCGTCGCCGATCGCGGTCTGGTTGGGATCGACCAGGCCGATGCGCAGGCGTTCGACCTGGCGCGCCAGCCAGGCGTGATCGAAGGTGAGCGGCGCAAGCGTGTAGGCGTTTTTGGCAAAGAGCACGACGCCGATCCGGTCGTTGGTCCGGCGGTCGATGAAGGCCTGGATGACGGGCTTGATCGCCTGCAGGCGGGTGAGGGCCTGGCCGTCCTTCTCGTAATCCGGCGTCATCATCGAGCCGGACAAATCGATGGCGAGCATGATGTCATAGCCCTGCGAGTGCACCTCGCGCTTGTCGTCCACGCGCTGGGGCCGGGCGAGCGCGGCGATGATGAGGACGAGTCCGGCGCCGGCGAGGATGAGCGGCCAGCGGGAGGCCGGCGCGAGCGACGGGCGGTACCACGCCGCGGCGAACGGCACGAAGAGCACGGGTACGCGCCGGCGCTGCCGCAGCCAGACCGCGGCCGGAAGGGCCAGCAGCGTCAGAAGCCAGAGGGGATCGTGGAGGACGTAGTTGTCCATGTTCAGCTGCGCATGCGCGCGTGGAAAAATTTAACCAGCGCGTCGAGGCGGTCCTCCCCGGTGGTGACGACGAGGCGGCTGCGCGGGTCGGGAAAAAGCGCGGACCAGGCGGCTTCGCGGCCGGCGCGCCACTCCGCGTGCGCCGTGCGTTGCGCCGCCGAACCGTCGAGCATGACCAGACGGCTGGCCAGCGGATCGTAGGCGGCGAAAGTTTCGCCCGCCGGCAGCGAGCGTTCCCACGGATCGTCCACGCGGAATCCCATGGTCTGATAACGCCGCTGGAGGATGGACCAGCCTTCGGGCGCGGGTCGCGCCGGGAAATCGCCGAGCCAGACGAGGATGGTGTGCTTGGGTGTGGCGCGGGAGAGCAGGCGCCAGGGAATTTCGGATTGGCGCGGCGCGGCGCGGGAAGTTTTTTCCATTCCGCGATCCGCGATCGGCAATCCGGAATCAATCGCCGGCGGAGGCTGGCTGAGCAGGGATGCGGCCGCGTGCAGGATGCGTCCGCGCCCGCGCACGGGCTCGCGGAAAAGATGGCCCTGCGGCGTGGCATGGACGAAGCCGACGCGGTCGCGATTGACCGCACCGAGCAGCATGACGAGGCCGGCGAGCTCGAGCAGCGCCTCGCGTTTCGAGAGCGCGCCGGAGCCGAACTGCAGGCTGGCCGAGTCCTCGAAGACGATGAGAAGCGTGACCTCGCGCTCCTCGACAAATTTTTTCCGGTAGGGCTCGCCGAGCCGCGCCGTGACGTTCCAGTCGATGTCGCGCACGTCGTCGCCGAATTCGTACTTCACCACCTGGTCGAATTCCATGCCGCGGCCGCGGAAGGCGGAGCGGTATTCGCCGCTGAGGATGGTTTCGACGGCGTGCCGCACGCGCCACTCCAGCCGGCGGAGCAGGGCGAGCGGCGCCTCGATCGAAGCAAGATGGTTTTCCTTGGCCGCGGGCATGCTGCTTGGCCGCCGGCTCATTTTGCCGGCACGGGCGTTTTTTCCAGGATTTGCGCGACGATTTTGTCGGCGGTGACCTCCGCGGCCTCAGTCTCGTAGGTCAGACCGACGCGGTGGCGGAGCACCTCGGGCGCGAGTTCCTGCACGATGGAAGGGCTGACAAAATCCTGGCCGCGCAACCAGGCGAGGGCGCGGCCGGCCTGGTAGAAGGCGAGCGAGGCGCGCGGCGAGGCGCCGAAATTGAGCTGGCGCGGAGCGGCGCCGTTGCCGCCGGGCTCGGCCAGTGCGCGGGTGGCGCGGACGAGCGAAAGAATGTAGCCCTGCACGGCGGGAGCGACGTGGATTTTGTCCACCTCGGTGCGCAGCGCGAGCAGCTCCTCGCCGCTCGAGACGGCGGCGAGCTCGGGCTGGCGCGTAACCTGGCCCCAGCGCGCGAGCATGTTGCCTTCCTCCTCTGCGCTCGGGTAGTTGACGAGCAGCTTGAACAGGAAGCGGTCGGTCTGCGCCTCCGGCAGCGGATAGGTGCCCTCCTGCTCGATGGGATTCTGCGTGGCCATGACGAAGAACGGCCGCGGCAGGACGTGGGTCTGGCCGCCGATCGTCACCTGCCGTTCCTGCATGGCCTCGAGCAGCGCGCTCTGCACCTTGGCCGGGGCGCGGTTGATTTCGTCGGCGAGGACGAGGTTGGAAAAGATCGGCCCGCGGTGCGGCGTGAACGTGCCGTCCTTGGGGGAGAAGATCATGGTGCCGACGACGTCGCTGGGCAGCAGGTCGGGCGTGAACTGGATGCGGTCGAACTGCACGCCGAGCGCGGTGCCGAGAGACTTGACCAGCAAAGTCTTGGCGAGGCCGGGCATGCCCTCGAGGAGCACGTGGCCGTTGGCCAGCAGCGCGACGAGCAGGCGCTCGACGACGGCATCCTGGCCGATGACGGCCTTGCTGATTTCTTCGCGAAGTTTTTGGGACCAGGCGGATCCGGTGGGCATAAGGCAAATGAAATGAGACAGGGCGCGGGGCGCGAGGGAAACTTTTCGCGAGGTTTGACTGGAACAAACCAATAAGGTTTCACTCAGATGCGCCATGGCAGACGGCTTCGATCAACTTGACGAAAATTTGCAGCGGCGGCTCGCCGCGCTGGGTCTGCGCGCGGCCGAGGTGGAGGAAAAATTCATCCGCGGCCGCGGCCCGGGCGGCCAGAAGATCAACAAGACCTCGTCCACCGTCTGGCTGCGTCATTTTCCAACCGGCACGGAGGTTCGCGTGCAGCGCGAGCGTTCGCAAGCCGCCAACCGCGCGCTGGCCTGGGCCGAGCTGTGCGCCCGGCTCGAGGCGCGGCGCCGTGCCGCCGTCGCCGCGGTCCGGCAGCAGCGCGAACTGCTCCGGCGGCGCACGCGCCAGAAAAGCCGCGGTCAGAAGGCCGTCATGATTGAGGCCAAGCGCCACCGCGCCCGTCACAAGGCGGCGCGCGGCCGGATTGGGGTGGAAGAATGAAAACGGAAAGCAGAAGTCAGAGTTCAGAAGTCAGAAGTCAGAAGCCGCTTGGCGGGCTGATCTCTGCCCTCTGTCCTCTGATCTCTGCCCTCTGTCCTCTGATCTCTGCCCTCTGGCTTCTGTTCGCCGCCGGCTGCGCGACCGCGCCCAAGGCGGTGCCGTCGCGTCCGCCCGCGCTCACGCCG
>DATJYF010000175.1:0-3669 GCA_035499715.1 Opitutaceae bacterium | reverse complement strand
TCCACCCGCGAGCTTCTTCTCGCCGAGGTCAAGCGGGACAGCGCGACGCTGCAAACCTCGGAGGAGAAGCTCGAGGCCTATCGGAAGAAATACAACGCCGTTTCGCTGGAGGATCAGCAGAACATCGTGGTGGACCGCCTGCGTGAATTGAACCGCCAGGCGGTCGAGGCGCAGAACACCCGCCTGGCCATCGAGCCGGAGGCCGAGCAAGTCCGGAGCCTGTCCGCCGCCGGGCCCGACCAGTTGCTCGGCGTTCACCAGGTCGCCGACAACCAAGAGATCGTCGATTTGCGCCAGCAGATCGCCCTGCAGAAGGCGCAAGTGGCCACGCTGGCGAAGCGCTACGGTCCGCTCCATCCGACCATGATTCAGGCGCAAAGCCATCTGCAGGCTCTGCAGTCCTCCCTCGACGCCGCGCTGCGCCGGGCGGCCGACCGCATCATCCAGTCGTATGAAGCGGCCAAGGCCACGGAAAACGCCCTCAAAGCCGCGCTGGCCGAGCAGGAAAAAGTTTCCATGCAGCTCGACCAGATTGCCATCCCCTATCACGCCTTGGAGCGTGAGGTGCAGGCCAACTCCACCGTCTTTCAAAAAATGCTCGCCACCCTCAAGCAGGTGGATGCGCAGCACAGTCTCATGACCCTGACCGACGCGGACGGATTCGACATCCGCACGATCGAACAGCCGATGGTGCCCGCCCGGCCGGTGCGGCCCCGCTCAAAATTGATCCTCGCCCTTTCCGTCGTCGCCGGCCTGTTCCTCGGGTGCGGCTCGGCTTTGATCACGCGCGCCCTGGACAACACCGTATCGTCGGTTGATGCGGCCGAGTCGTTTCTCGGCCTCCCGGTGCTGACCACGGTTCCGCGCTCGCGCCACCAGCGCCTGACCGCCCAGCCGGTTCTGATCAAATATCCGGCCTCGGCCGAAGCCGAGGCCTTCCGCTCCCTGCGGACTTCGCTGTCCCTGCTGCCCGGTCAGGAGGAGCAAAGGTGCATTCTGTTCACGAGCGCCGTTCCGGGCGAAGGCAAAAGCTTCTGCTCGCTGAACACCGCGGCCGCCCTCGCCCAGCAGGGCTTTCAAACCCTTTTGATTGACGGCGACCTGCGGCGGCCGAGCCTGCAGCGGCTCCTTGTCGCCTGGAATGAAAATCCCGGGCTGACGGACTGCCTGCAGCGGCCGGATCTGTTCCCCTCCGCCGTGCAGCCGACCTCGATGGAAAATCTTTTCTGCCTGGGCGATCGCAAGTACCGGCCGGGCGGGGCGGAGTTGCTGGGCCGGGACGGACTGCGCGCCATCCTGCAGCGCGCCCAGACGATCTTCGACCGGATCGTCATCGACACCGCCCCTCTGATGGCGGTCAGCGACACGCTCTACATCGCAAAAAATGTTTCGACCCTATGCCTCGTCGTCCATGCCGGCCGCACCCCCCGCCGGCTCGTCCGGCGCGCGATCAAACACCTGGACGAGATCGCAAAATGCACCGCGACCGGCGTGATATTGAACAAGGCCGACCGGCGCACGGCCGCCGGCAGCTACTATTACTACAGCGCCGCCGCCCGGGCCTGACCCGGCCCGAAAGCGAAAGGAGGATCCTTCCATGATGAATCAAACCATGACGGCCAAGGCCGACGTTTTTTCCTGCGAGGAAAAGGCCCGGGAGCGCCATCCCTCCACGCCCGTGCTGCTGGTCGGCCTGGTGGGCGACACGCTGATCGTTTTTCTCGCGCTGGCCTTCAGCAGCTGGCTCCGGTTTGCGACCCCGCTGGCCCGGCTTGGCGTCGGGGCCGATTCGATCCACTGGACGGAATACATGGGCAAGGTCATTTTCGGCGTCCTGCTGTTCATCCTGCTTTTGCCGCACCGCCAGCTCTACGATTTGCACCTCATCCTCAATCTCCGGCGGACCATCCCGGTGATCATCCGGACCGCCTTCAGCTGGTTCCTGACCTTCATGGCCCTGTCATGGCTGTTGCGTTACGGCCGGGAGATCAGCCGCATCTATGTCGCGATCGCCTTTGTGGTCACGACGGCGATGTTTGTCCTCTGGCGTCTGTTGCTGTGCCGGATCGTGAGCAGCGAATCGATCGTCCAGCGCCTGCGGCAGCGCATTCTTTTCGTCGGATGGTCGGAGCCGGCTGAATCCATCGCCGGGGCCATCAATGCCGACAGCCGCCATCTCTATGAAATTGTCGGCCATGTGCCGGCGGGCCGCCGGGCCGGCGGGGAACGGCCGGGGGATGCCATCCCCAAATTGGGCGCCCGGGCCGGCATGGCGGATATCTTGCGTGAGCATGGCATCGATATGGTGATTCTGGCGGATCTCAATCCCTCGACGGATGAAACGGTGGCTCTGGCGAATCTCTGCGAAAAAGAGATGGTCGAATTCAAGGTCATCCCGAGCAATTGCTTTGAAATTTTTCTTTCCTGCCTCCACCTGCAGACCGTGAGCGGCGTGCCCGTGCTGGGCGTCGCCTACTTTCCGCTCGATCTGCCGTTCAACGTCCTGCTCAAGCGGGCGCTCGACCTGGCGGGGGGCGTCGTGGGTCTGCTGCTCAGCGCTCCGCTCATCGCCGCTTTCGGCCTGTTTGTCTATTGGGAGAGTCCCGGGCCCATCATCTACCGGCAGCGCCGGCTGGGGCACTACGGCCGGCCCTTTTGGATCTACAAGATCCGGAGCATGAAGATGGACGCCGAGCACGGCGGCAAGGTCGGCTGGACGGTGAAGAACGACCCGCGCCGGCTGCGGATCGGCGGCTTCATGCGGCGGTGGAACATCGACGAGCTGCCGCAGTTTTGGAACGTGATCAAAGGCGAGATGAGCCTCGTCGGACCGCGGCCGGAGCGGCCCGAGCTCATCAAGGTCTTCAAGGAGGAGATTCCGCACTACAATGCGCGGCACAACATCAAGCCGGGCATCACCGGCTGGGCCCAGGTGAACGGATTCCGCGGCGACACCGACCTCAACGGGCGCATCAGCTGCGACCTCTATTACATCGAGAATTGGAGCCTGCTTTTGGATTTCCAGATCATGTTCATGACGATCTTCAGACACCGCAACGCCTGCTGAATTTCCGGAACGATGAAAATCGCCTATTTTTTCCACCGGGACGCGGCCAATCCGTCCATCCAGTCGGGGCGGCCGGCCTCGATCTTGACCGAGCTGCGCGAGATGGGCGTGGAGATCGAACCGGTCTTCCCCCTGGCCATGAAGCCGTCTCCGCGCTGGGTGGCGAAAAAAATATTCTACCGGATGCTGGGCCGCCATTACCGTTGGGACCGCGAACCGGCCTATCTGACGTCCTTTGCCGAGGAGTTTCGCGACCGGACGGCCGGGAAGGACGTGGATCTTGTCTTCAGTCCCGGCTCGGAGGTGGTTTCGCAGCTCAGGACCAACAAGCCCGTGACCTTTTGCGCGGACGCGACCTTCGCCAACCTGGTCGATTACTACGAGGATTTCACCCATGTGTCGCGGGAGTATTTCCAGCAGGGGCATCGTCAGGAGACGGCCGCCTTGTCGCGCGCCCGGCTGGCGGTCTATCCGTCCGAATGGGCCGCGCGCTCGGCCATTGATTTCTACGGCATGAAACCGGAGCGGGTGGCGGTGATTCCCTTCGGGGCGAATCTCGGCCGGCAGAACAAGCGCGAGCAGGTTTGGAAATGGATTGAAGA
>DATJYF010000174.1:0-4471 GCA_035499715.1 Opitutaceae bacterium | reverse complement strand
CGTTCCCGACCGCCTGGCAAATCTCCTCGTGAATTACCACGCCACCCAGGGCATGCTGAAGGGCGCAAGCGCCTTTCTCGGCGTGGTCCACGTCGGCGCAGTCGCGGGCGAAACCGTGACCGGGGCGACGGCGCTGGGCGTTCCCGAGCAGCCGGGCTTCTATGTCCAGGGCTGGACCGTGGTCAATGCCGGCGGCAGCTATAGCTGGGACCGCTACCGCATCAACCTGAACATCGACAATCTGTTTAACTCGAAATTCCTCTGGCAGCCTGCCTCCCGCCAGTCGGTGCCCGGCTATCCCGGCATCACCTTCAGGGTCACGTTCAACATCCATATCTGATCCGGGCAATCCCTGCTTTTCTTTCCGCGGTGCGCCAGCGATGGCGCACCGCTTTTTTTTGCGCGAAAGGGCAGACGATCAAGCGGAGCCTTGATGTCGCGACGGAGGCTCGCCGCATTTTCGGCCGGACGGGTGCGCGGGGAGCCCGGATGGGGTGTTTGTGCGCTGGGGCGCGGGCGAAGCCCGGGCTGGCGCGGCACCGGGATCGCTCCGGTCGCGGCCGCTTCCATTGCGGTCGGGTTTGTCCGCCCCGCGTCGTCAATAATGGCGGCGGCGGCGCAAATGAATGGAATTAATATATAATGCAAATTTATATATATAAAATATAATGCAATTAAGTGGCTGGCGAATAGCATATTCGCTCGGTCTGTATAAGAGCTAGGTGTTTGTTCTCGGAAGGACTAGGGGATTATCCTTACCTGTCATCAATTAGCCCCGCGCCGTTTACGCTTTCATTACCCTTATATGTTAATTCGGGGCGAAATTTATATATAGAAATAATAATTTTACTTCTCGGAGCCGGGCTTGTCTCGCTCCCTTGGTCCTCGAACGCCTCGCCTTAATTGCTGCAGTTTCAAACCCGAAATGAAAATGAAACCAATTTCTCAGGTAACGGCGCGGCCGGCTTCCGCCGTCCGAGCCTTGCTCTCCATTCCCCTTGCAACGCCCGGCCTCGACCTGGTAATCCACCGCCGCCGGCCGGCGCTGGGATTGATGGGCGCGGCGGCTTTTTCCTGTCTGCTTTCCTTCGGCCTGGCCGGACGTATGTCTGCCCAGACCGCCAGCTATGAGGCCGAAAATCTCACTTATACGGCCACCGGCGCGACCGCTTCGGTGCAGACCGACACCAATTCCAGCGGCGGCAAGTGGGTCGAGCTGGCTGGAAATAGCACCGGCGACTATATCGATTTTGCCATTCCCAGCATGACAGCGGGCACCTACCAGTTGCAGATGGAATGGAAGGGCAATAACAGTCGTGGCATCCTCCAGCTCTCGGTCGACGGCACCAACCTCGGCTCCACCTTGGACCAATATTCCGCCACCCAGTCGTATCCGACCACGCCTTTCGGCAATATAACCTTCACCTCGACGGGCACGCATACCATCCGGCTCACTGTCACCGGCAAGAACGCCTCCTCGAGCAGCTACCAGCTTTCCGCCGATAAGTTCGCCTTCACGCTGCAGACCTCACAAGTGGCTGCGCCGGTGTTCAATCCCGGAGCCGGCACGTACACGAGCGCGCAGACGGTGGCGATCACTTCGTCCACCAGTGGCGCTTCCATCCGCTATACCACCGACGGCAGCACACCGAGCGAAACGGCGGGCACCGTCTATTCCAGTCCAGTGAGCATCAGCGCCACCACCACGCTCAAAGCCATCGCCTATGAGACTGGTTTCACCGATAGCAGCGTCACCAACGCCGCCTACACTATCAACACACAACCACTACAGGCCGCGGCGCCTTCCTTCAGCCCGGCCGGCGGCACTTATACCAGCGCGCAGACCGTGACGATCACCTCCTCTACGGGCGGCGTCTTAATCCGCTATACCACGGACGGCAGTACGCCCTCGGAGACCAATGGTACGGTCTATTCCACTCCGGTCAGCGTCAGCGCCACCACCACACTCCAGGCCATCGCCTATGAGAGCGGTTACATCGACAGCACTGTCACAAGCGCGACCTATACCATCAGCACGGGTGGCGGAGGCACCACGCAGACCTACGAAGCCGAGAGCCTCTCGTATACCGGCACGGGCGCGACCACTTCGGTGCAGACCGACGTCAACTCCAGCGGCGGCAAGTGGGTGCAACTGGCTTCCAACGCCGCCGGTCAGTACATTGATTTTACGTTGCCGAATGTTCCCGCGGGCACGTACCAGGTCCAGCTTGAATACAAGGGTCTCACCAGCCGCGGCATCGTACAACTCTCCATCGACGGCGCCAACCTTGGCGGCACAGTGGATGAATATTCCTCGGCTCAGACCTATCCGACGGCGACGATCGGCTCGATCACCTTTGCCACCACCGCCAGTCACGATTTGCGCCTGACCGTGACCGGCAAGAACAGCGCGTCGACCAACTATTACATCTCGGCTGACAAGTTCACGCTGCAGGCGGGGCAGGGCGGCGGCAGCGGCTCGCCGAATGGCAATCCCATCCTTCCGCCCAAGTGGGCCTTTGGCGTGATGTTCGGCTGCTACGACAATCGGACCGGCGTCCTCAGCGACATGAGCCAGCTCCGCAACGGCTACTGCGGCGACCTGATCTGGGTCGATTCCAGCTGGCTCGGCAGCAACTACAACGGTCCCGGCTCCGAGTACATCGACTTCAAGTTCGATCCCAGCCAGTTTGGCAACACGACCGATCCGGATCCAAACAATCCCCAGTCGATGATCGCAACCCTCCACTCGAATAACTTCCACTTCGGCGTGTGGGAATGGCCCTGGATCGACAAGAGCAACTCGCTCTACAGCACGGGCGCGAACAACCATTATTTCATCGAGAACAGCAGCGGCACCGTGGTGAACGGCGGCGGCTGGCACGGCGTCACCTACACCGGCCAGTTCGATCTCTCCACCACCGCGGCCGCCAACTGGTGGAAGAGCCTCAACGCCCCGCTCTTTACCATGGGCTTCGACTTCCTCAAGATGGACACGACCGTGGCCATCCCGACCGGCGGCGTGCTCGCCAACGGCAGCACCAAGAATGCCGACTGGCTGGGCTTCTACCGCAAGGCCGCCTATGAGGACACGACCACGGCGAACCTGTCGCAGGGCCGCGGCCTGATCCTGGCCCACACGGACGTGACCGGCGGAGCGGCCACGAACAACGACCAGTATCCCGGCCTTTGGACCGGCGACACCACCGCGACCTTCTCGAACCCCGGCAGCCAGGGCGGATTCTCCGACAAGGACATGGCCCAGGCCTACAAGTGCAACACCAAGACCACTGCGGCCTACTGGTGCGGCGACACCGGCGGGTACAACAACAATTCGAACGACGAGCTCTATCAGCGCTGGCTGCAATACAGCGCCTTCACGCCGCTGCAGGAATTCTTCGGCGCGAAGGGGACGACCGGCTCGAATGGCCAGGTGGGCCGCTTCCCCTGGTGCTTCAGCGCCACGGCGCAGGCGACCTTCGCCCACTACGAGCAGATGCGCTATCAACTGCTGCCGTTCCGCTATTCCAATGCCCAGGCCTGCTACCACGTCACCGGCGGCTCCGTGCTTTATCCGGTCTGGTGGCCGAATGCCCAGCAGATCATCAACGGCCAGGGCACCAGCGAGATCCTGGTCCAACCGGTCACGGTGGCCGGCGCGACCAGCGTTTCCGTGACCTTCCCGGAATCTTCCTCCACGACCTGGCTCGATTATACGGACTATCTCAACGGCACGAACCTCGGCAAGACACACGCCGGCGGATCCACCGCCACCATCACGGCGCCCGTCACCGAAGTACCGTTGTTCATCAAGGCAGGCTCGATCATTCCGATGATTGTCAATTACGATTCCAACGGCAATGCCATCCACCAGGACTATATCGACCAGTCTGGCTTCCAAGCCGGCCAGCTGACGGTGGACATCTATCCGTCGGGCTCGACCAGCTACAGCTTCTACGAGGACGACGGCATCAGCGATCTGTATTACACGGACAATGAGTTCTCGACCACGTCGTTCACCTCCGACAACACCAGCGGCAAGGAAGTGGTGACGATCGGCGCGGCCAACGGCTCGTTCGTCGGCCAGTTTGCCAGCCGCACCTACTACCTGAAGATCGAGCTGCAGTCCGCCGCTCCCGCCGGCGCCACCCTCAACGGCACCGCGATCGGATCGGTCAGCTCAAAGTCCGCCCTCGTTTCCGCCTCGTCCGGCTGGTACTACGACTCCGCCGCCAAGGTTGTCTGGGTGAAATTCTCGGCTTCGACGAGCGCCCCGGCCTCGATCGCCCTGCAGTAAGACCATAGTCGCAACTTCGAGCCGGCCGTCCGGCTCCGCCCACCGCACCTTCCCCGTGAAGGTGCGGTTTTTTTGTCCAAGTTTTTTGGCCGGTCTCTACAAAAAGCGGCCCGCCGCGGTTGGCGGCGGGCCGGTGAATAACCTCTATCAGCAGCCGGCGGGTCTCAGGCCGCC
>DATJYF010000173.1:0-16979 GCA_035499715.1 Opitutaceae bacterium | reverse complement strand
CGCGCGCGCGCGGCCTTCAACATGCCGCAGGTCATGATGCAGCCGCCCACGCTCCGGCAGGCGCTCATCGATGCCAGCCAGCTGCTCACCACCGGCCGGATCACGCCGCAGCAGTTCGGGGAGCGGCTTGAGGCCGCGGCCGCCGCCGACCGTCTGCACGCCGCCCATCCCGACTTGGTGGAGATGAATCATCCGCTGGCCGGCGGCGCGCTGCTGGCCGGCATCGCGGCGATCGCGGCCTGGGCGCTGTGGCGGCGATGGCGCGGCCGGTCGCTTCCGCGCCCGGCGGAACCCGACGCCTATTTCGGCCGGATGCGCGCGCCGGTCGCGCTCGGCTTCGTCGGGCCGGCGTTTCTGCTCTACGGTGCGCTCGTGCTGCTGCCGGGCGCGGCGGCGTTCGGCTGGGCGCTGACGCGCTGGAACGGCCTCGGACCGCGCGCCTGGGCGGGGCTGTTCAACTTCAAATGGCTGCTCTTCGAGAGCGACGTCTTCTGGCTGGCGCTGAAAAACAACCTTTATCTGGTCGTCGTGCCGGCGCTGGCGGTCGTGCCGCTGTCGCTGCTGCTGGCGGCGCTGATCCATCGCGGCGTATGGGGCCGGAACGCTTTCCGCGCCATTTTGCTTTTTCCCAACCTCCTCGGCGGCATCGCGGCCACGCTGCTTTGGATGAACGCCTATGAGCCGCACGGCGGCCTGGTCAACGCCGGCCTTGCCGGCCTCGGCCGCGCGCTCGGCAGCCGCTGGCTGCAGTCGTTCGCCGATTATCCGTGGCTCGCGCCGGAGCACCTCTACACCGCGCTCATCCCGATCTATCTCTGGCTTGCCTGCGGTTTCAACCTCGTGCTCTACCTGGCGGCGATGGAGGGCATCGACCCGCAGCTCTATGAGGCGGCCGCGCTCGACGGCGTGCCGGTCTGGCGGCAGTTTTTCACCCTGACGCTGCCGCTCATCCGGGAAATGGTCGCGATCTCGATCGTGTTTCTCGTCATTGGCGGGCTCAACGCCTTCGAGATGATCTGGCTGCTCACTTCGCAGGATCCGGCAACGCCGGTCAACACGCTGGCCACGCTGCTCGTCTCGACCATGTTCAAGGACTTCGCCATCGGCCGCGCCGCGGCCATCGCGGTGGTGATGTTCGCGCTCGTCTTCGCGGCCAGCGCCGCCGTGATGCGGTTCTTCCGACCGGAGGCGGTGGAATGAACCGGTCTGCGCCAGCGCGTTTCACCATCGGCCGCGGGCTGATCTTCGCCGCGCTGCTCGGCTACACGTTGTGGGTCGTCTATCCCATGCTCTGGCTGGCCTATTCGTCGCTCAAGCCCGACGAGGCGATCTTCCGCGACGCCTTCGCGCTGCCGGCGCCGGCCGCGCTGCGGTTCGACAACTACGCGCGGGCCTGGCGCGAGGCGCGCTTCGGCGATTATTTTTTCAACAGCGTGCTCGTGACCGGCGTCTCCGTGACGCTGATCACGCTGCTCGGCGCGCTGGCCGGCTTTGCGCTGGCGCGTTTCCGGCTGCCCGGCTGCCGCGCCGTCTTCTGGCTGTTTCTCGCCGGCCTGATGATCCCGGCGCAGCTCAGCGTCGTGCCGCTGTTTTTCGAAATGCGCGCGCTCGGCCTGCTCAATTCGCGGGCCGGCCTCATCCTCGTCTACACCGCCAACGGCCTGCCCTTCGCCGTCTTCATCCTCGCCGGATTTTTCAAGACCCTGCCGCGCGCGCTTTACGAGGCCGCGCTGGTCGACGGCTGCGGCGAATTCTCCGCCTTCCGGCGCGTGCTGCTGCCGCTGGCCCGGCCGGGGCTCGTGACGGTGGCGATCTTCCAGTTCATCGGTGTGTGGAAGGAATATTTCTTCGCCTTCATGCTCACCTCGGGCGCAACTGGCGCGGAAGTGCGCACCCTGCCGCTCGGCCTGGCCAACCTCGCCATCTCCTCGCAGTATCACACCGACTATGGCGAACTTTTCGCCGGCCTCGTCATGGTCACCGTTCCCATCCTTGCCATTTACCTGTTGCTGCAGCGGCACATCGTCAAAGGCGTGACCGCCGGCGCGCTGAAAGGCTAGCCACCCTTAGGTCGCGCCGTGCCGTCGGCTGGAATGCAACCTGCTTTTTTTCCATGCTCGCGGTCCATGCCGCGGGCGTTTCAATCCTCCCCATGCATCTGGTCCGCGCCCCATTGTTGTCCTCCGGCTCCGCCCTGCCGGAGATTGCGGTTCGTGCGGACCGGCAGAAGCTCGCCAAACGCCGCTGGCGCGCGGCGGCCGACGACGGCGTGGAATTCGGCTTCGAGCTCGAGGCGCCGCTGCGGCACGGCGACGTCGTCTGGGCCGGCGCGCGCGCGCGCTATGTCATCCGGCAGCTGCCTGAGCCGGTGCTGGAAATTCCGCTCGATGTGACGCCAGACGCCGCGGCGGCCATCGGCTGGGCCGTGGGCAATCTGCACTTTGCCATCGAGGCGCAGGCGACGCGGTTGCTCGCGCCGGACGATCCCGGCCTGCGCCAGGCGCTGGACCGGCTCGGCATTCATTATCATGCCATCACCGCGGTCTTCCAGCCGCATCGTTTTGCCGGCAGCCTGGGCGGCCACGGACATTCGCACGGCCACGACCCTCATCATCATCATGACGACCACGCGCACGGCCACCGCCACTGACGCGGCGCGCTGGCTGGCCGGCGTGCTGCAGTTGTCGGATTCGTTTTATCCGACCGGCGCGTATGCGCATTCCTTCGGGCTCGAGGGCCTCGCGCAGGAGGGCGTGGTGCGCGACCGTGCGACGCTGCGGACGTTTTTGCTCGAGCAGGTGCTGCCGCAGCTTGCGCGCACGGACTTGCCGGTGGCGGCGCAGGCCTGGGCGGCCGCGGGCGAGCCGGCGGATTGGACGCGATTGCGCGAATTGTGTTTTCTGGGCAGCGCATTGCGCGGCGCGCGCGAACCGCGCGAGGCATCCGAGGCGATCGGCCGCCAGCGGCTCGAACTTGCCGCACTGCTGCAGGGTGGAATCGCAACAGAATTCAACCGCCGCGCGCTCGCCGAGGGCTGGCCGCGTCCGTCGTGCGTGGCGGCCGCGATCGAAGGCCGTGGACTTGGCGCGCCGCGCGAGGCCGTGCTGGCGTCGATCATCTATTCCACCGCCGCCGGGTTCATCGCCGCCGCCGTGAAATTGCTCCGTTTCGGCCAGAATGCCGGCCAGACGCTTCTCGCCGAGGCGCTGGGGCAGACGCCGGCACTCGTCACCGAGGCGCTGGCCGTCGCGCCCGCCGACATCGGCGCGTTCAATCCTTGGTGGGATATCGCGGCGGCCCGCCACGAGTCGGCAGACTTTCGATTGTTCATCTCATGAAATTTCCTAACCACGGCGGCACGGAGGACACAGAGATTGATCATAAAGTTTTTTCTCTGTGCGCTCCGTGTCTCCGTGGTTCAAAATAAATCCCATGTCCCGTCCTCCACGCATCGGCATCGGCGGTCCGGTCGGCTCCGGCAAGACCATGCTTTGTCTCAAGCTTTGCCAGAAGCTCCGCGACCGCTACGAAATGGCAGTGGTCACGAACGACATTTACACGCTGGAGGACGCGCAGTTTCTCATGCGCAATCATGCGCTGGCGGCCGAACGCATCGTCGGCGTCGAGACCGGCGGCTGCCCGCACACCGCCATCCGCGACGACACGACGATGAACGAGCAGGCGGTGCGCGGCCTGGAGGCGAAGTTTCCCCGGCTGCAACTCGTGCTGGTGGAAAGCGGGGGCGACAACCTGTCCGCCACCTTCTCACCGGAACTGGTCGACGCCTTCATCTACGTGATCGACGTGGCCGAGGGGGACAAGATCCCGCGCAAGGGCGGACCGGCGATCAAGTTTAGCGATCTGATGATCATCAATAAAATCGATCTTGCGCCGCACGTCGGCGCCGATCTGGCCGTGATGGAGCGCGACGCGAAACTCATGCGCGGCGAGCGGCCGTTCGTATTTTGCGACCTCAAGCGCGAACACAACCTCGACCAGGTCGTCGCCTGGATCGAGCGCGAGGTGATGTTCGCGGCGAAACCGAAAAAGTGACCGCGCTCCGGCAAAAACGCGCCCCGGCGAAGGCGGCCGCCGCCGTCGCGACGCCCGCCCTCGCCGGCCACCTCCATCTCGAGGCCGCGCTCCGTGAGGACGGGCGCACCATTTTGGCGCACCAGTCGTTTCGCGCGCCGTTTCACCTCAGCAAGCCCTATTGGGACGGCGGGGTGCTGCAGGTGCAGATCGTCAACGCCACGGCCGGAATCCTCGCCGGCGACCGCCTGGAACTCGCCGTGCGGGTGGCGGACGGCGCGGCGCTGCTGGTCACGACTCCGGCGGCGACGCGGGCCTTCATGATGCGCAGCGGCGCGGCCGAATGCCGGCAATTTTTTTCCGTCGCCGCCGGCGGCTGGCTGGAATACGCGCCCGAGCCGCTTTGTCCGCATCGCGACTGCGATTACACGCAAACCACCCGCCTCGAGCTCGCCGTCGGCGCCGAGTTTTTTTTCATCGACACGCTGGCGCCGGGGCGGGTTGGGCGCGGCGAAGCCTGGGCCTGGCGGCGGCTGCGGATCCAGCTCGACGTCGTGCTCGACGGCGAACCCATCCTGCGGGAGCGGCTCGATGGCTCGGGCGCGGACTTGGCGCGGACCGCGGCGTTTTACGGCGCGCGCGAGGCGTGGTTCGGCACGGCGGTGATCGTTTCGCCGCGGCTTGCGCCCGACGATCCGATTTGGGCGCGCGTGAAGGAGCTGCATGGCGGCGGTCGCTGGCTCGGGGTCACGCGCCTGCGGCGCGGCGGCTGGATCGTGCGCGTGGTGGCGCCGGGCGGGCAGGCGCTGCGCGACATGCTGGGAGAGTTGCGCCGGACCCTGGCGGGCAAGCTGCCGGCCCTCCAAGGCGACCTGCGAAAACTCTGATAAGTCCGGATTGCATCATCCACCAGTTTCCCTTAGCAAGGCACGCGATGAAGCTATTCATCGGCGGACTTTTGGCAGCCGCATTGATGGTCGCTGCACGGGCGGACCAGAAGGTTATCCATGACTCCGCTGAGTACAACGCTTACATCACGGCCCTCAACACGCAGGAACCGGCACAGAAGGCCGCGGCCATGGCCGCATTTATCGAAAAATATCCGGACAGCGTGGTGCGGATCGACGCCCGCGAGCAGGCCATGGCGGCGTATCAACAGACCGGCGATCAGCCCAAAGTGGAGGAAATGGCCGGCGAGATTCTCAAGCTCGAGCCGGGCAACGTCCGCGCGCTGGCCATCGTTACGGCGCTCGATCGGGCGCGCGCCGCCAACGGCGACAAAACCGCCCTGACCGGGATGGACGACCATGCCGAGCGCGGCCTGAAAGCGCTGGATGCCTGGACGGTGCCCGAGGGCATGGCGGCGGCGGATTTCGGAAAATTGCGCGACCAGATGGCGGAAATTTTCAACGGCGCGGCGGGGTTTGCGGCCCTGCAGAAGAAGGAATACGCCGTCGCGCGCGGTTATTATTTGAAATCGGTGCAGGCCGACCCGGCGAACCTGCAGGACGTGTATCAGCTCGCGGTCGCCGATTTGCAGGCCAGTCCCGTCCAGGCGGACGGCTTCTGGTACCTGGCCAAAGCCATCGCCCTGGCCGGCGCGCAGAAAAACGGGATGGTGCAGAAATCCATTGCGGATTATGGCAAGGCCAAATACCGCCGCTATCACGGCAGCGAAGACGGCTGGGACGAACTCGTGGCCGCCGTGGCGAACCAGACCGCGCCGCCGGACGGATTTGCCGCCGGCATCAAACGCGCGCCCACGCCGGCCGAGCTGGCGGTGAAGGCGGTGATCGAAAACGACGTCGCCTCGCTTTCGTTTTCCGACTGGGAATACGTGCTCTCCTATCGCGACGCCTCGCCGGCCAACGAAGCCGCGGCGAAAAAAGTCTGGGACACCATCCAGGCGAAGCAGAAAAACGGCGCGGCCAAGCTGGCGATTCCCGCGAAGATCGTCTCGGTGGACGAGGATGTCATTCACGCGGCGATCACGGAGGACAACCAGAAGGCCAACAAGGCCGACCTCGAGATCACGCTGAAGGAACCGTTCATGTCACCCGCGGCGCTGGGCGCGCCGGTCCTGGCGGTCGGCGTGCTCTCGGGCTACAAGATTTCGCCGTTCATGTTCTTGATGAAGGACGCCGAGCTGCGCGACCAAGACGCGACCCAGGAAACCGCCACCCCAACGCAATAGATGCGGCGTGCGGTGGCGGCATTCGGAACAGATTAGCCAACCGATCAATCAATCGGCTGCCAGGGAGCCGGGACAGTACCGAGGGACACCACTTGGCCGGGAGTCATTCCGTTCATCAGCCAGATGCCAATGCCGCCGGTGGCGGCATCGCTCACCAACAAATCGGGCGAGCCGTCACCGTTGAAGTCGGCCACTCCGCTCACCGTCCATCCCGAAGGAAGCACGAGTAGATTTTGAGATCCGATGGCGGCGGTTCCGTTCATTAACATGACCGCCAGCTGACCGGTCGGAGGATAGTACCAAAGCAGGTCGGGCTTGCCATCGTTGTTAAAGTCGCCCACGCCAACAATTGTCCAGGGCGACGGAACAGTGCCGATTTGGGTGACGCTGGTCACGGAGGTGCCGTTCATGCTCCAGAGGTCGATTTCATAATTCGACGTATTATGTTCCCAGAGGATATCGGTCTGTCCGTTATTGTTAAAATCGCCGAGTCCCGCCACCGTCCAAGAGGAGTCAGCCTTTCCGATGACGTCGTAGCCGCTGACGGTCGTTCCGTTCATTAACATGATCCCAATTTCATTGTTACTCGTATTGCGCCACAGAATATCGGGACTGCCATCATGGTTGAAGTCGCCCACCGCCAAGATGGTCATGGTCGACGGTTCGCCGCCGAGCTTAACGAAACTGATGGGCGTAATGCCACTCATGGTCCAGATGCCAAACTGGCCGGCATTCTGCCAAAGGATGTCGGCGCTGCCGTTGCCATCGAAATCGCGCACCGCCCAGCCGGGAATAAGGTTATAAACCGCGGTTGTCACCGGACTGTCGCCGAAGCCGCTCGCATAAGCAATGGCCTTGAGCGTCGTTGTGCTGCTGATCGTCACCGGGCCAGAATAAATGATACCGTTGGTTTCGGAAGGGGTACTTCCATCGGTCGTGTAGCGGATGATTGTACCGCTGGCGGCCGACGTAATTGCAATCGTCTGCGGCAATTCATAGCTTCCCCCTTTGGCGCTGAAAGTTGGAGCCGGCAGCTGGATTCCAAAATTTGCATTTGTTTGCAATCCGTCGCCGCTCGCCAGGGTGAACACATGATGGTCGCTGCCCGTGACCGACCAGTCAGGCGGCGCAATCAGACGCACCGTGTAAGTGCCGGGCGCAAGGTTGGTGAAACTGTAGCCGCCGTTTGCATCCGTCATGGCCAACGGCTCGCCGGCATCGCGAACGGCATTATTATTCGAATCAAGGTAGGCCATTAAGCCGGCATAACTCGGTTCGCCGCTGTCCTTCGTTCCATTGCCATTGCTGTCCACAAAGACCGATCCGGAGATACCGGCGGCGGTTTGTGTCAGGCCAAAATCGCAACCCACCACGCGCGCGCCGTCGGCGACGGTCGCGCTCTGGCCGGTGCTTCCATACGTGCAGCGCCAGCCATTTTGGCTGGCGAAGCGCACGGTATAGGTACCATCCATCAGCCCGGCAAAAGAGTAATTGCCGTTGGCATCGGTGAGGGTGCTTGGTTCGCCCGCGTCCAGTTGGCCATTGTTGTTCGAATCGAGATAAACCGTCCAACCGGACAGTCCGGACTCGCTGGCGTTAAAGAAGCCGTTTCCATCGGCATCGTTGAAGACCCGGCCATAGATTTGGGCGTTGTTTTGCAGCACAGACCAATCGACCCGTGCGTAACCGTTGAGGGCGACGCTGACCGTGGTCGAGGCATTGCCCATCGACAGCTGTACATTGTAATTGCCCTGCGGAAGATAAATGACGGCCGACTGGCTCGCGGGATTGCTCAGCGTCTGGTCGAGGATCGTTCCACTGGAATTGCTCACGACGACGCGCCCGCCGATGGCGCCAAAATTGACCTCAAGGCGCCGGATCGGCGTCAGATCGTTGGCCAAACGGAGAAACGTATCTCCTCCCTGACACGAACCGCTCCTAATCAGTGCCGCGTCCGCATGAGAAGGTGCATACTGGGACGGATAATATTCATTAATTTGATCAATGGCCGAAAACGTGGCGTCCGCCAATTGTTGGGCTCTGGTCAAGAAGCCTTTGTCCCCGCTGGCCTCATAGGCGTCTAAAAGAGCATCAAGAAAGCTCGTTTGGCTATATGTACTTCCATTTAAATTGTTTTGGGTTACATTTATATTGTCTCCAACATCCTGGATCAGTGAATCCGGCGCCAGGCCGGCGAGCGCCCCAGAGGGCAGCGGCAGCGGCACCGGCACCTCTTTGGGAGAGTTGGGATCACTGTTATCTATGCGAAAATCTGTGTAGCTTGCCGGAGAGTGCGCAATAAATTCATCATAAGCGGCCTTGAAGCGGGTCAGATAATCGGCATCGCCGCTCAGGCGGTACATGTTCGTCAAAAAATAAAGCGTATTCCAATCCCCATCGCCATACATCTTCCCGTTAAATGCCGAATCCCATGAGCCGCTCGTCAGATTCATCTTGCGAACAAATTGATTATAATCGGGCATCCAGTCATAGGTGTACCATCGGTTGCTTATATCCAAAATATAATTCCGGACCGTCATATCGCCGGTGAGCATATAGTAGTTAAACATAGAGCGAACAGCATAGAGGGTATCGGTGTCCGATAAGTCATTTTCCGTGCCGTTTGGAGCATCATAGAAATCTGTTGTTGTATAGCTTTGGTTCAAAAGAGGATATTCGCTTGACTTATGATTATATTCAAAATCGATTTTTTGAGCGCCAAAGCTGATAAGGTCGGGATTGTTCGTGCGATTGCCAATGGCTGCCATACCCTCCGCCATGTAGGCGATCCAATCGGCGCGGGTTACGCTGGGCTGGGTATCGAATGACACCCCCGTAGCGGTGCCGATGTCATTAAACAAGCCAAGCGGCGTACCCGCGTTGCTGTAATCAAAGTAATATTGAGTGGCAGCAGCCAACTGTTGGGCCCAGTCGGCCAGGTTCGCATCATTCGGGAACCAGTTCAAAAGGTCTTCCACTTTGACGATCAAAGAAGATGTTTGGAAAGGAGGGGAAGTATTTGTTGACGGAACAAGACCGGTGCCTGGATCCATTTGATAAAAAAAGGCTTGGGCAAAACGGTGCATCATCGAATTAGCCGCATTGTCATCCAAGTTTTTCAAAAGTGGCGGAAGATAGTTGTCCAACCAGCCACGCACATCGCCGAGCTTATTTGGCGACGCTTCATATGGCCAGCCGTCAAACGTGGAAGAGTTCATGCGGGTAAAGGCCTGCGTCAAATAGGTGCTTCCCGCCGCGTAATAGGTTTCCACTGTCCCGTCGCCACGGGTAAAGCGATCGAGATAGATTCCGTTCGAATCCGGGCCCATCATAAGCTGGCAGTCGAGATCGATATCAACCGGATCGGAATAAACGTTGTCCACGCGGCAATAGGCAATGTCGGCGTCGGCGCTGCCAAAACTGCTGCCGGGGTCATTGGAGTCGGCGCGAGCGCCAAATATCAGCGGCTCGGAGCCGGGGGAGGTTTCGCCGGTAGCGGAGCTGGTCCCTTCCGCGGTCAGGGCCGCGGGAGAAGCCTGGCCATCCGTGCTATTCATGGCCCGGCAATAAAGGCTCATTTTCCCTTCCCGCCAACTTGCGGCAATGAAGTACCAGCTGTTCGTATCCCAACTAATACTCGGCAGACTGAGCGAGCTGGCGGCCGATTGGCAGCCGATTTTCAACGAA
This sequence comes from Opitutaceae bacterium, assembly GCA_035499715.1. Lineage (GTDB taxonomy): Bacteria > Verrucomicrobiota > Verrucomicrobiia > Opitutales > Opitutaceae > DASRHD01. Next base: position 7,066 of record DATJYF010000173.1, on the reverse strand, counting down.
AGGACGCCGTTGTTTTGGTAAAGCTCGATCCAGCCGGATCCCGTTGACGTTTCCGTTCCGGAGCCGCAACCGAAAAGCTGTTCGGTGGTAGAATTCCATGTCGCATCATGAGGCCGAACAACTAGAAAGACGGTTCCTCCCACACATTTGCCCACGTCCGGCCCGTTCGTGTAGGTCCCGCTGCCGAAGCCGGAGAACCCCATATAATCGGCATAACCGGAATTAGCTCCATCGGTCCTTACTCCAGCGGCGGACTGACCGCCCGGGCAAACGATGTAGCCAGAATATAAGGCTGTAGTATTGGCTCCAGGTGTAGTATCGTGTGCAGGTACATATGTATATAAATACGTATCAATTCCCCATCCCGTTAGATTTGTATTGCTAGAATTGAATGTTGTATTGCCAATCTGCACAGATTGCGTTGAAGGCATGGGCGTAGCCGACCGGACTCTATGGAGCGTTGAGGTCCCGTAGCCGTAAATTCCAAGCCACCATTCGGCGGCGACATCTGCATTGGCGTCATTGCGGAACAGAATGAGGGCGAGGCAGCTAATCAACGAGTAAAAGATTAAATTTGAGCGATGGAACATAAAGCATCCTTATTTGAATGTATGCCGATGATAGCATCGTGACTTTACTAAAATAACGGTCAACGTCGCCCCGCACTGTTGCCGCGAATTAACCTCGGTGGCGTGCATTCGTTACAACAGTGTAACGAATTCTAGCATGCCGCACATGCCCGGCCTTCTAGCCCCGCCTCAACGGGCCGGCGTTAATTGCCTTAGGCGATATAATCAACCAGCCAAGATCCCCGGAAATATAGACTGTATGCTAAAATAAAAAATATCGCTGCGCCAAAGGGAGAATTTTGGCGGGCTCGCAGGTGAGATGTTCGCCGTCGGCCTTGACCGTGTAGGTCTCGGGATCGACCTCGATTTTCGGCAGGGCATCGTTGAGCACCATGTGGCGCTTGCCGATCTTGCGGCAGCGTTTCACCGGTTCGAGCCGGCGGGAAAGGCCAAGATTTTTGAGGCTGCCTTTGCGCAGCGAGGCCTCGCTGACAAAGGTGAGGCAGGTGCTGCCCAGCGCCTTGCCGGCGGCGCCGAACTGCGGGCGGTAGAACGTCGGCTGCGGCGTCGGAATCGATGCATTCGGGTCGCCCATATTGGCCCAGGCGATGAAGCCGCCTTTCAAAATCAGCTCGGGCTTCACGCCGAAGAGAGCGGGCTTGAAGATGACAAGGTCGGCGAGCTTGCCCACCTCGAGCGAGCCGACGACGTGGCTGATACCGTGCGTGATCGCGGGGTTGATGGTGTATTTTGCGAGATAGCGGAGCGCGCGGAAATTGTCGGCGTTGGGATGCGACTTGCCGGCGAGCCTGCCGAACTGCGTCTTCATTTTGTGCGCGGTCTGCCAGGTGCGGCAGATGACTTCGCCGATGCGGCCCATGGCCTGCGAATCGGACGACATCATGGAAATGGCGCCGAGGTCGTGGAGCCGGTCCTCGGCGGCGATGGTCTCAGGGCGGATGCGCGACTCGGCAAAGGCCACGTCCTCGGGAATCTTCGAATCGAGGTGGTGGCAGACCATGAGCATGTCGAGATGCTCGTCGAGGGTGTTGACCGTGAACGGGCGGGTCGGGTTGGTCGACGAGGGCAGGACGTTGGGTTCGCCGCAGACGCGGATGATATCGGGCGCGTGGCCGCCGCCGGCACCTTCGGAGTGGTAGGTATGGATGGCGCGCCCCTTGAAGGCGCGGATGGAATCATCGACGAAGCCGGATTCGTTGAGCGTGTCGGTGTGGATGGCGACCTGGACATCGAATTCGTCCGCGACGCCGAGGCAGGTGTCGATCGCGGCGGGCGTGGTGCCCCAGTCCTCGTGGAGTTTCAGGCCGATGGCGCCGGCGAGGATTTGCTCGCGGAGCGGCTGCGGCGTGGAGCAGTTGCCCTTGCCGAGGAAACCGAGATTCATCGGATAGGCCTCGGCGGCCTCGAGCATGCGATGGAGGTTCCATTTGCCCGGCGTGCAGGTGGTGGCGAGGGTGCCGTGCGCCGGGCCGGTGCCGCCGCCGATCATCGTGGTGATGCCGGAGCTGATGGCCTCATCGATCTGCTGCGGGCAGATGAAATGGATGTGCGAGTCGATGCCGCCGGCGGTGACGATGCAGCCTTCGCCGGCGATGGCCTCGGTGCCGGCGCCGACGATCATGGGATTTTTTTTCTTCGTGAGCGGATCGGGATAAATCGAGCCGAGGCCGCTCTGGATGCCGGGGTTGCCGGCGTGGCCGAGGCCGACGATGCGGCCGTGTTTGATGCCGATGTCGGCCTTGATCACGCCGAGGATAGGATCGAGGATGAGGGCGTTGGTGATGACGAGGTCGAGCGACTCGGCGTCGGAGGCGGTGGGCGACTGGCCCATGCCGTCGCGGATGACCTTGCCTCCGCCGAACTTGATTTCGTTGCCATAGCCGCCGCCCTCGGCGATGAGGTCGCGCTCGACCTGGACGAAGAGTTCGGTGTCGGCGAGGCGGACCTGGTCGCCCGCGGTGGGGCCGAACATCTCGGCGTACTGGCGGCGGGAAAGATTCAGCGGCATGGTTATTTCCGTTTTTTGGCGGCGGGTTTTTTCGCGGACTTCGCGTCGAGCGGACCATTGATTTTGCCGTTGAGGCCATAGACCTCGCGTGCGCCGGCAAGGGCGACGAGTTCGACGCGCTTGGTGTCGCCGGCCTCGAAGCGCACGGCGGTGCCGGCGGGGATGTTGAGGCGGAAGCCGCGGGCGGCGGCGCGGTCGAACTGCAAGGCCCCGTTGGTTTCGAAAAAATGATAATGCGAGCCGACCTGGATCGGGCGGTCGCCGGTGTTGGTGACCTCGAGCGTTTGTGTGCGCAGGCCGGTGTTGGCGGCGAGCGGCGGGGTGTCGGGCGGGGTGATGATTTCGCCGGGAATCATGGAAAAAAGCGAGGAGCGAGAATCGGGTAGCGAATAGAATCAGCGGATGGGATGGTGGACGGTGACGAGTTTGGTGCCGTCGGGGAACGTGGCCTCGACCTGCACTTCGTGGATCATCTCGGCGATGCCTTCCATGACGTCCGCGCGTTTGAGAATAGTGGTGCCGAAGCTCATGAGGTCGGCGACGGATTTGCCGTCGCGCGCGCCTTCCATGATCTCGTAGGTGATGATGGCGATGGCCTCGGGATAATTGAGCTTGAGGCCGCGGGCCTGGCGGCGGCGGGCGAGGTCGGCGGCGGTGACGACGAGGAGTTTTTCGCGTTCGCGCGGGGTCAAGTGCATGGCGAAAGCTTAATTAAGCCACAGAGGCATAAAGGGTAGACGGGGGAAAGAAATTTGAATGCATGGGCTTTGATTTCTCCGGGCACTCCGTGTCTCCGTGGTTCAAAACTAGACTTGGAGATGTTCCCGTACGATGTCGTCGGTGAGCGTGTCGATGAGGCCGGAATAGGTGACGGCGCCGCGGTCCATGGCATAGAAACGATCGGCGACATCGCGGCAGAAATCAACGTATTGCTCGACGAGGAGGATGGCGAGGCCGCCCTCGTGGCGGAGGCGCTTGAGGGTTTCGCCGATCTCCTCGATGATGGACGGCTGGATGCCCTCGGTGGGCTCGTCGAGCATGAGCAGCTTGGGCCGGGTGAGCAGGGCGCGGGCGATGGCGAGCTGCTGCTGCTGGCCGCCGGAGAGCACGCCGCCCTTGCGGGCGAGCATGCTTTTGAGGACGGGAAACAGCGTGTAGACACGCTCGAGGTCCTCGCGCGCCGCGGTCCCGCCGCGGCGGTGCACAGTGAGGCCGATCTGGAGGTTCTCCTCGACGGTGAGGTGCGGAAAGATATCGCGTCCCTGCGGCACGTAGCCGATACCGCCGCGGGCGCGGGCATCGGTGCCGATGCCGGCGAGCGGACGGCCGTCGAAAACAAGCGTGCCGGCGCGAAGGGGCAGCAGGCCCATGATGACGCGCAGCGTCGTGGTCTTGCCGACGCCGTTGCGGCCCATCAGGCAGACAACCTCGCCGGCGGCGACCTCGAGCGATACGCCGCGCAGGATGCGCGAGCCGCCGATGTCGGCTTCGACGGAGGAAAGCTGGAGAAGCGCGGGCATGGGGATCAGAGGACAGAAGCCAGGGGCCGGAGGCCGGAGGCAAGCGATGGGAAACCGGAAATCAGCGGCCGGCGATCGGAGCAGCGGACGACTCCGCCGCGCCGGGCCGGGGCGCGGACAGATTCCGCCATCCGATTTTTTCGGTTCCTTTTCATCGGGTGCCGTGCTTGCCGCGGCCGAGGTAGACCTCGCGGACTTTTGGGTTGGCCTGGACGTCGTCGAACTTGCCTTCACAGAGCAGGCCGCCCTGGTGCAGGACGGTGACCTTGCGGTTCTGCGCGATCTGGCGGACGAACGTCATGTCGTGCTCGACGACGATGAGGCTGTGTTTGCCGGCGAGGCTGACGAGAAGCTCGCCGGTGCGATGGGTCTCCTCGTCCGTCATGCCGGCGGCGGGCTCGTCGACGAGGAGCAGCTTCGGATCCTGGGCGAGGAGCATGCCGATCTCGAGCCATTGTTTTTCGCCGTGGGCGAGCTGGCCGGCGGGAAGCCGGGCCTTGGCTTCGAGGCGGACGAGCTTGAGGATTTCGTCGATGCGGCCGGCCTGGTCGGAGGCGATGCGACGGGTGAGCGCGGACCAGACGCTGCGCGAGCCCTTGAGCGAGAGGCGGAGGTTGTCCCAGACGGTGAGCTGGACGTAGACGGACGGGGTCTGGAACTTGCGGCCGATGCCGAGGCGGTTGATTTCGTATTCGTTGAGGGCGGTGAGGTCGTCGTTGCCGAATTCGATCTTGCCCGTGTCGGGCTTGGCCCGGCCGGTGAGGAGGTCGAAGAAGGTGGACTTGCCGGCGCCGTTGGGGCCGATGACGGTGCGGAGCTCGCCCTGGTCGAGATAAAAGGTGAGCGCGTTGATGGCGCGGAAGCCATCGTAGGTCTTGGTCACGTCTTCAACGACAAGGACGGGATGGCTCATGCGCGGTCGGAGACGGTTGAGGTTTCGCCTTGGGCGGCCGGCCCAGCGGCGGCCGGCCCGCGGAATTTTTTCCAGAGCGGAGCGAGGCGTTGCGGCAGGCTCACCAGGCCGCCGGGCAGGAAGAGCACGACGAGAATGAAGAGACCGCCGAGAATGATGAGCCAGAGGTCGGGATAGGCGCGCGTGGCCCAGCTTTTCAGTCCGTTGACCGTGATCGCGCCGATGACCGGGCCGAGGAGCGTGCCGCGGCCGCCGACCGCGACCCAGACGACGGCCTCCAGCGACTTGTCCGGCCACATTTCGCTCGGATTGATGATGCCGACCTGCGGCACGTAGAGCGCGCCGGCCAGCGCGGCGATGAGGGCGCTGAGGACGAAGACGAAGAGCTTGAAGCTGGCGGTGGCGTAGCCGGAAAAGAGCACGCGGTTTTCGCTGTCGCGGATGGCGCGCTGGATTTTGCCGAATTTCGTCGTGGTCAGCCAGCGGCAGAACAGATAGGTGGCGAGCAGGAGCAGGGCGGTGCAGAGATAGAGGCCGCGCTGGGTGGAGAACTTCCGCAGATCGTAGCCGAGAAGGAATTTGAAATCGGTGAAGCCGTTGTTGCCGCCCATGAGCAGGTCGTTGCGGAAAAAAAGCAGGGCGGCGGCGTAGGTGAGCGCTTGGGTGAGAATGGAGAAATAGACGCCGCGGATGCGGGAGCGAAAGGCGAGGAAGCCGAAGACGAGCGCGACGAGGCCGGGGAGGAGAAAGATCATCAACAGGGCGAACGGGAAGCTGGAGAACGGCCGCCAGAAGGACGGCAGCGTGCTCCAGCCGAGAAAGACGAGAAAGTCGGGGATGGGCTGGTGATACTGGCCGAGGTTGCCGATCATGCGCATGAGGTGCATGCCCATCATGTAGCCGCCGAGGCTGAAAAAAAGCGCCTGGCCCAGGCTGAGCAGGCCGGTGTAGCCCCAGAGCAGATCCACGCTGATGGCGAGGATCGCATAGCAAAGGTACTTGCCGAAAAGATTGATGTTGAGGTCGCTGAAGTGCAGGGCGCTTTCCGGCGGCAGAAAAGCGTTCAAGCCCGGCAGGACGACGAGAAGGACGAAGGCCGCCGCCGCCACGCCCCACGTTTCGAGACCGGTCGGAGTGCGGCGCATGGTGTCAGTTGTCGAGGTTGCGGCTGCGGGTGGAAAACAGCCCGCCGGGCTTCCACTGCAGGAAAAGGATGATGGCGGTGAGCACGATGATCTTGCCCATGACGGGCGAGCCGAGCACCTGCTGGAGCGTCTCGTCGGTCGTGCCGATGCCCAGCGCCGAATAAACCGTGCCGGCGAGATTGCCCACGCCGCCGACGACCACGGTCATAAAACTGTCCACGATGTAGAGCTGGCCGAGCGACGGGCCGACGTTGCCGATTTGCGACAGGAAGGCGCCGGCGAGCCCGGCGAGGCCGGAGCCGAAGGCGAAGGTCAGCATGTTGACGCGCTGGGTGCGCACGCCCATGCAGGCGGCCATGTCGCGGTTTTGCATGACGGCGCGGATGAAAAGTCCGAGCGGGGTCTTGGTCAACAGCAGCCAGGTGCCGAAGACGATGACAACGGCAAAGATGATGACGAAGATGCGATTGTAGCCAAAAAGGATGTCGTTGAGCGTGAAATGGCCGAGCAGCCACGAGGGCGAGTCGACCTGGACGTTGTTGGCTCCGAAAACCATGCGGAACAACTGCTGGAGGACGAGCGACACGCCCCAGGTGGCGAGGAGCGACTCGAGCGGACGGCGGTAAAGGAAGCGGATGACGCTGCGCTCGAGCACGAGGCCGGCGAGGGCGGCGGTGAGGAAGCTGCAGGGAATGGCGAAGAGGAAGTAGCTTTGGTAGAGCCAGCCGGCGGCGTTGAGCCCCGGCAGATGCAGGCCGAAACTGATGGGGTGGCCGCCGAAGGAGAACGGCAGGGTGATGGCAAAGCTGAAGCCGGCGCCAAACAGATTTTGGGTGACGTAGCAGGTATAGGCGCCGATGGCGATCATCTCACCGTGGGCCATGTTGATC
>DATJYF010000172.1:0-31451 GCA_035499715.1 Opitutaceae bacterium | reverse complement strand
CCAAGATCAAGGGCCGCGGGTTTTTGCTGCAGGGAATCGTTTTATGGCCGATAACCGTCAAACTGTGGCATGAAGCGCTGGACCTACCTTGTGATCGTTTTTTTGTGCTTGGCGGGGAGCCTGCGCGCGCTCAGCGCCTTTTCCAACGACGAGCTCCGGGCCCCGCCGACGCCGGATCGGCTCAACGAGATCGAGCGGGCCGCCGCCGCTTCCGGCTGGCGGGGACTCGCCGCGCCCCTGCAGGCCGCCGCCTTCCGCGCCTACGAGTCCGACAGCCAGTCCACCGAGGCGTGGTTTTTGCTCAGTCGCTGGGCGGAAATTTTCGGCACAACCGATGCGGAATTTCTGCCGCGCTGGATCGACACCATCAACCAGCTGCATGTCAACCATGCCAATATGCCGGCGAAATACCCGGTGTACAATCAGCCCCTGTCCAGCCATGTTTCGCCCGCGCTGCAAGCCTGGCTGCTCGCCAACACCGATTTTTCCGCCGAATTTTTTTCCCAGCTTTCCCCCTGCGATCTGCTGACAAACTCCTTTGACATCCTCAGCCAGCTGCAGGCGCGCTATCCGGACAAATTTCCGATCTACCAAAATCTGGCGCTGGCCATCGCCCTGGTCTACGACGTGCCGCCGCCGACGGACTGGCCTCATTCGCAAGTGAGTTCCTCGGTGCTGCCGCGCCGGCTGCCGGCCCCGGCTGATGCGTTTGGCTTTTGGGTGCGCGCCGACGAAAATGGCCGGACGCTCCAGCATCTTGCGCAGCTTTCGGCCGCCGAATTGAAATTCGTCGTGGACAGCCCGACGCCGGCGGCCGAGCTGGAGTGGGCGCAGACCAACGTTTCGATTCCGCTTTCCGTTTTCGGCAAAATCTACAACATCGTGCGCTACCGGGTGGACCGGGTTCAGCAGGATCAGTATGTCTGGCCTTACGACCACTACGATCTGGCGACGATTGTGAACAAGGGCGGCATCTGCGTGGACCAGGCTTATTTTTCGTGCGAGGTGGGCAAGGCCAAGGGAGTACCCACGTTGCTCTTTGCCGGGGCGGGGCACGATGCCCGCCACGCCTGGTTCGGCTACCTTGATCAAAGCCGGCGCTGGCAGCTGGACGCCGGGCGCTACACTGAAGAGCAATTCATCACCGGCCTGGCCATCGATCCGCAGACCTGGGGATATCTTTCCGACCATGAATTGAAATTTCTGGCCGAAGGCTTCCGTCTTTACGCGCCGTGGCGGCAGGCCTGCCTGAATGAGGATTTTGCCGCGGCCTATCTGGTCGTGGGAAATTTGAAGGCGGCGGCCCGCGCCGCGCGCGCCGCCGTGAGCTACGACTCGCGCCAGCTCCATGCCTGGGAAACGCTGCTCACGGCGGAATCCAAGCTTGGTGCCTCACCGCTGGAAATCGAGAATCTGCTGCGCGAGATGAAAGTGGCGTTTCGCAACTATCCCGACCTCGAGGCGCCCGTTGTGCATCAAATCGCCGCCAGCATGCGCGCGCGCGGTGAGACCAGTGCGGCGGATTTCGAAGAGGAACAGTTTGCGCAAAAGGTCGCGCCGACGCGCTCCGATCTCAATCTCGATCACGAGATCGAAACGATCCAGCACAGCATGGCGCAGGATCCGATCGATGCGCAGCTGCGCACCTATTACGCCCTGCTCAAAAGTTCCGGCAGCGGCGCCGGGATTGAATTTTTCGACCGGATCGTCCGGCCCTTTGCCGAAAACTTGAAGCAACGGGGCTATCCGCGGGAGGCGTTGCAGGCGGCCCAGCAGGCCCAGAGCGTCTTGTCGATCAAGCCCAACAGCCAGCTGGAGGAGGAGATGAACCTGCTGCTGGCCCAGCTGAAAAGCTAGCTGCGGGGCGGCGCGGCCACGGAAAGGAAGGCGGACAGCGCGGGATCGGGCGCCGCCGACGCCTTCCAGCCCACCACCAGCCGGCTTTCCGGCGCCGGGCCGTGCAGCTTTTTGAAGACGACCTCGGGGGGGAGCTGCCGCGCCTCCGAGGGCGGCATGAAGGTCGCGCCGAGACCGGCGCGCACCAGGCCGACACCGTTGGCCCGCGGCCATACCTCCTCGGCGATGCGCGGCGTCACGCCCGCGCGGGCGAACGCGGCGAGCATGCGGTCGTAAAACCCCGGATTATGGTCGCGCGGAAACAGGACGAACGGCGTCTGCGCCAGCTCGCGCAGCCGCAGCCACGAGCGGTGGGCGAGGGGATGGTCGGCCGGCAGCAGCACGCCGTTGCGCTCGCGCAAAAGCTGGCGCGTGCGCAGGCCCGTCACCACCGCCTCGGGATGAAAAAAACCGCAGGCGATGTCGTCCGCCGCCAGCGCGGCGAGCTGGGCCGACGTCGGCGATTCATTGAGCGCCAGCCGGATGCCGGGAAAACGCCGGTGAAAGCGGCGCAGGATCCCCGGCAGCACCGTGGCCATGGCCAGGCCGGTGAAGGCCACGCGCAGGTAGCCGACCTCGCCGCCGGCCAGCGCCTGCAGCTCCGCCGGCACGGCGGCCAGCGATCGCAGGAGCGGCTCGACGCGCTCGGCCAGCACCCGGCCGGCCGCCGTCAGCTCCACCCGCCGGCGCGAACGCACGAATAATTTCGCGCCCAGCGCCGCCTCCAGCTGGGCGATCTGCCGGCTCAACGCCGGCTGGGCCACGGCCAGCGCCCCGGCCGCCTGGCGGAAGTGCAGGCGGCGCGCCACCTCGCGAAAATAAACCAGGTGGCGCAGCTCGAATGAAAATTGATACTCCCTGGGCATCACTGGACACTAAACAAGTATTTTTTTGCAATGCAATTCCTTGTTAAACTGCAATTCGTCAACCGCCATTCCGCCGCGTTCACGCCTGCGTTGACCGCCGGCAAACTTCCGCCACCTTTCCCGCCATGCCAAAATCGCTCTTCGAAAAAGTCTGGGACGCCCATGCCGTCCGCCCGCTGGCCAACGGCCAGACCCAGCTCCTCATCGGCACCCATCTCATCCACGAGGTGACCAGCCCGCAGGCCTTCGGCATGCTGCGCGACCTCGGCCTCAAGGTCGCCATGCCGCACCGCACCTTCGCTACCGTCGACCACATCGTGCCGACGGACCAGTTTGCCGAGCCCTATCGCGATTCACTCGCCCAGGCCATGATGGAGGAGCTGCGGAAGAACTGCCGCGAATTCGGCATCACCTTCTTTGACCGCGCCACGGGCAAGCAGGGCATCGTGCACATCGTCGGTCCGGAGCAGGGCATCACCCAGCCCGGCACGACCATCGCCTGCGGCGACTCCCATACCAGCACGCACGGCGCCTTCGGCGCCGTTGCCTTCGGCATCGGCACGACGCAGATCCGCGACGTCCTGGCCACGCAGACCATGGCGCTGGGGAAGTTGAAGGTCCGCCGCATCAACGTGAACGGCCGGCTGCGTCCCGGCGTCTATGCCAAGGACGTGATCCTGCACATCATCCGCACACTCGGCGTGAACGGCGGCACCGGCTTCGCCTACGAGTACGGCGGCGAGGTCTTCGACCGTTTCTCCATGGAGGAGCGCATGACCGTGTGCAACATGTCCATCGAGGGCGGCGCGCGCGCCGGCTACGTCAATCCCGACGAAACCACCTTTGCTTATCTCAAGGGCCGCCCCTACGCGCCGAAAGGCGCCGCCTGGGACGCCGCCGTGGCGCGCTGGAAGGCGGTGGCCAGCGACCCCGGCTGCCATTATGACGACGTCGTGACCATCAACGCCGCCGATATCGCGCCGACCGTCACGTGGGGCATCAATCCGGGCCAGGGCATCTCGATCACGGAAAGCATTCCCGATCCGGCCCAGGCCCGCGCCCCCGACGAGAAGGCCTCGATCGACGAAGCGCTCGCCTACATGAAGCTGAGGCCCGGCGCGCCGATCAAGGGCACGAAGATCGACGTGGCCTTCCTCGGCTCATGCACCAACGGCCGCCTGAGCGATTTTCAGGAAGTGGCCAGGTTCATCAAAGGCCGGCGCGTGGCGCCCGGCGTGAAAGCCATCGCCGTGCCCGGCTCGCAAATCGTCGCGGCCCAGTGCGAAAAGCTCGGCCTCGACAAGGTGTTCAGCGACGCCGGCTTCGAGTGGCGCGCGGCGGGCTGTTCCATGTGCCTGGCCATGAATCCCGACAAGCTCATCGGCGATCAGCTCTGCGCGAGCTCGTCCAACCGCAACTTCAAGGGGCGCCAGGGCAGCCCGACCGGCCGCACCATCCTCATGAGCCCGCTCATGGTCGCCGCCGCCGCCGTCACCGGCTCCGTGGCCGATGCGCGCGAAGTTTTCAGCGTCTCCTGACGTCCCGATCCCGTCTCCGCCATGCCCGCAACCCTCGCCCAGAAATCCACCCCGGACGAAATCCGCGCGCGGTTTGATGCCGACGTCGACCGGTTCAGCCGGCTCGACACCGGCCAGCAATCGACCATGGATGCGCCGGTCGTGCTGGAACTTTTGCGCGACCTCGGCCGCGCCTGGCTGGTGGCGGGCGCCAACATCCTCGACCTCGGCTGCGGCGCGGGCAACTATACGCTGACGCTGCTGCAGGCGGTGAATCCGCTGCATTGCACGCTTGTCGATTTGAGCGCGCCGATGCTGGCCCGCGCCCGCGAGCGGGTCGGCGCCGCCAACCGCGCCGGCGGCACGGCGCGCACCGTCCAGGGCGACATGCGCGATGTCGACCTGGCCACCGGCCGGTTTGAACTGATCGTCACCGGCGCGGCCCTCCACCACCTGCGCGGGGAGGACGACTGGCGGCGGATGTTTGCCCGGCTGGCCTCCTGGCTGCGGCCCGGCGGCATGCTTTTCGTCTCCGATTTCGTGGCCTGTGACGATCCCGCGGCCCAGGGCGTGCTCTGGGCGAACTACGCCCGCCATCTTGAAAAGGTCGGCGGCGCGGATTACCGCGACAAGGTCTTCGCCTACGTCGAACGCGAGGATTCGCCGCGTTCGCTGCCGTTCCAGTTTTCGCTGCTGCAGGAGGCCGGGTTTGCCGCGCCCGACGTGCTGCACCGCCATTCCGTTTTTGCCACCTACTTCACCCGCAAGACCGCCTGAATTTTTTTCCATCATGTCCCTCGCCAAAATCACCACCGTTGCCGGCCGCGGCGTTTTCGTCCCCGGCAACGACATCGACACCGACCGCATCATCCCCGCCCGCTTCATGAAGTGCGTGACCTTCGACGGGCTGGGCGAATTTCTCTTTTACGACGTGCGCAAGAACGCCGACGGCACCGACAAGCCGCACCCGCTCAACGACCCGCGCTTCCAGGGCGCCACCATTCTGCTCAGCGGCGCCAACTTCGGCTGCGGCTCGTCGCGCGAGCACGCCCCGCAGGCCATCCAGAAGCACGGCTTCCGCGCCGTCATCGCGGAGAATTTCGCCGAAATCTTTTTTGGGAACTGCGCCACGCTCGGCATCCCGTGCGTGAGCGCCGCCCGCGAGGACATCGCAAAGATCGCCGCTGCGATCGAGGCCGATCCGCGGACCGAGCTCGTGATCGACGTGGCCGCGCAGGAAGTCCGTTTCGCCGGCCAAAGGATCAAGGTCGCGATCCGCGACACCGCCCGAGATGCGCTGGTCAACGGCCGCTGGGACCCCATCGGCGAGCTGCTGGAAGGCCGCTCCGCCGTGGCCGCCGCCGTCGCTCATTTGCCCTATCTTGCGGCCTGACAACGGCGGCACGGGTCCGGCGCGGCCCGGCTGTTCCCCGCTCGTTCAAAATTTATGAACCTTTTCGGCTTGGCAGGCGTCTCATCAAGCCATTCACCCTCAGACTCATGATTGAGATCTTCAAAGGCGCCGGCCTGCTCATTTATCCGCTGGGCGTCTGCTCGGCCACCTCCGTTTTCATCATGTGCGAACGGGCCTACGCGCTCCGCCGCCATGCCGTCATGCCGGATGACCTGGTCGACGCCATCGTGGCGGGAAAGCCCGTGCCCGGCGGCCGCCACTCCGTGCTCGCGCGCATCGTCGAGTTTGCGGAAAGGCACTCCCACGATGAAGGTGCGGTCAAGGCCTTCGCCCGCCTGGAGATCAACCGCATGGAACGCGGCCTGCCGTACCTCGACGTCATCTACGCCGCGGCGCCGCTGCTCGGACTGACCGGCACGGTCACCGGCCTGCTCCAGGTCTTCTCACAGATCGCGCCGGACACCGGCCTGCCCGATCCGGTGGCGTTCACCCGCGGCGTGGCCCTGGCGCTTTCCGCCACGGTCATCGGCCTGAGCATCGCCATTCCCTCCCTCATCGGCAGCGGGTTTTTCCAGCGCAAGGTGGAAAACTACGCCGCGCAGCTCGACGTGCTGCTCGAACGCGTGCTGCAGCGCAGCCGGCAGCAGCAGTTGCAACAAACATGAGCGGCCTCTATCAGAAACGCCGCAAGCGGCCTGAGATGAATCTCGTGCCGCTGATCGACGTGCTTGTCATGCTGATTTTTTTCTCCTTCGTGACGATGCAGTTCAAGTCCGCGGTCACGATGAACATCACCCTGCCCAAGTTCACCAGCGCGGGCAAAAACGAATTCAAGGGCAAGGTCGAGATTGCGATCGACAAGGACGGCGTCATCTCCTTCAACGGCCGCGCCATTGCCGACGACCAGCTGCTGCCGCTGCTCAAGGAGGTGCACGACGTCGACCGGGACATTCCCGTGTTGATCAAGGCCGACAAGGCCACGCAGCTGCAGAAGGTCGCCGACGTGATGAACGCCTGCGGCGACGCCCACTTGAACAAGTTCAGCCTGCAGTCGCAGTGAAAACGAATGCGCGGCGGAGGCCGAGCGAGACGATGGCGAGCGTGAGGAGCGAATTCGCCGGCATGAGGATGGCGGCGACGAGCGGGTTCATCCGCCCGGCCACGGCCAGCCCGACGGCGAGGAGATTGTAGGCGACGGAAAAAACCAGGATCACGGCCTGGGTGTTCCGGCGGATGACGTTTACGCGGAAAAGCGCGCGCAGGCCGGCGAGGCCGCGGCCGAGGTAATAGAAATCGGCCTTCTGTTCGAGCAGACCGCGGTGGATGACCGGCGTGCCGCGGCAAAGCGCGCGGTCGAAGGCGAGGCTGTCGTTGGCGCCGTCGCCGAGCATGAGCGTGTCGCCGCGGTCGTGCCCGGCCAGCCAGTCGGCCTTGGCCTGGGGTGACTGGCCGCCGAGCACGCGTCCGACGGGCAGATTCAACTCCCGCGCCAGGGCCTCGACTTTTTCCCGCCGGTCGCCGCTGAGGATGAAAATCTCGTATCCGCCCGCAGCCAGCGCGGCCAGCTCGCGGCGCGCGTCGGGCCGCGCTTTTTCGGCGAGACGGAAACGCGCGACCGGAACGCGGTCGAAGGCGAAAACCGCGTCCGGGCCGGCCGGGCCGCGATCGCGCCAGCCGGCGCGGCCCAGCGACCAGGCGTCGAGTTCCACGCCGTGGCCGACGGTTTCACGCACCGCTCCGGCCAGCGGGGAAGGCGCGCCGGCCGCAAGCAAATGCCCGAGCAGGCACTGGCTGACGGGATGGGGGTTGTCGCGCACGAGCGCGTGCAGGGCGGCACGGGCGTCCGGGCCGAGCGCGGCGATCGCCTCCGGGTTGAGCAGCGCGGGCGTTTCCAGCGTGAGCGTGCCGGTCTTGTCGAAGATGATTTTTTCCACCTTGGAAAGCTTGGCCCAAAGGTCGTTTTCGCGGACAAACACGCCGCGGCGCCGCACCGCCACGGTGGCCATCTCGTCGGCGAGCGGAAAAGCCAGCCCGATGGCGCACGGGCAGGACACGACGAGCACCGCCGTGACCACCGCCCAGGTGTGCGGCGCATCGCCGGTTTTCAGCCACCAGATCGCGCCCGCGGCGGCGGCCGTGACGAGAATGCCGGCGAGGTAGCCGCGGACCACTTTTTCCAAAAAGCGGTGGCGCCAGCCCGGCCGTTCGCCGGCCCGGAGAAGCTGCGCGAGCAGGGACTCGTTCCAGGCCTGCTGCGCCACGCCGCGCGCCTCGCCCCGGCTGACGAGGATGGCGCCGGCGGGCACGTGCTGGCCGGCGCGGAAAACCCGCGGCTCGGCCTCGCCGTTGATGTTCGCGAGCGAAAAGGCCGCCTCCGGCGTTTCCAGCTGCGTTTGCACCGGCATGGTCTGGCCGGAACGGAGCGAAAACCGCTGGCCCGCGCGCAATTTTTCCGGCGAGGTTTCCTGCGCCTTGCCGGTGGCGGTGAAGAGTCGCACGCGCGGCGTCAGCGGCTGCTGGCGGAGCAGCCGGCGGCGGTTGCGCTCCACCGCCGCCACCTGGGCCCAGCGGCCGGTGAGCATCAGGAGGATGAACACGCTGACAAAATCAAAGTAGACGAAGCGTTCCGCGCCGGCGATCCAGCCATAGAGCGAGCCGCCATAGGCGCCGACGATGCCGAGCGCGATGGGCAGGTCGATGTGGAGCACGCCGGTGCGGAGGCTCTGCCCGGCCCGGCCGAGAAAATAACTTCCGCCGACCAGCAGGCTCAGCGTGGCGAAGACGAGCGAAAGCAGGCTGAAAAGCGGCGCATAGGCGAAGCTGCGGCTCATTCCGAAATACGACGGCAGGGTGAACAGCATCACGTTCAGGGCGAACGCCGCGCACAGGCCGACGCGCCGCACGAGATCGCGGCCCTCGGAATTTTCGCCCTCGGCGTCGGCTGGCCCGAGCAGGTAGCCGAACGACTGCAATTTTCGCGCAAAATCCGCCGCGAAAAACTCGCCGGCGGTCCAGCGCAGCCGCACCCGGCCGAGCTGGGCGTTGACCGAAATCTCCCGCCCGCCAGGCTGCCCTTGGAAAAGCCGCTCGATCAGCCAGACACAACCGATGCAGGAAATGCCCTGCACCTGGAGCGTGAGTTCGGGCTGCGCCCGGACGGCCGCCGCCTCGGCTTCGCGCTGGGCCGCCTCCAGCCACGCGTAATCACGCGGTTCGAAAACCGCCGCGTCGGCCGGGGGCGTCACCTCGTCCTTCAGCCGGTAGTAACCCTCGAGCCCATGCTCGTGCACGAGCCGGAAAACATAGGCGCAGCCCGCGCAGCAAAATCCCGACGCCACGGCCGGCGGATCGAGCAGGGCGGCACCGCAATGCCGGCAGACCGGCTTGACCGGATTTTTTTGCCCGGCGGCGGACGGTTTCACGTTTAAAGGCAGATGAAGTTTTGCGTGGAGGGGCCGGCGAAGCCGAGCGTGCTGCGCAGCCGCCAGGCGATGACCAGCGCCGTGATCAGTGCAAGCGTCACGCGCAGCACGGCGAGGCCGCGCGGCGTCAGCCGGGTCCTCAGCCAGTCGAACTGCATTTGCGCGACCCAGAGCAGCGGCACGGTGCCGAGGCCGAAAGCGAGCATGAATTCCATGCCGCGCAGCGCCGATCCCGTGAGCAAGGCGAGGGCGATCAAAAAATAGAGCGGTCCGCACGGCAGCAGCGGCGTGGCCAGCCCCATGATGCCCGCGGCCGCCACGCGCGAACGGCCGCGCCGCCCCGCGTTCAGCCGCAAAAGCCACCCCGCGACGGCCCGCGAGCGCGGCAGAAAACGATCCAGGCGCAGCGCCATCGCGACAAAAAACAACACCATCGCCCACGGCAGCCAGCGCAGCGCCGATGCCGACATCCAGCTCAACGGCAGCATGCCGAGTCCGCCCGCAAGCCCGCCCATGACGGTGTAGCCGGCCAGGCGCATGAGATGATAGGCCGTCGCGACCGTCCGGCTGTCCCCGTGTTCACCGCGCACCGGCAGCAGCGCGCAGGCGAGCGGGCCGCACATGCCGGCACAGTGCAGGCTGACCACCAGTCCGGCGGCAAAGGCGGCGGCAGGGGAATTGACGGCGGCGAGTTCCATGGTTCAACGCCCCGGCGGCGCGGCTGCGAGCGGGACTTCGGCCACGGGATGGCGGGAGGCAACGATAAACAGGGCCACCCAAAGCCCGAGCTGCAGGGCAAAAGCCAGGCCGGCCCAGAGCAGCAGCCTATCGTTGGATGCCTTTTTCATGGTCCTCCTCCTGCAGGAGTTCGGCGTCCGGTCCGAGAAAATTGACCGTGCGCTCGAGGTAGAATGTCCGGGGCGCGTCGCTCAGGATGATCGTGACCGGGAAGGGCCCGGTGTAATGGGCGCGGGAGACGCGCAGGACGAGCGGCCGTACTTCCTCGCCGAGCGCGGGCACGGTGACGGGTTCGGTCAGGCCGATTTGTTCGATGTCGGCGTCGGAGTAAATCTGGACGGAGAAATTCGCCGGGCTGGATTGTTTGTTGACGAGCCGCACGAGATATTCATTGCGGACAAAATCGGGATCCACGAAGTAAGGCGCGCCGGTCAGCCGGGTAACCCCGAAGGAGGCCGGCTTGAGGGTCGAAAACGCCCAGGCTGCCGCGGCGGAGCCGGCGAGCAGGAGCACGGCGTAAAGGAAGATGCGCGGCCGCAGCCAGCGCGTCTTTCGTCCGGCTAGGCTCGCCTGCGAAGCATAGCGGATGAGTCCGGCCGGGCGGTGGATTTTATGCATGACCTCGTCGCAGGCGTCGATGCAGGCGGCGCACCCGATGCATTCGATCTGCAGGCCCTGGCGGATGTCGATGCCGGTCGGGCACACCTGGACGCAGCGGCTGCAGTCCACGCAGTCGCCCGCGCCGCGCGTGCCGAGCCGGCCGCGCGGTTCGCCGCGCCGGACGCTGTAGCCGATGACGAGCGAATGGTCGTCGATGAGTGCCGACTGCAGGCGTCCGTAAGGGCAGATGACGATGCAGAGCTGTTCGCGAAACCAGGCGAAATTAAAATAGAGGACGCCGGTGGCCGCGGCGATGAAGAGAAAGGCGCCCCCATGCGCGCCCGGCGCCGCGCGCATCATCGACCAGAGCGCAGGCAGTGAGACGAAG
This sequence comes from Opitutaceae bacterium, assembly GCA_035499715.1. Taxonomy (GTDB): domain Bacteria; phylum Verrucomicrobiota; class Verrucomicrobiia; order Opitutales; family Opitutaceae; genus DASRHD01. Next base: position 20,610 of record DATJYF010000172.1, on the reverse strand, counting down.
TAGCTGAGAAACACGTGCGCGATGGCGGCGGCGAAGCCGAGGTAAATCAGATGCTTCAGTCCGCGCAGAATGATTTTCCGGGCGGACCAGGGCGCGGCGTCGAGCGCGCGGCGCTCCAGGCCGCTGCCCTCCAGCCAGCGTTCGACGCGCCGGAAAGCATGCTCCAAAAACACGGTTTGCGGGCAGGCCCAGCCACACCAGATGCGGCCCAGCAGCGCGGTGACGAAGAACAGCGTGAAGCCCAGTCCGCTGATGAGGAAGAAAAGCAGCCACAAATCCTGCGCGGCGAGCGTCCAGCCGAAAAGGTGGAAGCGTCGGTCGGCCAGATCGAGAAAGACGGCGGGATAGCCGCCGATTTTGATCCAGGGCAGCAGAATGTAGACCGCCATGAGACCGAGGGCGCTGAGACGTCGCGCGGTCGTGAAAAGACCGTGCACGTCCGCCGGGTGCAGAAAAAGCCGCGAGCCGTCGGCCTGGATGGTGGTGACCGACTCAAGCGACGGACTCGGCACTCCGGCTGCGTTTGCCTTGGCCGGGAGACGATTTTGTGAATTGGAGGCCGCGGCGTTCATGGCAAAACCGGCTATTTTGCCGGAGTGGCCGGACCCATCCCCGGCTCGCCTTCCTGGTGATAGCTGAGGACGTAGGCGACCACCTCGGTGATTTTTTTTGTACCGAGCACGGGCCCCCAGGTCGGCATGCCTTTGATCGGCACGCCGTTGGTGACGGTGTGAAGAATGTCCGTGGGGCGGCCGCCGTGAATCCATTGCCGGTCGCGGAGATCAGCGCCGATGCCGCCCTCGTCCACGCCGCGCAGGCTTTCCTTGTGGCAGCTGGCGCAGGTGGAGTTGAAGGTGGTCCGGCCGGCGTCGGTGAAGACCGGATTGAGGCTCATTTTCCAGAGCGTCGCATCGTCGAGCTGCGTGGTGGACGCAGCCGCGAGTTTGGCGGCCTCGATGCGCTGCAAGTCGGCCTCGATGCGCGCATGGTCGCTGTGCGCCGGGCCGAACTGCCGGGTTACGGCCCAGTAACCGATGGAAAAAACGATCGTGCCGTAAAACGTGAGCAACCACCAGTTCGGCAGCCGTTTGTTGTATTCCTGGATGCCGTCGTAGCTGTGCTCGCGCAGGGTGTCGTCAGGTGGAGGTGGTTTTGGCGTCGTCATGGCGGCGGGACGGGAGATCGGGCTGGAAGGGCAGGCGGGCGAGCGCCTCGCGCTGGGCGTGCGGCATGCGCAGGGCCCGCCAGACCATCATGAGAAAGATGCTCAGCGCCACGGCAAAGGCGATGATGCCGATGGCAGCATCGCGGTGGTGGAGAATAAGGCGGCTGAACATGGGAAAATGATTTCAGGGATCGACCGAGGTGGATCGCGCCTCAGCGGTGCGGGGCGCGACGGTTTCGTATTTGCCGAGGTGCTGCAGGTAGGCGATGAGGGCGATGATCTCCTTGTCGGGCTTGATGTAGGCGCCGGTGTCGCGCAGGCCGCCGGCGATCTGTTTTTGCTGTGCGCCCACGAGGTCGGCGATCTGGGCGTCGGACCATTCCGGATACGGCACGCCGAGCCTGCGCTGCACGGCGATGCGGGTGGGAAGCGTCGAGACATCGAGCGGGTTGCTCAGCAGCCAGGGGAAGGCGGGCATGTTGGAGCCAGGCGAGATCGAGCGCGGATCCTCCAAATGGCGGAGGTGCCAGACGTCGGGATACTTGCCGCCGATGCGGGCCAGATCCGGACCGTTGCGCTTCGAACCCCACTGAAAGGGATGGTCGTAGATCGACTCGCCGAGGCGCGAGTAGTCGCCGTAGCGGAGCACGTCGGGCACGAGGGTGCGGATCATCTGTGAATGGCAGAGGTAGCAGCCTTCGCGCACGTAGATGTCGCGGCCGGCCAGCTCGAGCGGCGTGTAAGGGATCTGGCGGCGGTCCTCGACGTTGACGGCCTTGTCCACGAGGATGGTCGGAATGATCTGGATCAGTCCGCCGGCGGCGACGGCGATGAAAGTGAGGAGGGTGAAGGGCAGGGCGCTGACCAGCAGGCGGTCGTACCAGTCGCTCCATTGGCGGCGGCGGGCCTCGAAATGCGCCAGCACCAGCACGGCGCAGACCAGCGTGCCGAGCAGGCCGAAAAGCATGACGAGGTCGCGCCCGAACCACCAGGCACAGGCGAAGCCGAGGCCCAGCGCGCAAAACACCACCGGCGTGCCGAGCAGGCCGCTCCACAGCCCGTGGCGGGGCTCGGCCACGGCGGATTCGTCGGCGAAAACCTCGATCGTGCCGTTGACCGGCTGCGCGCCGCGCACCGTGCGCCAGAGATTGTACACGAGCAGGAACCAGCCGGTCAGGTAGAGCGCGCCGCCGATCACGCGCATGAGCATCATCGGACGGATGGCATTGACCGTGTCAAGAAAGTTTGGATACGCAAGGAGCGTGCCATGCTCGGTGGTGGCGTTGAGCATCACGCCCTGGGTGATGCCACTGGTCCACATGGCCGAGACGTAGAGGAGGATGCCGACGAGGCCGGTCCAGAAATGAAGGTTGGCGAGCGGAACGGAATGGAGCGGCTTGTTCCAGAGCCGCGGCAGCAGCCAGTAGGTCATGCCCGCGGCCATGAAGCCGTTCCAGCCGAGCGTGCCGCCGTGCACATGGCCGATCACCCAGTCGGTGTAGTGGGCGAGGGCGTTGACCGATTTGATGGCGAGCAGCGGTCCTTCGAAGGTGGCCATGCCGTAAAAGGTGACTCCGGCGGCGAAGAATTTGAGCACGGGGTCGGTGCGCAGCTTGTTCCAGGCGCCGCGCAGGGTGAGGAGGCCGTTGAGCATGCCGCCCCAGGAGGGCGCCCAGAGCATGAGTGAGAAAGTCATGCCCAGCGCCTGGAGCCAGTCGGGCAGGGCGGTGTTGAGCAGATGATGGGGGCCGGCCCAGATGTAGACGAAGACGAGCGACCAGAAATGCACGACGGAGAGCCGGTAGGAGTAGACCGGCCGTTCCGCCGCCTTCGGCAAGAAGTAATACATGATGCCGAGGATCGGCGTGGTGAGGAAGAAGGCCACGGCGTTGTGGCCGTACCACCACTGCACGAGCGCGTCCTGCACGCCGCCGAAGACCGGATAACTGTGGGTCAGGCTCGTCGGCACCGACAGATGATTGACGACATAAAGCATCGCCACGGTGATGATGGTGGCGATGTAAAACCAGAGGGCGACATAGAGGCTCGGCTCGCGCCGTTTCGCCAGCGTCCAGAAGAAATTCACCGCGAAGACGATCCAGATGAAGGCAACGGCGATGTCGATGGGCCAGATGAGTTCGGCGTACTCCTTGCCCCGGGTCAGGCCAAAGGGCAGGGTGCAGGCGGCCGCGACGATGATGAGCTGCCAGCCCCAGAAATGCAGGTTGGAGAGAAAATCGCTGGCCAGCCGCGCCCTGACCAGCCGCTGGGTTGAATAATAGATGCCGGCGAACATCATGTTGCCGACAAAAGCAAAGATCGCGGCGTTGGTGTGCAGCGGGCGCAGGCGGCTCCAGGTGAGCCAGGGGACGTTGGCGTTCAGCTGCCAGAAATTCAGCTCGGCGGCAATGAACACGCCCACCAGCATGCCCACCGCGCCCCAGATGACGGAGGCGAGAAGGAACTGCCGGACGATGCGGTCGTTGTATTCAACAGTGATCTTGCGCGCAGGCATGGGGTCGGCGGCCGGTGGGTTTCAAAAAAGCTCAGCGATCGCCCTCGTCCTCGTAACGCCGGGTGACGAGGCGGGGCTTTTCCTCGGCCAGTGGCAGCAGCGCCTCATGCTCCGCGCTGCGGTGGTGACGGTGCGCCTGCTCCTTGAGGAAGAAGACGAGAAACGTGAAAACGAGGCACAAGCTGATGGCAAGGGTGAGCGGAATGACACTCATGGTGAAAAACGGGTTAAGGTGAATGGGGCCAGTCTAGCCGAGGGGGGCCGGCGCAGACTCCGCACATGTTGGTGGAGCTTGCGCATTTTTTGTCGAATCCGCCCCCTGCAAAAAATGTGCAATATTTCCCAAGCCAAGTGTAGCCGTCCCGGTGGACATTTGTATGTCCGTCGCCCAATATTCCTTTATGCAACGATCGTTATCTACCCTGTTGCATGCACAGCGCGCCGCCTTGAAGGCGGAATGGAACTGGCGCCTGATGGCCGAGCCGCCGCCGCCGAGCCCGCCGCCGGCCAATCCGCATGTGCTCTCCTACCTGATGGATGAAACGCTGGCGCAGCTGGAGCGGCTCATCCAGTTGCGGCCGACCTCGCGCTGGAGCCTTTTGTACAAAACCCACCTGGCGCCGCTGTACACGCTGTGCCCCTGCGGACTGAATCCGCTGCTGGCCTATTTCGCCGCGGGCAGCGAGGCGCTGAGGGAAATTCTTTCGGCCGCCAACCGCTTGAGCGCGGACGAAAAAACCCGGATCGAGACAGTCTGGCATTTTATCGCGCAGAGCGAGATTCAGGCGCTTTGCGGCCCCTGTCATAAAATCTGCGCGCCCGCCCTGTCGTTTCCCATGATGCGCCAGCCTGATCCCGTCGCGCCGGGCCACCGCGGGCGGGCTCCGCGGATCGGCCTCAAGCCGGTCGCCTGCTAAACCGGCGGGGAACGACGCGGCCGCCTTAAATTTTCGACGGTACGATCACCACGGGGCAGGGGGAGTTTTTCACCACGGCGTGGGTGGTGCTGCCGAGGAGCAGATCGTAAAGCGCGGTGTGGCCGTGCGAGCCCATCACGACCAGATCGGCGGGCAGCGCCCGCGCGCGCTTCAAAATGACAGCGGCGGCCGGACCGTCGTGCAGCTCCTCCTCGGCCGCCAGCCCCTGGCGCTGGAGTTGTTCATGGGCCCGGGCCAGCTCGGCGCGGGCGAATTGATCGTTGGCGGTTTGAGTGGCGGCGATTTGCGCCGCATCCAACATGGGATCGCCGGCGGCAATGATCGGCTGGATCACGTGGAGCAGGACGAGGCGGGCGTTCAACGCCTGCGCAAGCGAGGCCGCGGTCTGGAGAATACCCGCGCTCGCGCCGGAAAAATCGAGGGGCACCAGAATCGTTTTCATGCCCTCGGCATAAGGCCGAACGGTCCGCCTGGCGAGGCGTGATTTGCGCCGCCGCGCGGGCTTGCGCTGCGCCGGGAAACGAAAAACCTTCCCGATATGAAAATCCTTATCACGGGAGTGACGCGCGGCCTCGGCCGGGCGCTGGCCGAACGCTGGATCGCCGAGGGCCACACGATCATCGGCTGCGGGCGCAGCGGGCAGGAAATCATCGATCTGCGGTTTGCCCATCCGGAGCCGCACAGCTTCGACACGGTCGACGTGGCCGAGGCGATGAAAGTGCAGCTCTGGGCCGAGCGCGTGCTGGCGACGCACGGCGCGCCGGATTTTTTGGTCAACAACGCCGCGCTGATGAACGATCCCGCGCCGCTCTGGTCGGTGCCGGCGGAAAAATTCTCCCGCCTGATCGACGTCAACATCAAGGGCGTGGCCAACGTCATCCGCGCCTTCGTGCCGGCGATGATCGGGGCAAAAAAAGGCGTGATCGTGAATTTCAGCTCGGGCTGGGGGCGTTCGACCTCGCCCGACGTCGCGCCGTATTGCACCTCGAAATGGGCCATCGAAGGCCTGACCAAGGCCTTGGCGCAGGAACTACCCGCCGGCATGGCGGCGGTGCCGCTCAATCCCGGCATCATCAACACCGCCATGCTCCGGCAGTGCTGGCCCGGCGGCGCGGACAGCTATCCCAAGGCCGAGGCGTGGGCAAAAACCGCCGCGCCGTTCATCCTCAAGCTCGGCCCGAAGGACAACGGCCGGTCCGTGAGCGTGGGCGAATTCGAGGACTGAGCGGCGGTCACTCGCGGGTTTTCGAATCGAGGATGATGGTCACCGGCCCGTCGTTGACGAGCGCGACCTGCATCATCGCGCCGAAGCGGCCGCTGGCCGGCTTGCGGCCGAGTTCCGCTTCCATCTGCCGGAGAAACGCCTCGTAGAGCGGAATCGCGACCTCGGGTTTGGCGGCGCGGTGAAACGACGGCCGGGTGCCCTTGCGCAGGCTGGCGATGAGCGTGAACTGGCTGACAACAAGCACTTCGCCGCCGATGTCGCGCACGGAGTGGTTCATGCGGTCGGCCGGGCCGGCGGCTTTGTCCCCGTCGGGAAAAATGCGCAGGCCGGCGATTTTTTCCGCCAGCCACGCGCCATCGGTTTCCGCGTCTCCATCGGCGAGGCCGAGAAGGACGAGCAGGCCGGGGCCGATTTCAGCCACGATCTCCCCGGCGATCGTCACGCGGGCGGAGGAAACGCGCTGGAGAACCACGCGCATGAAAAATCATTCCATCGGGACGTGCGGCTCGACGTCGGCCTCGTAATTGATACCGGGCAGGCCGAAGCCGAAGAGTTGCAGAAATTCCGCGCGATAGCCGGCGATGTCGGTGAGCGCGGCGAGATTTTCGGTCGTGACCTGCGGCCAGATTTTGCGGATTTCAGCCTGGACGTCCGGCTTCATCTCCAGGTCGTCGATGCGGACGCGGCCGGCCTCGTCGAACTGCAGGCCGGTGCCACCGTAGAGCTGGGTGGCAAAAAGCCGGTGCATCTGCCCGATGCAGCCCTCGTGCATGCCGCGCGCCTTCATGATTTTGTAGAGGATGGAAATGTAGAGCGGCACGACGGGAATGGCCGAGCTGGCCTGCGTGACGAGCGCCTTGTTGACGGAGATGAAGGCGCGGCCGCGATGGAGCTTGAGCAGCGCGTCGATGCGCCTGGCGGCGCGTTCAAGATCGTTTTTGGCCAGGCCGATGGTGCCGTTTTTGTAGATGGGCCAGGTGACGTCGGGGCCGATGTAGCTGTAGGCGACGGCGGTGGCGCCGGGCGCGAGCAGTTTCGCGTCATCGAGTGCGTGCATCCACATTTCCCAGTCCTCGCCGCCCATCACGGCCACGGTGTCGGCGATTTCGGCCTCGGTGGCGGGCTCGATGGTGATGTCGCTGACGACGCCTTTGTCGGTGTCGACGGTTTTGTTGGTGTAGGACGCGCCGACAGGCTTCAAGACCGATTTATGGACCACGCCGGTTTTCGGGTGAGTGCGGCGGGGGGAGGCCAGGGAATAAACCACGAGGTCGATCGGGCCGAGTTCGCGCTTGATGAGATCGAGCGCCTGGCGCTTGAGGTCGTCGGAAAAGGCGTCGCCGTTGAGGTTGAGCGCCTTGAGGCCGGCGGCGCGGGCGGCGCGGGTGAAGGCGATGGTGTTGTACCAGCCGGGCGTGGCGGGCCGGTCATTTTCCGACGGCCGTTCGAAGAAGACGCCGAGCGTCGAGGCGTTGGCGCCAAAGGCTGCGGCGATGCGCGAGGCCAGGCCGTACCCGGTGGAGGCGCCGATGACCAGGACGCTTTTCGGACCGTTTTTCAGCGGGCCTTTTTTCCGCGCGTAATCGATCCATTCCTGCACGTGCGCCGCGCAGCCGGCCGGATGGGCGGTGACGCAGACAAATCCGCGAACCTTGGGTTTGATGACCATGCGGCGAGTTTTTCGGCGAAGAACAAAGTGACAAGTCTCAAAGTGCCAGGTGATTATCCCCCAGCCATATCTTGTCGTGATGCGTGGGATGGATCGCGGCGGCGCATAGCCCGCGGCCAACCAGCCGCCCGGCGAAAGTGCGCGGGCGGGCGAGGCCGCCCGGTTCACTCGCTCATCATGATGACCGGGCCTTGCGGGCCGGAATTGCGGGGCGCGCCGCCTTTTTTCTCCAGGCTGACGGCGAATTTTGCCGCGGTGGCGATGGGTTGTTCGGGGGCGAATTCGACGCGGGCCCCGCCGGCGGCGTTGACGACAAACACGCCGGCACTGATCGGGCGGGCTTTTTGCGGATCGATGACCCAGAGCTGGTAATCCTGGTCCGCCTCCTTGGCGGGCAGTTTTTCCGTGGTGAAGACGCCTTCCTGCCGGGCCGGATCCCACACCGCGATGGCGCGCGCTTGCGGAGAATTTCCCGCGAGCGAAACCAGCCGGGCGATTTTCAGGCGGGCGAGATCGTCGTTGGCCTGCAATTGCTGCGCCAGATCGGCGAGCTGCTTGCGGGCAAGCAGGCGCTCGGCCTCGATCTGGTTTTTCGCGCCTTGCGTCTCGAGGCGTGCGAGCTCGGCTTCGTCGCGCAGGGCGATCGATTCCGTTTTTTGCGCAAAATAGAGCTGACCCAGCCAGACCGCGGCGAGGGCGAAGGCGGCCGCAGCGGCCCAGGGCAGCCAGCGGCCAAAGGAGACGCCAATGAGGTTGTCCGCGGGACCCGCGGCCGGCGTGGCGATCCGGGCAAGCAGCCGGGCCTTCAGCGCCGGCGGCGGGGCGGTCGCGGTCGTGGAGAGGGCCAGCGCCCCGGCGGTCTCGCGCAGCTCGGCGACGAGGGCGGGCAGCTCGGGATTGCGCGCGAGCTCGGCTTCGAACGCGGCGAGTTCCTCGCCTTCGAGCAGACCGAAGGCGTGGAGCGATGCGAGTTCCTCGAGGCGTTCGTCAATCATGGGGCGAGGGAAGGGCGTCGCGGAGCCGGAGCAGGCCGCGGCGAATGCGGGCTTTCACGGTGCCGAGCGGCTGCCGGAGTTTTTCGGCGATCTGCTGCTGGGTCAGGCCGCTGAAAAAGGCGAGTTCGACCGCCTGCTTTTGTTCGGCGGGCAGCGCGGCGAGCGCGGCGCGCACGAGGCCGGCCTTTTCCTTGAAAACGAGGCTGTCGGCGCAGTCGGCCGCGGCGTCCGCGCGGTCGTAGCCGAGGTCGGCGGGGATGGATCGTTCGAGCAGCTCGCCGCGGCGCCGGCGCAGGCGCACCCGGTCGATCGCGCGGTTGCGCGTGAGCGTGACGGCCCAGGAAAAGGCGGTGCCACGCTCGGCGGAATAGGCGGCGGACTTTTCCCATAGTGCGAGAAAGACGTCCTGCACAACGTCCTCGGCTTCGCGCGCGTCGCCGAGAATGCGCCGGGCGGTGACATAGAGCGGGCGGCTGAAGCGGTCGTAAAGTTCTGCGAAGGCCGCGCGGTCGCCTTGCGCCATGCGCTGGAGCAGGCGGGCGTCGACGAAATTCGGGTCGTTGGCGGGCTCGCTCATGCCGGCGAAAAAAACGATGCCGTCCTCGGGCGCGCCGGCAGCAAACGCGAGGTGTGCTTCGACGGGCAAGGAGGCGTGGGCGAGGAGCATTTCATAAAGTGAATACGCGCAAACGGGCGCAAAGGATGCGGATTTGGCGGCATCCGATCAACAGCGGAAATCGCCTGTGCGGCAAGCATTTGCCGCGGTGCGGCGGCCGCCGGTCAAAGCACCGCCAGCCCGATGAAGCCCAGCACGATGATGGTGGCGAGGCAGGCCAGGATCAATTTTTCCTGTCGGGTGAGCGGGAAGGGCATGGGGCGTCAAAGGCCGAAAGTTTGCAGCCGGGCAAACACTTCCTGCAAGAGCGGATCGCCGGCGAAGTCGGCCCACGGATGGTTGCTCGACACACGGACAAAAAGCTGCGGGCCCTCGCGCTTGAAGCCGTAATGCCAGGCGAGCCGCAGCAGCTCCCGCGGGGAGCGGGGATCCCGGTAGGCGACAGGATGCCCGTCGTAGATGTGCCAGAACCAGACGTATTGGGGAAAAGCGCCGCTGCGGAAAAGCCGCGCTTCCGCGGCCGGCAGCGTACGCGTCCCGACCGCCAGCAAGGGATGCGCATCCGCGGTCGTCTCGGCCTGCCAGCCTGAGCCGGGCCAGCAGGCGTCGGGCGTGTGCGAAGCCACCAGGCTGACCGGCGCCTGGCCGGCGGGCCAGTAGGCGAGATAAATCGTCACTTGCAGCAGGCTGCCGTCGGGCGCGGGTCGGAGATAAGTGCGCTGCATCAGGCAATCGGTCTGCAGGACGTCGGTGAAACGGAACAAATCATTCGTCGTTCGCACCTCCCAGCCGCCGGCCTGCGCGGGCAGAATCGCGGCGAGATCGGGAGCGGGCGCGCCGGGCGGGGCGCGCCGCGTGTTGGCGAGGAAAAAAATCGTCAGCCCGGAGGCGAGGATCAGGCCGGCGGCGAGGATGGGCTGGAGGAGCGACCGCGCGCCCGGCGTCGACTCGGCGGTGGCCGGGAAAGACCCGGCCTTTTCCCCGCCCGCCAGCGCGAGGGCGAGTCCGCCCAGCAACAGGGCGGTCACGCCGAGGATGGCGTAACCCGTGGCATCGTGCCAGGTGCCGCTGATGTTCACGCCGTGAGCGGCCAGCAGGGTGAGCGCGAGCGAACGGAGGAAGTTCATGGCCAGCGCCAGCGGCGCGGCCAGCACGATGAGCAGGACGCGCGGGCCGGCCCGGTGGAGCAGGGCCGCGGAAAAAAAGCAGCCGGCAAACACGCAAGAGATCAGGCTGCGCACGCCGCTGCACGCCTCCTCCACGCCCACGGTGGTGTTGCCGAGGACGATAAGATTGCCGTTGCGCGCGGCGGGGATGCCCAGCAGGTGCAGCGTGGCGAGGACGGAGCGGGTGACCCAGAGCTGCAGGCCGAGTGTCAGGCGCATGTACGTGCCGGGCGGGATCGGGGCGCACAGCAACCAGAGGAAGATCGCGGTGAACGCGATCCAGTTGAACGGCACAAAACGCGCCGGCTCGGCGGCGAAGGCAAGCCAGCCGGCGAGGAGCAGCAGCACCAGCGCGGTCGCGAGCATGAAATCAACCAGCGCGTGCGACCAGGCCAGCGCGGCGGCAAAAAGCCCGCCGGCCACCAGTGCGAGCAGGCCCGCCGCCAGCAGGCCGGCGGTCGCGGTGGTGGTGGCGCCGCCGGACGGCAGGAAGCGCCGCGGCCCGGCGGTACGGCTTTCGTGCAACAGCAGCAGAAACACCAGCGGCATGAACAGTCCGTGCGAAAGTTCCGGGTTGTGGCGCCACTGCGGCCAGAGCAGCGCGCTCAGCCCGGCGGTCAGCGCCGCCAGCAGGACGAGGTTGAGGCGCGCCAGCGGGGCGATGCGCGGCCGGGCGGGGGTGGAGGAAGCCGGGATCATGGGGCGCGCGCGGAGGCTCGGTTGCCGCCGTAATGTTCAAACAGGGCGTAGGTGACATCGAGTTCCAACGGCTGCAGCATGGGCAGCACGCTGCCCAGACGTCGCTCCGCGGACTGACCTCGAAAATAGGCCTCGGCGACGTCGAGCGTGGCGAAGTGTGCTCCGCTCATCTGCCGGATCATGCTCCGGGCGGTGCGCAAATCCGACCAGTCGGCGTTGACCCCGGCGGCACAGAAAAGTGCGAGCGCGGCCTGATAGGCGTCGGACGACGGAGGCAGAGGGTGTTGTTCGATTTTTTCAAACAAATCGGCGAGCGAGGCTGCGTCAGGATGACGGATGAACTGGGCGCAGAGCAGTTCGACCGCCGGGGCTGTGGGGGCTGCGGTCAACACCAGTTCGACTTCATTGTGCACGAGGCTCTGCCAGCCGTTGGCGGCAAAGGCGTCCATGCGCAGCGCGATGCGCTCGCGCTGGGGCAGGGCGGCTCCGGCCCGGTCGAGTGCCAGCAGCGCGTCGTCGGAAAAACCCAGGGCCGTGAGCTCGCTGATCTGGTAATAAAAGCCGTACGCGGTGTCGGGCGCCAGGCTCAGCAGGGCGGCATGGGCGTCGGAGGAACGCCCGGTTTGGATCCACCATTCGATTTCCGCCAGCCGGTGCAGGCCGGGTGAGAGAGGGGGCTTTTTCTCGAGCAGCCGCCGCAACGGCTCGGGATCGCCCAGGCGCCGCGTGGCGAAAAAAACCGCGTACAGCCAGACCGGTGCGTGCGCGGGATCGTCGGCGAGAAAGGTTGGTGCGAGCTGGGCGATCTTGGGAAAATCCCCGCGGGCGAGCAGCGCCCGATACCATTCCTCAGCGATGGCCGCCGCCTGCCCGGGGTTGTCCTGCAGCAGGCGCGCGTAGAGCCGGTCCGACAGCACCGGCTGGTTCATCTGCCAAAGCTTGGCCAGGAGCAGGCCGGCCTGGCAGTTGCGCGGATTGAGATTGTAAGCGTAGGAAAGCGCGAGCAGTGCTTCGTTGACGCGGTTCTTGGCCAGCGCCGCGCCGGCGGCTTCATAAAAATATTCCGCGCGCGCCACCCGAATTTCCCGCCAGGCCGGCGGCCAGGCCACGGCCACGAAATTCACCGGGTAGCCGATGCCCCGCAGCACGGCGAACGCCCCGAGCACCGCCGCGAGATAAACCGCCGCGCCGGCACCGCCGCAAAAGCCAAGGGCGCGGCCCCAGAACGGCTGCACGTCCTTGGTGTCCGCCGAACAGCGCAGGCCGACCGGCGTCGCCACCAGCAGCGGGCAGACCCGCCGGAAACGCGCCGGGCGGTGCCAGGAGGTGCAGGCGTCGCAGGCGGTTTCGAGCGCGCGGCCGGAGTCGCTGGGATTCTGGCACGGACAACGCCCGCCGCGCCAGCGGAAGACGGTCTTGCGCATGTTCCAGTAGAACAAGCTCCACCAGAACCGGAAAAAATCACCGACCCAGCCCATCACGCGCCGCAGCCTAGGCCCCGCCGCTCGCGGCTGCAATGTCGAAACAACGCCGAAAAGGCCGAATTCCGGTTTGCCGCCGGCCACCGGAAGGCCGCGCAAAATTTTTTGCGTTTTTGGCTTTTTGCGCCAAGAATCTTCTCCTCATCCCGCAGCAAGACCCTCCTCACGTATTCATGAAACCACTGAAACTCCTCCTCGTCCTCGCGGCGCTCGGCGCCTTTGCCGGCGCCGCCTGCGCCAAGGTCGAAGTCGGCCAGCCCGCGCCCGGCTTCACTCTCACCGACATCGACGGCCAGACGCATTCGCTCTCCGATTACAAGGGCAAGATCGTCGTCCTCGAATGGAACAACCCGGATTGCCCGATCGTGCACAAGCACTACGAAAGCGGGAACATTCCCGGCCTGCAAAAGAGCGCGATCTCCGACGGCGTGGTCTGGCTCATGATCAACTCCGGCGCGCCCGGCAAGGAAGGCGCCGATTACACGCCAGACCAGATCAAGGCCTGGCTGCAAAAATACTCCGCCGCACCCACCGCCTATTGCTACGACCACGACGGCAAGGTCGGCCATCTCTACAACGCCAAGACCACACCTGACATGTACGTGATCAACGCCGACGGCATCCTGGTTTATGAAGGCGCGATCGACAGCATCCGCTCCGCCGACATTTCCGACATCGCCAAGGCGACGAACTACGTGAAGGTCGCGCTCGACGCCATCAAGTCGGGCCAGCCGGTGCCCACGCCGGTGAGCCGGCCCTACGGCTGCTCGGTGAAGTACTGAGGCGCGCGCCCCGGCTCATGGATTTTCATTCAAGCCGGAGCAACTCGCCCCGGCTTTTTTGCCGCCAATCAGGCCGGTGCGTCACGCCTTCACGCTGAAGATCTCGGCGTGGAGCGTGCCTTCGGAGACCTTGGTGACCGGGCCGGTCATCTGCACGTAAAAGTCGGGGCTGATTTCGATCGCAATCTCGCCGCCGGGCATGTGGACGGTGACATGTTTGTCGACCAGGCCGAGCTTGTGGGCGATGGCGGCGGTGGCGCAGCTGCTGCTGCCGGAGGCCAGGGTGTAGCCGGCGCCGCGCTCCCAGATTTCGATCTGGATGTTGGCGCGGTCGATCACGCGCATGAACTGCACGTTGGTGCGATGCGGGAAAATCGGATCGGCCTCGATGTCCGGCCCATAGGTCCGGGCGAGGTTTGGGGAGATTTCCGGCAGGAGAATGGCACAGTGCGGATTGCCGATGGTGGCGGCGCAATAGGTGAACTCGCGGCCGTGGGCCGTGATCTTTTCGTTGATGACCTCGCGCGGCGGGCCGGCCACGGGAATTTTTTCGCTGTGAAAGCTCACCTGGCCCATGGCCACGCTGATCAGCCGGCCGCTGTCCTTGACGGTCGACTGCACGATGCCGCCAAGGGTCTGGATGGTGAAGGCGGAGGCGCCGGCGAAACCCTGGTCATAGAGGAAGCGCGAAAAAATCCGCAGGCCGTTGCCGGACTTTTCCGCCTCGGAACCGTCGGGATTGAAGATGCGCAGGGCGAACGACGCCCGCTTGGTCGGCAGGGGCCCCCAGAGAATGCCATCGGAGCCGACGCCGTAATGCCGGTGGCAGATGACGCGGATTTGCTCCATGGTCGGCACCTTCCAGAAGGGGAAGTCGGCGGGGTTGAGCACGAGATAATCGTTGCCCAGGGCGTGGTACTTGTGAAAGCGCATGGCCGAAAGGGACAAGCTTGTCCGCAAAAATTCCGGAAGGCACGGAAAATTTGATCGAACCCGGCGAAATGAGGGGAACAGCTCAACCCGCCGCGCCCGCGAAGAAATTCATCCGAGGAAAGCGAAAGCGGCGCGGAAGATTTCCTTGCCGCCGGCCTGAAGGTTGGTGCCGTGGCCGACAAGAACACGGTCGAAGTCCCATGCCAGGATGCGGTCGAGCGAGGCGCGCACCGCGGCGCGATCCTGCATCAGGCTCCTGCACACGCGGGAGGGCGTGAAGCGGCCCCAGGCGTTGTTCAACCGCATCACGAACGCCGTGAACCAGGGACCGGGCGGGCCGAGGTTGAAGGCGAGGTCGGCGAGAATGAGCGTGCGGCTCGCGCGGTGATGGAAGACGACCTCGTTGAGCCGCGGCATGCCGTGAATCAGGTGCTGGTCCATCACGGCCGCCCAATCGGCATGCGGTTCGTCGGAAAGCGGCCGGGCGACAAAACGAATGTCCCGGCGATCCCCGGCGAGGCCGGGTGCGGCATGAAATTCAGCGTCCGGATATTCCGCCTGCAGTTCGCGCAGGCATGCGTCGTGAAACCGGTTGGGACCGATCACATGGCGTACGGGGCCGAGCCGGGCAACCTCGGCGCGAAGCGCGGACGTCCAGGGGATGGGCGAATGAACCCAAAGCGCGCCCGATGGCAGGCGGACGATGACGAGCTGCCGCCCGAGTTGCAGACCCATTGCGCGATGGGGAACAGCGCAGACGAAAAGGTCGTCGTGAAGCGGGGCAAGCATGGGCGCAGAAACGCGGCGCGAACCGGCCTCGGGTCTTATTTGACCGCCGCGGCGGCCGGGGCGACCGCGGGCGGGGAGACGCCGTAGCCGAAAAGGCGGCGCTTCTTGATCGCCTCGGCCACGGGAGTCGGCACCATTTTTTCCCATGACGAATCGCCGGCCTTGATCCGGTCGAGGACGTCGCGGGAAAAAATGCCAAGAATGTCGGGATTGAAGCCGACGATGCACTCGAGGTAGTGGTTTTCGAGCAGGTGGTCGTAGAGGTTGCGCAGATGCTCGACGATATGGACGTTGCGGGCGGTGATCAGGACGTTGGCGGCGAAGGCCTGGGGGAGGTTGACGCTGGCCGCCGCCGCGGGATGGCCGCTGGTGAGGTAGCGATCGTAGGCATCCTGCCGCATGGGATAGATGTAGAGTTTGACGGCGTTGCGGAAAAGCCGGCCGAAGGACTCGAGGATGCCGCCGGGCAGGTTCTCGTAATATTTCTCGTTGAAGACCTCGATGAGGTTGTTGACGCCCATGGCGACGCCGATCATCTCGCTCGTGTAGCGGCGAAAATAGGACGTGAGGCGGTAGTACTCGCTGTAGTTGGAAATGAGGACGGTGAAGCCGATGTCGCCGAGCAGGTCGACGCGGGAGAGGAAGTCCTGGGGGTCGAGGCTGCCGTCGGCGAGGAGGTTGTTCATGGTGATCTCCATGAGCACGACCACATCCTTGCCCGTGACCATCGGCTCCTGCACGAACTGGGCGGTGGCGCAGTTGAGCATGTCGACATTGACGTGCGTGACCGGCCGAAAACTGCCGCGCTCGACGAGCACGGCCTTTTTGTGCAGCACCTCGGAGGGCTGGACGACGTCGCCGCCGGGACCGAACATGACGGCGTTGGTCAGACCGTGCTGCACGAGGCGGAGCGACATGAGGCGGTTGTCGACATCGCGGAAGGCCGGGCCGCTGAAGGTGATCATGTCGATCTCGATCCGATCGTTGCCGACATTGTCGACCAGCGAGGGAATGAACTGCTGCGGATCGTCGCGGAAGTAAAATGCGCCGTAAACGAGGTTCACACCCACGATCCCGAGCGCCTGCTGCTGCTGTACGCTCTCCTTGTCCCACATGCGCACGTGCAGGACGATGTCGCTGGGCTCGGTGTTGGGCGCGGACTGGAAGCGGACGCCCATCCAGCCGTGGGCCTCGTTGGTGCCTTTGAAGTTCTTGGTCGCGACCGTGTCGGCGAAGACGAAAAACGTGGTGCGGTCGCCCCGTTGCGTGGCGAGGCGTTCGAGCAGAAGCCTGTATTCATGGTCGAGCATGAGCGCGAGCCGTTCGCGCGAGACGTAGCGGGGAGCCTTGCCGTAGATGGCGTCGCTGAACGCCATGTCGTAGGCCGAGATCGTTTTCGCGATGGTGCCCGAGGCGCCGCCGGCCTGGAAAAAGTGCCGGGCGACCTCCTGGCCGGCGCCGATTTCCGCAAAGGTGCCGTATTTCAGCTGCTCGAGATTGATCGTGAGCGCCTTGCGATTGGTGGTGAGAAGCTCTTTTTGCGGTTCGTTCATGGCGTCATCCGCAAACCAAGCAGAAAATCCGCCAAAGAAAAGCCCGCACGGCGGTTTTTTGCCGGCGGGCGGGCGGCGCCGGCCTGTTCCGGCTAACGGAATGCCTTTTCACTGGCCGAAGCGGGTAAATGCGTTAGTTTGCGCCCGGCATGAGAAATTTTTTCACGTCCCTGCTGGCCACCCTGGCGGCATTGTGGATTTTCTTGGCGGGCCTGGTGGTCTTGCTGCTGATTTTTTTCGCCGCGGTGGCGGCGCTGGGCGGGAAAAGCGGCGTCGCCGTCGAGCCGGGCTCCTATCTCGTCTTCGATCTGACGGCCAACATCACGGATTCGCCGCCGCCGCCCGATCTGGGCGGTCTCGGCGGCGACGGCGACAATCAAACGCTGCAGCTGCGGACGGTGACCCGCGCCCTCCGCGCCGCGGCGCGCGACGACCGCATTGCCGGGGTTTATCTCACGGGCTCGTTCGACCCGCTGGGTTACGGCACGGGTTTTGCGGCCCTCAAGGAAGTGCGCGAGGCGCTGGCCGCCTGCCGCGCCGCCGGCAAGCCGGTGGTGGCTTATCTCGATTTCGCCATGACGCGCGACCTCTACCTCGCCTCGGTCGCGAACGATGTCGTGCTCAACCCCTACGGCGTGGTCCTGCTTCCCGGCCTGTCGAGCCAGCCGATCTTTTTCACCGGCGCGCTCGAGAAATTCGGCATCGGCGTGCAAGTGACCCGCGTCGGCAAATACAAGTCCTTCGTCGAGCCCTTCATCCGGAAGGACATGAGCCCGGAAAATCGCGCCCAGACCCAGAAGCTGCTCGACGATCTGTGGGGCCAGGTGCTCGGCGACATCGCGGCGAGCCGCGGCCTGACCCCACGTGAATTGCAAGGATCGGTGGATGCGCACGGACTTTTCAATGCGGAGCAGGCGGAGGACGCGAAGCTCGTCGACCGCCTAGCCTATCGCGACGAGATGATCGCCGAGCTCAAGCGCAGGACCGGACGCGCCGGCTCGAAGGAACCTTTCAAGCAGATCACGCTGGCGGATTACGCCGCCACGCTGCCCGAGAGTCCGGCGCGCCCGAGCGCCGTCGCGGCCGACGATAAGACGGACAAAATCGCGGTGGTTTACGCCGAAGGCGACATTGTCGACGGCGAGGGAGACTACGGCGAGGTCGGCGGCGACCGGTTTTCCCGCCTGCTGCGCGCGCTGCGGCAGGATGCGACGGTGAAAGCCATTGTCCTGCGCGTGAACAGCCCCGGCGGAAGCGCCACGGCCGCGGAGGAAATCCAGCGCGAGCTGCGCCTCGCCCGCCTGGTCAAGCCGGTCGTCGTCTCGATGGGCACGGTGGCGGCGTCCGGCGGCTACTGGATTTCCGCCTACGGCGACAAAATCTACGCCGAGCCCACGACCATCACCGGCTCGATCGGTGTCTTTGGCATGTATTTCAACGTGCAGAAACTCGCCGGCGACCTCGGCCTCACCTTCGACGTGGCCAAGACCGGCAAGTTCGCCGATGCCTTCACCATCACGCGGCCGAAGACGGACGAGGAGCTCGCGCTCTTCCAGCACCTGGTGGACTGGATTTACGACCAGTTCATCACCAAGGTCAGCGAAGGCCGGCACCTCGACCGGGCCGCGGTGGAGGAAATCGCACAGGGCCGGGTCTGGTCCGGAACGGAAGCGAAAAAGCTCGGCTTGGTGGATGAAATCGGCGGACTGGGCGCCGCGCTGAAATTTGCGGCGCAGAAGGCCCGGCTCGGCGGCAACTACCGCGTTGTCGAATATCCGCGGAAAAAAGAACTGGCGGAGGTCATTGTCGACTGGCTGAAGGGCGGGCGGCGACAGGAGGCGGACGGCCGGGATGCGTTCGGCCAGCTCCTGACGCAAATCAAGCAGCAGATGCGGACGATGCGGTCATTCAACGATCCGCGCGGCGTTTATGCGCGTCTGCCGCTGGAGGTCATGGTCAAATGAGCGCGTCCGCCGGTTCGATCCACACCCTGTCCCGGGACACGCCGGCGACGGCCATTCCGGCGGGTGATCCCGTGACGCTGCCGGCCGGCACGGAGGTGATGGTGACGCAGACGCTCGGCGGCAGCGTCACCGTGCGCGCCGACCGCGGCCTGTTTCGCATCGCACGCGAGCAGGCCGATGCGATCGCGGGATTTTCCCTCCCGCCGGAGGCGGCGGGCGCGGCCGGCGAGTTCAGCGAGCAGGCGGTGTGGGACGCACTCAAAACCTGCTTCGATCCGGAGATTCCGGTCAACATCGTCGATCTCGGTCTTGTCTACGATCTCGCCATCGAGAAAACGCCGGGCGGCGGTCGTTCCGTCGAGGTTAAGATGACGCTGACCGCGCCCGGTTGCGGCATGGGACCGGTCATCGCCGAGGATGCGCGCGAAAAGATCGCGGCCTTGCCCAAGGTCGAATCGGCCAGGGTGCACATCGTCTGGGACCCGGTGTGGACGCCGCAGATGATCTCACCGGAGGGCCGGAAAATTCTCGGTTTGGAATGAAGCTGGCGGTGAAGCGGGTTTATGAGCCGGCGGAAGCGGGCGACGGGCGCAGGCTTCTGGTCGACCGGCTCTGGCCGCGCGGCCTGAGCAAGGAAAAGGCGCGCGTGGACGCATGGCTGAGAGATTTGGCGCCGAGCGACGCGCTGCGCAGATGGTTTGCGCACGATCCCGCCAGGTGGCCCGAGTTCAAGCGTCGCTATTTTGCCGAGCTGAAGGAAAGGGACGCCGCCGCCATTGTGCGGGAGGCGGCGGGTTCCGGCCGGGCGACGCTGGTTTTTTCCGCGCGGGACGGGCGGCGCAACAACGCCGTCGCGTTGAAGGAATTTCTCTCTCGCTGATTTTCCGTGCCTGGCCGGACCGGGCCGCACTCAGGCCGTGACCGTTTCCAGAGAGCAGCCATCGGAGTCGGCCGGAGTCTCGCAATTCGGCCGGGCGATGACGCCGGGGTAGGGCTCGGGCGAAAAAAATTCCCGCTCCGGACCGGCAATCAAGTGAGCGTCGCAGACGGCGAAAAGCTCCGCCTCAGTCATGGCCCGGCGCATATCGCGGAGAAACGCCCCGGCCGGGTCCACGCTCTGGCCGACGAAGTTGAGGTATTTTTTCATTTTCGCAATGTGGGCGCGCTCGGGAATCTCCGGCGACTGCGTGGCACGGTAAAGGCGGTCGATGTACTCGCTCACGTCGGCGAGGGTGACCGGCGTGACGGGCCGGCCGGAACTCTGTTCGCGGCACTGGCGGAAAATCCAGGGATTGCGGATGGCGTGGCGGCCGATCATGACCCCGGCGGCGCCGGTGGCGGCGAGCACGTCCACGGCCCGGGCGGCGGACGTGAGGTTGCCGTTGGCCAGCACCGGGCAGCGCGCGCGGGCGGCGGCGCGGGCGATGAATTCGTAGTGCACCTCGCTGCGGTACATTTCCTTCACCGTGCGGCCGTGGACGCTGAGCAGATCGACGCGGTGGGCGTTGATCAGATCGAGGATGCGGTCGAAATTTTCCACGCCGTCGAAGCCGATGCGCATCTTGACCGTGAGCAGACCGGGCACGGCGGCGCGCAGGCAGCCGAGGATCCGGTCGATTTTGTCGGGATCGCGGAGCAGGCCGCCGCCGACGTTCTTCTTGTAAATCTTGGGCGCGGGGCAGCCGAGATTAAGATCGATGCCGGCCACGGGATGACGGAGAAGCTGCTCCACCGTCCGGACGAGATCGGGGAGGTTTTCGCCGATGAGCTGGGCGAAAACCGGCCGGCCGGTGGCGTTCTCGTCGATCGACCGGAGGATGTGTTTCTCCGGCCGCGACTGGGCGTGGACGCGGAAAAATTCGGTGAAGAAATAGTCCGGCGCGCCGTAGTGCGCGATCACGCCCATGAAGGCGAGGTCGGTGACGTCCTGCATGGGGGCGAGCGCCGTGAGCGGCAGGCCCGCGACGAGGGGCGGCGGCAGGGCGGACATCGGGCGGTCAGGACGGCGTGTCCTCTTCCTCGTCGGACTCGCCCTCGCCTTCCTCGGCCTGCTGCTGGAGGACGCGTTCGAGAATCTCGCTTTGATCCTCGACGGCGTCGAAGACCTTTTGCGCGACGTA
>DATJYF010000171.1:0-5212 GCA_035499715.1 Opitutaceae bacterium | reverse complement strand
GCCGAGCACGCCGGCCAAACGACCGCCGGCCGCGACGAAAACGACTGTCTGGCCTTCGATCTGAAGCGGCGCGGCCGCCTCGGCGTCGACGGCCACGCCCTGGCTTTGCAGAAACGCGGCCCGGCCGGCGAGCACGCGGCGGCCACCGACCCATCCGCTCACGCCGCCGCCGGTGGACGACTGGAAATTTTCCACCTTCGCCGGCCCGAGCCTGCGTTCCTGCGCGCCGCGCACGATGGCGGCGGCCAGCGGATGTTCGCTGGCCTGTTCGACCGCCGCCGCCAAGGCGAGAAATTCGTCCGCGTCGACGCCGGGCGCGGGCTGCACGGCGGTGAGGCGCGGCCGGCCCTCGGTCAGCGTGCCGGTCTTGTCCACCACCAGTGTATCCACTTTTTGGAGCCTCTCGAGCGCCTCGGCATTTTTGATCAGCACCCCGGCCTGGGCGCCGCGGCCGACGCCGACCATGACCGACATGGGCGTGGCCAGGCCGAGGGCACACGGGCAGGCGATGATGAGCACAGCCACGGCGTTGGCGAGCGCGTAGGCCAGCCGCGGCTCCGGGCCCCACGCCATCCAGGCGAGAAACGCGAGCACGGACGCGCCGACGACGGCCGGAACGAAGACCGCCGAGACCTTGTCGGCCAGCCGCTGGATCGGCGCGCGGCTGCGCTGCGCCTCGGCGACCATCTGGACGATCTGCGCGAGCAAGGTGTCGCGGCCGACGCGCTCGGCGCGCATGACGAAGGAGCCGGTGCCGTTGACGGTGGCGCCGGAGACTTTGGCGCCGGAGTTTTTTTCCACCGGCATGGATTCGCCGGTAAGCATGGATTCGTCGACGGTGCTCGCGCCTTCCTCAACGGTGCCGTCCACCGGCACGCGCTCGCCCGGGCGCACGCGCAGGCGGTCGCCCGGCTGGACCTGTTCAAGCGGAATTTCCTCCTCGCGGCCGCCGCGCAGCACGCGGGCGGTTTTCGGCGCGAGGCCGAGCAGCGCGCGGAGGGCCGCGCCGGTGCGGCTGCGGGCGCGCAGTTCCAGCACTTGTCCGGCGAGCACGAGCACGGTGATGACGGCCGCGGCCTCGAAATAAACCTCGACCAGGCCGCCGGGCGCGCGCATGCCGGGCGGGAAAATTTGCGGTGCGAGCAGTGCGACGACGCTGTCGCCGTAGGCGGTGGCCACGCCGAGCGAGATGAGCGTGAACATGTTCAGGTTGAGCGTGCGGATGGAGCGCCAACCGCGGGCGAAAAACGGCCAGCCGGCCCACCACACGACCGGGGTGCTGAGCGCGAATTGCGCCCATTGCGACGCGCGCGGCGAGAACAGCGAAGCGAAGGCGTGGCCCCCCATCGCGAGCGCCAGCACGGGTGCGGCCAGCGCCGCACCGATCCGGAGCCGGTGCGTCATGTCGCGCAGCTCGGGATTTTCCCCGGGTGCGGCATCGACGGTTTTCGGTTCCAGTGCCATGCCGCAGATGGGGCACGCGCCGGGGTGGTCCTGCTCGATCTGCGGATGCATCGGGCAGGTGTAGATGGTTCTGGTCGCGGCGTGCGCCGGATTGCGCTCGAGCGCCATGCCGCACTTCGGACAGGTGCCGGGATGGTCCGACTCCACGCCGTCGCACATCGGGCAGAAGTAGGCCGCGTCCGCTGCCGGCTTCACTTCGCCGTGGGCAGGGTGGCCGCAACTTTCGCGGGACTCCGGCGGTTCGTCGTGAGGGTGTTGCATGGCAAGGAGCTGATTGTGCGGGCGGCGCGCCGGAAGGCCATGATTTTGGCGCGCCGTCGTCGCCGCAGGCCGGTCAGTCCTTGTCCTCTTGCGCGGCCTTCAACTCCGGGGCCGGCGGCGGGCCGGTGCGGAATTCGCGGTGGCGGATTTTGCCGCCGGCGTAGGCGATGTAGCTGGCGACCGCGCTGGCGCCAAGCGCGACGACGAGGGCGAGCAGCGCGCAGGGCAGGGCGCTCTGGGGCCATTTCAGCGGGAGCAAAAGCCCGGCCAGGGCGGCGGCCGCGGCCGCGTAGAAAATCCACTGGTTTTCCTCGGCGCGGTGGCGGTGGACGGCGAGCCAGTCGCCGCCGCTGTTGTCGGCGATGCTTTCCACGCGGTCGTAGCCGAGCTGGCCGTAGTGCACGGCGGGCCAGACGGCCGCGGCGCTGAGGAGGACCAGGGCCAGCGCGAGCACGACGGCCGCGCGGCGCCGGGCGAGGAGCGCGGCGAGCAGACCGAGTGCGGCAAACGGGAGCGCGTGGGTCAGCACGGGCACGAGCAGCGCGTGCACGTATTCCGGCTGCTGGAGAAGTTCGTTCACGGCGAAACCCGTGCGGGCGCGCAACGAGCGGGCGGCGCCGGCGCGCGCCCGGGGAACTCAGCTTTTCACCAGCTCGACGTTTTCGATCAGATTGATCCCGTCGCGCACGACGAACTTGCCGTGCACGGTGACGGTCTTGCCGCCGTAGGGGGCGAACTCGTCATTGACCGGCTTGTGCTCGCCGATGAGCAGGTAGGTTTTTCCGTCGCTGCCCTTGAGGCCGACGGGCAGGCCGCTGGAAATGCATTTTTGGGCGCAGGCGGCGTGTTTTTCGCCCGAGGCGCCGTGGTCGAGGTAGCAGGCCATGTCGAGGACTTCGCCGGTGACGGTGACGTCGTCGCCGGATTTTGCGGCCGTGGCATCGTCGCCGGCCCGGGCGGCGAAGGGCAGGGCGGCGAGGGCGGCGCCGAGGGCGAGCGCGGTGAGAAACTTCGGGAGCGAGGATGATGGTTTCATAATGGTTTTGTGGCGAACGAGGGTTGAGGTTTTCCGCGGAACCCAAGGGTTACCTTCATTTCTCCTCTTTGCAAATCACCGGCGGAAATTCCTGGCGGCCGGGCGAAGGCCGTCAGCCGAGCGTGATGCGGCTGAAGGGCGGCCGGCTTTCGTCGAAGGGAAAATCCGAGAGGAGCTGGTCGAGCGGACGGTTGAAGAATCCGTCGCGGCCCAGCGCCTCCATGTGTTCGCGGTAGGACCGGGCGAGGGGATCGATGCCTTCGATCGTGTCGCCCGCCGGGTCTTCGCCGTAGCCGTCGAACGCCTGCTTGAAGTCCTGCAGGGTGATGTGGGCGAGCGGCCGCGCGGGCTGGTAAAGATAGTCGGTGGATGAGTCGCCCTCCGCGGGCGGGATAGGGGTGACAAACTTCAGGTCGACGAGGCGGTTGAGGCACTCGTTGAGGATCTGGGTGGGAACCTTGAGCAGGGAGCCGAGCTGGGAGGCGGTGACGGGCGGCAGGTCGCCTTGAAAGCGGCGGCAGATGGTGAGCAGGACGACGAGCGAGAGGCGTTCGCGCGTGGCTTCGGACAGGCTGTGCCAGGCGGCCTGGCTGCTGCGGAAGTTCACGTTTTGCACGGCATAGCTGATCTGGCCGCCGACGAGCACGAAGAACCAGAAAATATACAGTCCGAACATGAGGATGGGCAGGATGCCGAGCGAGCCGTAGAGGCTTTTCGACAGGACGACGCGGCGGAAATAGAAAAACGCCAGGTAATTGTTGAGCACGAGCAGCGCGGCCACGACGAAGGCGCCGATGAAGGCGGCGCGCCAGAACACGTGGGTGTTGGGGATGAAGCGGTAGAAGAGCGAGAGCACCAGAATCAGCACCGCGACGGAAAACAGCGGCAGCATCACGCCCAACGCCCGGAGCAGCTGGCTGCCGAGCGGCAGGTGCTTCATGAAGACGTTGAGGAAGGCGCCCGCGCCGAGCGCGGTGACGGCGGCGAAAAACAGCACGGCGCCGAGGGTGAGCACGGTCCAGTAGAACACGATGCGCATGAGCCAGCTGCGGCCGCGGCGCACGCCCCAGATTTCGTTAAAGGCGTTTTCGATCGAGGTGAAGAGCTGCAGGACGATGAGGATGAGGGTCAGGCCGCCGACCACCCCCGCCGTGCCGGAGCGCGAGCCGGCGATGAAGCCGTTGATCAGGCGGGTGAGGTCCTGGTTGACGGCCGTCTGGCCGGTCGGCGAAGCGGCCGGGGGCGCGGACGGATTCGCCGGCGGCGGAGCCTTGAGGGTGGCGGCGGAGACGATGTCGTTCTGCGCTGGAGGCAGCGGCGGGGCCTTGCCCTCGGTGGAAAGTTTTTCGTATTCGGAAAGGGAGGGCGCGACGAAGGTCAGAAGTTTATGGAGGGTGTTGACCGCGAGGTTGGGGTCGTTCTTGTCGAGCATGAAGCCGGCCACGAGCACGGCGATGGCGACGAGCGGACCGAGGCCGAGCAGCGAGCTGAAGCTGAGGGCGGCCGCGCGGCTGGCGGCCTTGTTTTCAAACAAGCCGTTCCAGGTGATGGAAACCACGCGCAGCGCGGCATAAAGGCGGCCGCGCGGCGAGCGATCCGTCAGATAGGCGGGCTGCCAGATTTCCTTGCGAAAAACCCGGGCGAATTTTTTCCAGCGCTTGGCCGCCTCCGCCATGATGGTGAAAATCGTGCCGCGCTCCGCCGGGCCTTACGTCAGCATGTAATAGGCGAAGCCCAGCATGCCGGCGAGTCCGATCCCCACCGAGATGCCGAGGGAGAAAAAGCTGGTGAAAATCGTGCTGAGGTAGAGGCCGACCGAGCCGGCCATGACCGCGAGCAGCGGTGGGGTTTCGCCACGGACCCAGAAGAGAAACCCGATGAAGCCGAGGCCCAGCGCGGCGCGGAAACGGACAAAGGGATAGAGCGTGACCATTTGCAGGAGCAGCAGCAGGCCAAGGATGAAGTCGAGGGCGCCGAGGAAAATGAGGGGCTGGCTGAGGATTTTGTTCACGTCCAGCGCGGTGAGGATGTCGACCGACGGCATGAGCTCGGAGGCGGCGGCGATGAAGAGGAAAACGGTGCAGGCATAGAGGCCGATCTTGGCGGCGCGGCCGCGGGCGATGGCGGGATCCTTGGCGTGCTTGGTATCCTCCGTGCGGCCCTCGGCGGCGGCGAGCATGTCGTTCACCGTGATGGGCGCGTGGTTCTCCTGCTCGACGTTGAGGGTCTGGACGTTGGTCTTGGGCTTGACCGTGAGTTTCTTTTTTTCCGGGAAAAGGGCGGTTTTGAGGTCGGCGTTGGCGCCGACCGGAATCCATTTTTCCGAGGTGGCTTCGTAATAAAGCGTGTCGAGAGCGACCTGCCCGGCTTCGGCCAGGGAGGTGAGCTGTTCCTGCGTGAACGGTCCGCGGGCCTCGGTATCACCCGCGCTGCGGATGTAAAATTCCTGCG
>DATJYF010000170.1:0-9184 GCA_035499715.1 Opitutaceae bacterium | reverse complement strand
CCACGGTTGTTGTAGGCGAAAGCGTAATTAGGATCCAATTCAAGGGCCTTGTCATGATCGGAGACGGCGCCCCCAAGGTCGCCTTTGGCCTGCTTGGCGAGGCCGCGGTTGCTGTAGGCTTTTGCATATTCGGGGTTTAATACGATGGTTTTGTCGAAATCGGCGATCGCGCCGTCAAAATCGTGCTTATGAAACTTAGCGATTCCGCGATCATTGTAAGCAGCAGAAAAATTGTGGTTAAATGAGATGGCTTTATCATAATCGGCGATGGCCTCATCGATATTGCCTTTGGCCTGCTTGGCGAGGCCGCGATTGTAGTAGACACCAGGATTGTCAGGCTCTAACGCGACGGCTTCATCGTAATCAAGGATGGCTCCGTCGATGTCGCCATTGTGATACTTGGCGAGTCCTCGCGCGTTGTAGGCAGCAGCAAAATTTGGCTCTAATCCGATGGATTTGTCCAAATCGTCTATAGCGGCATTGAAATCACCGCTTGAATACGCAAATTTTGCGGCATTAAAATAATCGAGGTAGGTTTTGGTCGGAGAGGGCTGCGGTGGGGACGCGCAATTGGAAAAAAGAGCGCACCCCAACAGGGCCCAAGAAAACCGAAGGCTAAGTTTCATGGCCTGAAATTTTCCCTACTTTGGGCAAAAAGCGAGGAAACGGGAAATAAGAGAACAGGAAGCCGAAGAAGAATGGCGCGGAGGTTTTTATGGCTCGAAGACAACCATGATGGGCGCGTCCACAGATCCAGCGAGGAAAATGCCGGCTTAGGCCGCGGCCAGCTTGGGCGTCTCGGCCAGCGCGCTGTCGAGCGACTTGAGCAGTGCGGCGATGGTCTCGTCGGTCTCATCGCCCATGTTCGAAATGCGGAAGGTCTTGCCTTTCAATTTTCCGTAGCCGCCGTCGATCACGAGCTTGTGCTTCGACTTGAGGATCTTGTTCAGCGCGGGCAGGTCGATGTTCTGCGTGTTGGCGAAACAGTTGAGCGTGACCGAGCCGTGGCCTTCCTTGGGAAACAGTTTGAAACCCTTCGCGAAGATGAAATCGCGGACGGTCTTGTTCAGGCGGGCGTGGCGGGCGTAGCGGGCTTCCACGCCCTCGGCCTTGATGTCCTCGAGCTTCGACTTGAGCGCGTAGATCAGCGGAATGACCGGCGTGCTCGGCGTCATGCCGTTCTCGTGGTTTTTCTGGAATTCATGGAAATCGAAATAATAACCGCGGCCCTCGACCTGCGCGGCGCGGTCGAGCGCGCGTTTCGAAACCGAGAGGAGCGAGAGGCCGGGCGGAAGCGCGAGCGCCTTCTGCGAGCCGGTGATGAGCACGTCGATGCCGAGCTCGTCCTTCTTGATCGGTAGCGCGCTGAACGAGCTGACGGTGTCGACGATCGAGATGACGTCGGGGAACTGGCGGATGACGGCCATGAGCGCCGCGAGGTCGCTCATGCAGCCGCACGAGGTTTCATTGTGGATGAAGGTGATAGCGTCGTAGGCGCCAGTGGCGAGTTCCTTGCGCACGGCCTCGGGATCGACCGGCTGGCCCCACTCGAACTTGAGCGCGCCGGCCGGCTTGGCGCAGCGGAGCGCGACGTCGTTCCATTTGTCGGAAAAGGCACCGTTCATGCAGTTGAGCACCTTCTTCTTCGTCACGTTGCGGACCGCGCCTTCCATCGAGCCCCAGGCGCTGCTGGTCGAGAGGTAGACCGGATCCTTCGTGTAGAAAAGCGCCTGCAGGTCGGGCTGGAGCGACTGGTAGAGCGCGACGAAGTCGGTGCTGCGGTGGCCGATCATGGGCTGGGCCATGGCGCGGAGCGTTTTTTCCGAGACGGCGATGGGGCCGGGAATGAAGAGTTTGTAGCTCATGGAGTGGAAATTAAACGGAAGCCAGGAATGTCAGGGCGAGTTGTTCCCGGTTTCATGGCTTTTGAATTAAAATGAAGCAAGCAAGAGCGGCGGCGGAAGGTTCGTCAGAATCTCCGCTGTTCCCCTGTTTCAGTTTTACTTGGAGCTTTGCTTGACGATTTTGGTGTTCGCCTCGGCGAGCACGAGCACGCGCGGCTGCCAATTGGCGGCCTCGCGTTCGTCCACGACGGCGAAGGCCATGATGGTGAGGAGGTCGCCGCGGCGGCCGAGATGGGCGGTCGCGCCGTTGAGGCTGATGGTCTTGGAGCCGGCGGGCGCGGCGATGGCGTAGGTCTCGAAGCGTTCGCCGTTGTTCATGTTGCCGACCAGAATGCGTTCGAACGGCCGCAGCCCCGCCAGGTCCATGAATTCGGCATCGATGGCGAGGCTGCCCTCGTAGTTCAGGCTGGCGTCGGTCACCTCGGCACGGTGGATTTTCGACTTGAGCAGATTAAGTTGCATGGCGCGGTGCGTGGCGTTGTAAAAACCCTTTACCAAGCGCCGCCCGCCGCCCGCCGTCAATCTCCAAAGCCGTTTTCGCATGCCTCTGTCCTGGTTGAAAAAGAAACTCGATCAACTCGAGCTCTACACCATCGACGTCATTTTCGGACGGCGCGAAGACACGGGCGCGGCGGTCTACGCGGCGTTTTTGCAGGCGCTCTCGGCGTTTTTCAGCGCCCTGGTCCAGGCGCGGCTCTGGCTTTACCGGAAGCGCCTGCTGCACGACCAACCGCTCGGCTGCCTCGTCGTCGTGGTCGGCAACCTCACCGTCGGCGGTACGGGCAAGACGCCGGTGGTGGAAAAGTTCGCCCGCGCGCTCGCCGACCGCGGCCGCAAGGTGGCCATCCTCAGCCGGGGCTACAAAAGCAAGGCCCCGTCGCTTTGGAAGCGGTGGTGGAACTGGCTTACCCACGCCGCCGAGCCGCCGCCCCGCATCGTCAGCGACGGCCGCAGCGTGCTGCTCGACAGCGAGGTGGCGGGCGACGAGCCCTTCATGCTCGCGCGCAATCTCCCCGGCGTCCTCGTCCTCGTGGACAAGAACCGGGTGAAGGCCGGCGCCTTTGCCATCAAGAAATTCGGCTGCGACACGCTCGTGCTCGATGACGGCTTCCAGTACCTCCCGCTCAAGGGCCGGCTCAACCTCCTGCTCGTGGACAAGACCAATCCCTTCGGCAACGGCCACCTCCTGCCGCGCGGCGTGCTGCGTGAGCCGGTGAAGCACCTCAGGCGCGCGAGCTACGTCTTTCTCACGAAGTCGAACGGCCAGCGCGACGCCGAGCTCGAGGAACTGATCCAGCGGCACAACCCGGGCGTGGACGTCATCGAGTGCACCCACCGGCCGCAATACCTCCAGCGCGTGGGCGCGGCCGAGCGGCGGCCGCTGGATTTTCTCTCCGGCCGGCGCGTCGGCGCCTTCAGCGGCATCGCCACGCCGGAAAGCTTCGAGAAAATCCTGCGCGACCTCGGTGCGAAACTCGAGCAAACCGAGCGGTTCCTCGACCATCACCGCTTCTCGATCGAGGACCTCGACGGGGTCTTCGCCCAAGCCGCGGCGACAGGCGTGGAATACGTCGTGACCACGGAAAAGGACGCCGTGCGCATTCCGCTCAACTACCTCCCGGCGCTGCCGCTGTATTATTTGCGGCTGGAAATCGAGATCATCCGCGGCGCGGCCGACTTCGACGAGGCGGTCGGCCGCATCTGCTTTCCGGAGACGGGCGCGCGCACCGTGGCCTGACGCCGGCCGTGGCAGTTTTCCGCGTTTCCCACTTGCCGGCGCGCGCCGGGGCGGCGTTAGTTGGGATCACTCATGATTGTCGATCCCCGCTATCTCCAACTGGCCGACGTCCTCACCGGTTTTTCCACGCGCCTGAAGAAGGGCGAACGCGTTCTCATCGATGCCTTCGACGTGCCCGAGGCCATCGTCATCGCCCTCATCCGCGCCGCCCGCCGGCGTGGCGCCCATCCTTCGGTGCTCCTTCATCGCGCCCGCATTACCCGTGAACTCATGCTCGGCGCGGAGGAGGCGCAGTACGCGCCGCAGGCCGAGGTCGAGCTGGCGCGGATGAAAAAAATGGACGCCTACATCGCCTTGCGCGGCTCGGAAAATATTTTTGAGAGCTCGGACGTTCCAGCCGACCGCATCCAGCTGGTCAGCCGCCTGATGAAGCCGGTCCTCGACCACCGCGTGGGCAAGACCAAATGGGTCGTCCTGCGCTGGCCCACGCCCTCGATGGCGCAGCAGGCCGGCCTGAGCACGGAAAAATTCGAGGATTTTTATTTCCGGGTCTGCACGCTCGATTACGCGCGGATGATGCCGGGCATGAAGGCGCTCGCCACGCTCATGCGCAAGACCGACCGCGTCCACCTCAAGGGCCCCGGCACCGACCTGCAGTTTTCGATCAAGGGCATCGGCGCCAAGGAATGCGGCGGCCAGTACAACATCCCCGACGGCGAGGTGTTTTCCTGCCCGGTGAGGGACAGCGTCGAAGGCGTGGTCCAGTACAACGCCCCCACCGTCTATCTCGGCACGTCGTTCGACCACATCCGCCTCGTCTTCAAAAAGGGTAGGATCGTCGAGGCCACGGCCAACAACACCAAACGCCTCAACGAAATCCTCGATAGCGACGCCGGCGCGCGCTACGTCGGCGAGTTCGCCCTCGGCTTCAACCCGCACATCCGCGAGCCGATGCGCGACATCCTCTTCGACGAGAAGATCGCCGGCAGCTTCCACTTCACGCCCGGCCAGGCCTACGAGGAGTGCGGCAACGGCAACAAGTCCCAGGTGCACTGGGACATGGTCTGCATCCAGCGCCCGGAGTACGGCGGCGGCGAGGTCTGGTTCGACGGCAAGCTCATCCGCCAGGACGGCCTGTTCGTGCCGAAAGCGCTGCAAAAGCTGAATCCCAATTACCTTCTGGGAAAGAAGCGGTGATTGTTGAACCACAGAGACACAGAGTTCATAGAGAAAGAAATGAAGCAAAAACACTTTTCTTATCTTCGTGCTCTCCGTGTCTCTGTGGTTTAAAGATGACCACAGACGGCCATTTGCTCCGCGGCTTCATTCAGTCGCTGCCCAAGACTGAAACGCACCTGCACCTCGAGGGCGCGCTGCCTTACGAGATGCTCACCGCCTGGCAGCCGGAAAAATTTCCACCGCGGCCGTTTTTTCACGCGCCGGACCACCGCTTCGCCTCGTTTCCCGAGTTCGAGCAGGTCCTCCTCAACCACGCCCTGCCATGGTTCACCAGCGCCGAGCGCTACCACGAGGCGGCCACGTCCGTGTTTGCGCGGCACGTCGCGCAAAATGTCCGCTACGTCGAGACCAGCTTCCACCTGCCCGTCACGCACTTCATCAACACGCCCGGCCGGGAAATTCTCGCCGCCATCCGCAGCGCCGTTCCGCCCGGCCTGGAGGTTCGGCTTTTCGCCGGCATGCTGCGCACGGATTATGACGGCCCGCTGCGCGCGGTCATCGACGATCTGGAAAACTGGGACGAACTCGCCGGCGCCGACCTGCACGGCTACGAGCAGGTGCCGACCGAGCCGTGGACCGCGCCGGTCTGGGCGCGGCTGCGGGCTGCGGGCAAAACCACGAAATGCCACGCCGGGGAATTCGACGGCGCGCACCGCGTGCGCGAAGCCATCGAGCAACTCGGCGTGACGCGCGTGCAGCACGGCACCCGTGCGATCGAGGATGACGCCGTCGTCCGCCTCGCGCGAGACCGCGGCGTCACGTTCGACATGTGTCCGATCAGCAATCTCCGGCTCGGTGTCGTGCCATCGCTGGCGGAGCATCCGGTCAAAAAGCTCCTCGCCGCCGGCGTGCGCTGCACGGTCAGCACCGACGATCCGCTGGTCTTCGGCAACTCCCTCAACGATGAATACGCCGCGCTCGCCGCCGGCTCCGGTTTCACGGCCGCCGATCTCGCCGGGGTGGCGCGAAACGGCTGGGAGGTGGCGCTGGTCAGCCCCGCGCAGCGAACCGCCGCCCTCGCCGAAATCGACCGGCTCGCGCAACATGGCTGAGACTTACATCGTGCCGGACGGCGTCCGCCGCGCCCGCGCGGACAAAATCCTGGCGCAGGCATTCCCGGCGCAGAGCCGCGCCGCCTGGCAGCGCGCCTTCGACGCCGGGCTCGTGCTTCGCGCCGGCCGCCCGCTGGCCAAAAGCGACGAGGTGCGCGCCGGCGAGGCGATCGAGTTTTCCCTGCCGGAAATCAAGCCCGCCGAGCTCAAGCCCGTCGCGATTCCCCTCGAGATCTTGTTCGAGGACGAGCATCTGCTCGCGCTCAACAAGCCCGCCGGCATGGTCGTGCATCCGGGCGTGGGCACGGGCGAGGACACGCTCGTCCATGCGTTGCTCGCGCACTGCGCCGGCGGCTTGAGCGGCATCGGCGGCGTGGCCCGGCCGGGCATCGTGCACCGGCTCGACAGGGAAACCTCGGGCGTGCTGCTCGTGGCCAAGACCGACGCCGCGCACCGCGCGCTGGCCGACCAGTTTGCCAGCCGCACGCTGCAAAAGGAATATCTCGCGCTCGTCTCCGGCGTGCCCAAGTTCGCGCGCGGCACCATCGAGCGCGCCATCAGCCGCCATCCGGTGCACCGCCACCGCATGACCGTGGGCGAGGGCGGCCGCCCGGCGCACACCGACTGGGAACGCGTGGAGGTGTTCGGCCAGGCCGCGGCGCTCGTCCGCTGCCGCATTCACACCGGCCGCACGCATCAGATCCGCGTCCACCTGAAATCCATCGGTCATCCGCTCCTTGGCGATGCAACCTATGGCTGGAAGGCTGATGCGCGGCTGCCGCGCCCTCCACGCGTCATGCTGCACGCCGAACGCATTGCTTTTGCCCATCCGGTCACCGGCCGGCCGCTCGATGTGCGCGCGCCGCTGCCGGCGGATTTTGCGGAAATGCTGAAGGCGCTGCGATCTTTGGCCGCGTAGAAGCTGTCCTACCGGGCACATTAAAGATTGTTGCAAAAGCGGAGACCGGTAACTGAGGCCGTACCGTGGCGTCACTTTCTTCATGAAAAGTGTCTTCCGTCTCAGTTTACTGGCGACAAGCCTCGCCGTTGTCATCCTCGGCCGCGCGCAGAATGCGGCGCCGGCCACCGTCGCCGCTGCGCATCCGCACGCCCGGGAGCAGGCCATGCATCATGCCCGCATGGCTGTGATTTCCCAGCGCCTCGGCCTCACCGATGACCAGCGGACGAAAATGAAGTCGATCCATGCCCAGACCGCCGCCGCGGTGAAAGCGATCAAGGCCAACGCCGCCCTGCCGCCCGCCCAACAGCAGCAGCAAATCGCCGCGCTGCGCCAATCGGCGCGCACCCAGGCCAAGGCCGTGCTCACGGCCGAGCAGCAGGCCCAACTGACCAAGATCAGGAGCCATCCGGCGCTCCTGCGCATGGCGGCCATGCAGCACCTGCGCGTGCAGCAGACCATGAAGCAGCTCGCCCTTACGTCCGACCAGCGGACGCAAATTCGCGAGCTCCGCCGCCAGACGGTCGCGGCGGTGAAGCCGATCCGGGCCGACACCACGCTCACGCCCGAACAGAAGCGCGAAAGGATTCGTGCCATCGTGCAGGCCAACCGCACCCAGATGCGCAGCGTGCTGACGCCCGATCAGCAACAGAAGCTCGACGCCATCCGCCAGCGCCTGCTTGCGCCGCTCGGTCCGTTCAACTGACGAACCGTTCACTTTGCCATCGCGCCGGTCGTTGCGTCAGCCGCGACCGGCGCCTTTCATTTTTTGCCCAGCGCCTCGGCCGCCAGGCCCCAGCGCAGGTTGTAGAGCGAATGCCGGAACTCGCTCACGCCGGCGGCCTCCGCCACCGCGAGGATCGTCGCCAGCGCGACCGGAAAGACGTCGGCGCGCGCCGGCGGCAGGCCGTGGATTCTCCTGCGCTCCGGCAGCGGCAGCGGAGCCACGCGGTCGAACAGGGCGCGGATTTCCGCCACGGTCACGACCGGCGGGGTTTTTTCCAGCGGCTGGCCGCGCTGCGCGGCGAAGATCGCTCGCGTGGTGGTCATGCTGCCGCCGGCAAAGACCGCCGGCATGCCGGCCGGCCCGAAGCGGAACCCGCTTTGGGCTAAACCCTCGCGCACGTGCGCGGCCACGGCGGCTCCGGCCCCGGCCGGAAACGGCCCGGCCGGGTCGGGCATGAACTTTTCCGTCAGGCGCACGCAGCCGAGCGGCAGGCTGGCTTTTTGCTCGGCGCGGCGGTCGCGGAAGGCGATGCACTCCAGGCTGCCGCCGCCGAGGTCGAAGACATGGAAATCGCGCAACCCGGCGAGCGCCGGATCGCAGACGAGCCCGGCGCCGATGAGGTTCGCCTCTTCGTCGCCGCTGAGAATGCGGATGTCATGGCCGGTGGCGGTACGCACGCGGGCGCGGAATTCCGCGCCGTTGGCCGCGTCGCGCACCGCGCTGGTTGCGACCAGGATGATTTTGGCCGGGGCGAGCGGCTCGGCCTCGGCCAGCAGCTCGCGCACGGCGCCGAGCCCTGCGGTCATGCCGGCGTCGCCGAGCCGCGGCGGGGTCTGGCTGATGCCGGCGCTGATGCGCGCGTCGAGCGTGCGGGTTTTGCGCGCAGCGAGCTGGCCGCGTTCGTTGCGCGCGGCCACGAGCAGTTTGATGGAATTGCTGCCGATATCGATGACGGCGATGGAGGGATTTTTCTTCAGCACGGAGACACAGAGAACGCGGAAGGGAATTTGTTCAAGCGCCCAGGGACAAAGCCGCTTTGCCGAATCGAACTAATTTATTGTCTGCAAGCTCCGGCCGGTTAGATTGGCGAAGCGATGCAGACGTTGCCTCCCCCGCTGCCACCCTCCGGCAACCAGAAGATTTGGGCCATGCTCAGCCATTTGTCGGGATTCATCGGCGTTCCGTTCATTTTGCCGCTGGTGGTGTACTTCGCCATGCGCCGCGAGTCGGATTACATCGCGGGAAACGCAGCTTCGGCGCTGAACTTCCATCTGTCCTGCCTCA
Organism: Opitutaceae bacterium; assembly: GCA_035499715.1. Lineage (GTDB taxonomy): Bacteria > Verrucomicrobiota > Verrucomicrobiia > Opitutales > Opitutaceae > DASRHD01. The sequence continues at coordinate 282 of DATJYF010000170.1, read as the reverse complement.
TCTATGTGATCTGCTGCGTTCCTCTTTGCTATCTTCTCATTGGAATTCCTCTTCTTATCGCCATCGGAATCGCCTCGCTGATCTTGTCCATCGTTGCCGCGGTGAAGGCGTCGGATGGATATTGTTATCACTATCCGCTGAGCATTCCATTCTTTCGCTGAAGGCGACGGTGTTTGCTGAAATGACCGGCGATGGGGGGGATTTCACACCAGGCGCGCGGCCTCTGGGCGGCATTTCGCAAACCTCGAGCCAAATTGAGGCCAACTTTATCGAAATTGCGCG
>DATJYF010000169.1:0-7956 GCA_035499715.1 Opitutaceae bacterium | reverse complement strand
CAGCAGGACCGTTCGCGGGCCGAATATTACTTTACGCTCTCGCCGTGCTGGCCGCGCTGGCTGCTCGAGCGGCATCCGGAGATCGGAGTCATCACCTATCTCGATGCGGATATGATGTTTTTTTCCGATCCGGCCCCGCTGTTTTCCGAACTGGGCGCCGGCAACGTGCTCATCGTCGAGCACCGGTTTCCCGATTTTTTGCGCGCGCACGAGTCGCGCGGACGTTTCAATGTCGGCGTTTTGTGTTTTCGCAACAGCCCCGAGGGCCGGCGTTGCCTCGATGTATGGCGCGAACAATGTCTGGCCTGGTGCCACGACCGCGCGGAGGCGGGACGCTACGCCGATCAAAAATACCTCGACGACTGGCCGCGGCTTTTTTCCGGGGTGGTGATCTGCCGGCATCCGGGGGTGAACCTGGCGCCGTGGAACTGGATGAACTATCGCTATCGGTTCGCCGGCGGCCGGCTGCTGGTCAACGGGCAGCCGCTGGTCGTTTTTCATTTTGCGCTGTTCAAGCCGCGCGGGCGGTTCCGCTTCGATTCCGGCCAGTTGGAATTCGGCGTCATGCCGCTGCGATTGCGCTCCTGGCTCTACGGCCGCTACTTTGCCTTGCTTGAGGAGGTGCAAAAACAAACCGACGCGCTCGGCCTGGCGCTGCCGCGCCGCGCCGGCCGCGGCCGCCCTGCGACGTGGAAAACGCGCCTGCTGGAATTGGTCTTCGGGTCGGTGTGGCTGCGGCTGGGCCCCTGGTGGATTTCCGGCCGGGCCGGGCTCGGGCGTTTTTCCGGCCGGGTGCTGATGTGGGTGCGTTTGCGGTTCGAACCAAGGGCGCCATCGTGAAACTCCGCGTTGTCACAGCCACGCGCGGCGATTCGCCGTTTTGGAGCGGCGCGCTCGCCTCGCTTCGGAACCTGCCGCTCGACTGGGAGCACGTGATTGTCTGCCCGCCGGACCGGGCGTCGTCGCTGGCGCACTCCCAGGCGCTCGTGGTGCCGGAACGGGGCGCCGGGCTTTACGCCGCGCTCAACCAGGGCTGGCACGCGCCGGGCGCGTGGGACGCGCTGGCTTCGCTCAACGACGACGATCTGCTGCTGACCCCCGGCTTCGGCCGCGCCTGCGAGGAACTGGCACGCCGGCCGGACGTGGAGGCCGTTTATGGACGCGTGCGATTGATCGGGGCGGGCGGGGAGAATCTCGGCGCCCAGCCGGTGGCGCGGCGGGCGGAAGACATCGCGGCTTTGCTCGGGCGCGGGATCGTGCCGCTGGCGCAGCCGGGCATGGTCGTGCGCCGCAGCTTGCTCGAGCGCCTGGGAGGATTTGACGAAAGCTACCGCCTCGCCGGCGACCTCGATTTTTTCGTCCGCGCGCTGCTGGCGTCCGCGCGCTTCCTGTTTGTGGACGCGTGGGTGGCGAGTTTCCGGCTGCATGCCGGTCAGTTGTCGAAAGAGCGCGCCGCCATCGAAGCGGAAATCGCGCGGGCGCTGCGGCCGCTGGCGGGCGTCGGCGGCCGGGCGGCGCGGTGGCGGTTTCGGCTCGGCAACCTGGGGATTTACCTCGATCGCGTGCGCCGCCACGGCTGGGTGTCGATGCGCGAACTCTACGACCGGACGGACTGAGCCAGGTGGACGAATTGCTTGCGCAGCCAGCGGACCGCGCTGGCCGCATCCCAGGGCAGGCAGCGCCACCATGCGAAATAACGGTGCCGCACCCGGATCTCCTCGGCATAGCCGCGCCAGCGGCCGGAGTCGCTCAACCCGCGCGTGCCGCAGGCGGCGATGCGCAGCGGCAGGGCCTGGAAGTCGACGCGCTTTTGCCAGAGGCGCAGATTGAAATCGTAATCGCCCATCACCGCGAGCGAGACGTCGAAGGCGCCGTTTTCGGCAAAGAGGCCGCGATGATAGAACGTGGCCTGATGGTGGACAAAATTGCGCGCCCGCGGGTTCACCCGGGCGGGAAGTTTGTAGACGCGGCCGTCGTCGTAGCGCGCCTCGCCGGCAGCGACCCCGGCGGCGCGGCCTTTCAGCCACTCGGCCGCTTCGCAGAGGACGCTGTCGCCGGCCAGCCTGTCGTCCGAACCGAGAAACAGGATCCACTCGCCGCGGGCGGCGGCCAGGCCCTTGTTCATCGCCTCGTAAATCCCGCCGTCGGGTTCGGACACGAGGGTGGCGATGCGGGCGGCCTGCGACTCCAGCCACTCGCGCGAGCCGTCGCTCGATCCGCCGTCGATGACCACGAGCTCGGCGTTTATCCCGCGCTGGGTCCAGACACTGTTCAGGGCATCCGGCAGACGCGGCCCGGGATTTTTGCACACCACAATAACGCTGATACTGGGCGTTGGAGCGGACATTGCCTTCTTCACCAGCATCGCCCATGATCGGCGCGTGTCGATGCCGGACTTGCCCTTGCGTTCCCGCTTCGCCGGCTGAAAATCGTCCGAACTTCCATTTCCATGCCCATCCCTTCCGGTGCACGGCCCCAGGCGGTTGGCGACGTCACGCTCGCGGAGCTGCCCGCGCTGGCTCGGGAGCTGGCCGAGCGCGTGCGCGGCGCGCCGTTTCGGCCCGATCTGATCGTCTATGTGGAAACGGGCGGCCGGTTGCTGGCTTGGGAATTGTGCCGGGAATTGGGTCTGAAAGCGGTCGCGGTGGAGGCGGCCCGCCCGGGGCGTGGGATAAAACGGATTTTCGCTCCACTGGCCGCCGCTTTGCCGTCTTGGGCGAGCGGGGCGCTCCGCCGGGCCGAGGAGCGGTTCGGCGTGCATCGCGCCACGCCCCGCCGGGTGACTCTGCCGGCGGACGCAGGATGGCGGGACCGCGCGGTTCTGCTCGTCGACGATGCGGCGGATACGGGACGCACGATCACGGCGGTCCGCGCCGCCTTGCTCGGCGGAAAAAATCCTCCGGCGCAGGTGCGCACCGCGGCGCTGGGAGCGACGACGCCGGCGGCATGGAAGGTGGTGGATTTTTATCTGTTCGATCACAACCGCCGGCTGCCCTGGTCATCCGATAGCGGCGAGCGGGAAGCGGCGCGGCGGCTGTGGGTGGTGCGGCGTCCTCCCTCCGTATGAAAGTGGCGATCTTCGATTTTGACGGCACGCTTTTGCGCGGCAATTCCTACCATTTGTTTTTCCAATGGCAGTTGCAGCACCGGCCGGGGCGGGCGCCCGCGCTTTTGGGCTGGGCGCTGCTGCGCCGCGCCCGGCTGGTGCCGGCGCGTTTCCTGAAAAATCGCGCCCTGCAAATGCTGCGCGGCCGGCCGGCGGCGGAAGTGTCGGAGCTGGGGCGCCGCCTGTACGCCGGATTGCTCGCGCCGCGGCTGCGGCCGGCAGGCCTGCAGGAATTGGTGCAGCGGCGGGCGGAAGGCTGCGAAATTTTGCTTCTCACGGGGGCCTTCGATTTTCTGGCGGCGCCCCTGGCCGAGGCGCAGGGCATCTCCTTGTGGCGGGCGACGCGGGTGAGGTTTCAAAATGGCGCATGCGCCGGGATCATCGACGGCGCCGAAATGGCGGGCGCCGCCAAACTTCGCGCGCTCGAGGACCTGCTGGCCGGCCGGACCGTGGACTGGCCGCGGAGCTGGGCCTACGGCGACGAAGAGAGCGATGGGGTTGTTTTGTCGCGGGTGGGGCAGCCGGTCTGGATCAAAACGCGGCGAAAAACGCCGCGCGGGCTGCCTCCGGCCTGCCGCGTCGTGCAGTGGGAAGCGTGAGCCGCGCGGGCTGTGTCAGCCGGCGTTTTCCCAGCGCAGGAAAGTGAGGGCGAGGATTTGCAGGTCGAGCCAGGGCGACCAGTTTTCAATATAATAAATGTCGTGCTGCACGCGCGCCGGGAGGTCGCTCTCGCCGCGCAGACCGTTGACCTGCGCCCAGCCGGTCATACCCGGCTTCACGAGATGGCGCGGCAGGTAGTGCGGAATGGCGTGGGCGAGCTGCTCGACATGATAAGGGCGTTCCGGACGCGGGCCGACCAGGCTCATGTCGCCGCGGAGGACGTTCCAGAATTGCGGCAGCTCGTCGAGGTTCCAGCGGCGTATCCACCCGCCGAGGCGCAGGAGACGGGAATCGTTGCGCGGCGTGCTCTGGTGCGTCGCATCGGTCGCGGCGGCGTCGGGCGTCATGCTGCGCAGCTTGTAAAGCGTGAACGGCTGGTGGCCGGCGCCGATCCGCGTCTGGCGGAAAAACACGGGGCCGCCGGGCGACTCGCGCTTGATCAGGGCGGCCAGCACGAGGATCACCGGCGCGGAAAGCGCCAGGCCGGCGAGCGCGCCCGCCACGTCCGCGACGCGCTTGAGCGCGCGGTTGAACAGTTTGGTGATGGCGAGCTCCTCCACGCCCAGCACGGGCAGACGGCCGATGGTTTGCAGGCGCAGGCCGCTGAGAAAAATGGGAAACGCCGTCGGCATGATTTTCCATTCAATGTAGGCGCGCTCGCAACTTTCGACCATACGCTGGACTTCTCCGGGCGGCAGATCGAGCCGCGTGGCGATCAGGAGGTCGATTTTTTCGCGCGAAAAAATCCGGTCGAGCTCGGTGCTGTCGCCGAGGCGCCGGCAGTTTTTCATCGCCACCGGCAGATCGCCGGCAAAGGTGATGATGCCGGCCAGGGTCAGCGGGTGGGCCGAATCCTGCGTCAGGGCGGCGGCGAGGGTGCGGGACTCGTCATTCCAGCCGAGCAGCGCCGCGCGACGTTGCAGGCGGACGCGCAGGCCGGGGCGGGTCAGGATGAAATGCGCCAGCGCGCGCCAGAGGCCGAGCAAGCCCACCACGCAAAAAAACGCAATGAGCGCGAACAGGCGCGAGATGGGCGGATTGAAGTTGAGGACCAGCGAGACGCCCAGGTAGGCGGCGAGCCAGAAGGCCGCGCCTTTGAGAATGGTGCCGAGATTTTGGTAGCGGCGCAGGAGCTGCCGGCTGTCGTAAAGGCCGAGCTGGGCAAACGTGCCGACGAGCAGGGCCACGCCGAGCGACAACAGCGGCAGGTACCGCACAAAGGTGGCGTTCGGCACCGCGAGCCCGAGCCGGCCAAGCGGCGACGCGTACCGCAACACATAGCCGAGCGAGAGGCCGGCGAACGTGAAGAGGGTGTCGCCGGCGAGAAGGGCGAGGGGCACGAACGTCTCGCGGAAGCTGTTGGAGGCGGCGCGCGGCACGGCGGGATTATCTTTGCGGCGGCTTGGAATTGTCGAGAAATTCAAGGAGCTGCGGCGAAGGCAGCCAGCCTTTGGCGGGAAAAAGAAATGCGAACTCACCGGCGGCGAGAGCATTCTCCTGGGCGTCAAACAGGTCCACCGGCGGCGGCAAATCCGGGTCGCGCATGACCACCGGATAACCCGGCTCTTCGTAGCGAAGGGGGCGCGCGGCCGCGGCCAGGAGCACGGCGGGCGCGGGATCGCGCTGGAAAAAATCACGGCGCCGCGCCGTCGTCGCGCAGGCGGCGACCTCGCGGCCGGTCTGCGACCCGGACAGCCAGGCCCCGAGGGCCACCGCATAGCGCACCTCCGAACCGGGCCAGTGGCCGGGCGGAAGGCGCGCCGCCAGCTCGCGATAGATTTGCGCGACCGCCGCGGCCGTGGGCGTCCGCAACGCGGCCAGGGCCGGCACGCGCCACCACGGTGAGACGGCAAAGCTCGGATCATTGACGCATTCCAAGGCGAAGGCCCGCGCCGCCTCGGCCGGACGATCCTGGTTCAAGCGGGCGAGCCCAAGGCCGAAATACACGCCGCCTTTGTCGGGCCAGAGGCGCGCCGCGGCGAGGAAATGGCGTTCCGCGGCAGGCGGATCGCGCACCACCAGCAGCCAGCCGAGGTTGAACTGGGCGATGCCCTGGTCGGGATTGAGCGCCAGCGATTGCTGCAGCAGGTCGATGGCGCGGCCGGCCCGGGCCGGATCGCGGCCGATCGCGAGCGCCTCGACATTGAGGGCGGGCGCGGGATTGCCCTGGCCGAGCACGGCGATCAGGGCCGTGCCGCCGAGCGCCGCCAGCGCCAGTCCGTGGCGAGCCCGCGGAGCAGCGCGTGCCGCCGGCGGCGGTGCGCAGGCCGCGGCGCCCGCCGCGAGCAGAAAGGCGAACACCGGCACATCGAGCTGGAAATCCGTCAAGGCGAAAACTCCATAGCCGAGCAGCGCGAGGCCGGACGCGGCGGACGCGGAATTTTTCCAGATCGCGCCCGCGACCAGCGCGGCAAACGCGAGGGCGCAGAGCAGGCCCGGCGCGCCGGTGTCGGCCCAGAGCTGCACCGGAGTGCAATGCAACTGCAGCGCGGTCGCCACTCCGCCATCGAGGCCTGCCCGATAGCGCGGGTAGACCAGGGGCGTGACCCCCGGCCCGAAGCCCAGCCAGGGACGATCGGCGCCCATGCGCCATCCCGCCGCAAGCATGGCGGAGCGCTGGATCACGCTTCCGTCGGGCGGCCCGGGCGCGGCGTCCCGCCCGAGCAGGCCACGGATGCGGGGATTGCTCAGGGTCAGGCCGGCGGCGACGAGTACCGCGACCGCGGCGAGCAGCATCGCCTGCCGCAATTGCACGACTCCGCGTCGCCAGCTCAGGACGAGCAGGGCGAGCAGGACCGCGGCCAGACCGATCATTCCGCCGCGACTGCCGCTGGTGAAAAGCGCGACCAGCGCCAATCCCACGGCCGCGGCCCAGCCGATTCGTGTCCGGCCGCGGGTGTGCGCGGCGCGGGCCGCGAGCCACGGCAGCATGAACACGGCGAGGCCGGCCGTGTAGTTGGAATGGCCCAGCGGGTGATCGTTGCGCAGATTCAGAAGATGGTACGGCGCGTCGCCCGGCGGGCCCCGCAGGGCCGGAACGATGTCACGGCCCAGCCACAGGCCAAGACTGTCGGCCAGCAGGGCGAGAAAAAACCAGCCGAGCGCGCGCTCAAGCCGGGCCGGGCGCGCGGCGGACGGATCCGTCGCGCCCTGCAGCCAGTCGTAGAGGAGAAAAAAGGTCGCGAGCGCGGCGAGCGGAGTGGCGGCGGCGAGGAGGCTCTGGGCGCGAAAGGGGCTGGCCAGAGCGGCGGCGAGTTCACTGGCGGCCAGCAGCCCGGGCAGCCACAGCCAGCCGCCCGGCGGCAGGGCCAGCGGGCGACGGTCAAAGACTGCGCGCACCGCCAACGCGACCGCCGGCGCCAGATGAATGAACCAGAAGAGCAACCACCAGGGCCACGCATACATGAGCGTGGCGCTCTTGTCGGCGAGGGTCAGTACAGCCAGGCCGGCGCAGCCCGGTATGCAGAGCACGCGCGTGAGGCTTTGGGCGAAAGTGACGGAGCGCATGCGCGACAAGGCATGAAAATGATCCGGAGCCCGCCCGGCAAGCGCGGCTTCCGACCTTGACGGTGGCGCGCGCGGACGGACATCGTGCCGGGATGGAGCCTTCGCCACCGCGATTCCCCCGTTCACGCTTGCTCAAGATTGCCCTGATCGCCGGGCTCGTGGCGCTGGTGATCCTTTGTTTTGTGCTGCGCGGGATCAATCTGCGCGAAGCGGAAGCCTGGTTCAATCAAACGATGGGCCGCATCGCCGCCGCCGGGCCGCTGGCGTTTTTTGCGGCCATGGCCGTGCTGCCGGCGGTGGGTGCGCCGTTTCTCGGCTTCACCCTGACGGTCGGCCCGGCGTTCAGAGCCCAGCTCGGACTCGGTGGCGTGCTGGCGGCGAGCGCGGCAAGCCTGTTGGTCAACATCACCCTGACCTACTGGCTGGCGCGGTGCTGGCTGCGCCCCTGGCTGGAAAAACTCGTCACGCGCTACGGCTACAAGGTGCCGCAGGTGTCGCGGTCGGACCAATTCGAGATCACGCTGCTGCTCCGCATCACTCCCGGCCCGCCTTTTTTCCTGCAGAATTACCTGCTGGGGCTGGCCAAGATTCCGTTTCCCCTCTATCTTGCGATCTCTGAGGCGGTGATCATGGTGCACACCACCGCCCTGGTGATTTTCAGCGACGCGCTGGCCCACGGCAAG
>DATJYF010000168.1:0-5636 GCA_035499715.1 Opitutaceae bacterium | reverse complement strand
GCGAAGTCGCTGGGCATCAACATCGACCTCTACTGGGGCCTCTTCCTGCTCGTCTTCGGCCTGTGGATGCTCTGGCTGGCCCTGCGTGGCCGCGGCCAGAACGGGAAGAAATGAGGCGTTCGGGTTAATTTTATGTGACCGTTCCGCTTCCCGCCGACGAGAGCGCCCGGGGTAGGGTGAACAGCGGGGGTGAAATCGCTTGCCACGCCTTGCTTCCCGCGGAGATTATATCCCTTCTTTTGCCCAACTCTTTCGCGGGCCCCGACCCGCTTCGCCGACTTCATGGACGACACCTCAGCCAAGGAAAATCCCGCCCCGGATTTCAACAAGATCGATCTGACACAGCTCCAAGGCTTCAGCTTTGGCACGCAGTGGACGCAGGACAAAGCCGATCCTGCGGGCCGTGCCGGTTCGCGTGATCGACGCGAAGACCGTCCCCGCCGCGAAGGCCAGCCGCGTGAAGGCGGCGTCGAATCGCGCCGCGACCGCCGCACGTTTCGCAAGCCGGCCGTCGCGCCCGGCGACGCCCCGGCCGGCGGCAACGAGCCTCCCGCGCCCGAGAACCGGACGCCGGCCGATCGTCCGCCCCGCCGCGACCGTGATTTCCACGGCGGTCCGCGCCGCGAGGTTCGCGAAGGTTATGGCGGCGAGCGGGGCGAGCGCCCCGGCGGCCGGCCAGCCCGGCCGTATGCCTCCCGCGGCGGACAAGAGGCGCTGCGCCCTCCCTACGAAAGCCCGTTTTTCAGCATCGCTTTTTATCCCGAGGACGTGAGCTTTTCCGCGCTGGCCAAGACCATCCGCGCCTCCTGCCGCACGCTCGAGCTTTTCGAAATCGCGCGCACGATTCTGGCCAAAAACGAACGCTTCGTCGCCGTGGTGCAGCGCAAGCCGGGCCAGCCGGCTGCGCCGGAAGGCAGCGCGCCGCCCGACGCCCCGGCCACGCCCCCCGCCAAACCCGAGCCGATCTACTTGTGTCTGCCGGACGGCCTGCCGTTCGAAACCGAGGAGTCCGCGATCGCCCATGTCCTCAGCCGCCACCTCGACAAGTTCTACGATCTGGCCGAAGTCGAAGTCGATCCGCCCAAGGGAAATTTCCAGGTCATCAACCGCTGCACGCTCACCGGCGAGCTGCTCGGCCCGCCCAATTACCACCGTTACAACCAGATTCTCCAGCAACACCACGCCGCGCGCGCCAACCGCATGCCGTTCGAGAAATTCCGTGAACGCATCGAGTCGGTCCGCGATCCCGAACTCATCAACCAGTGGCTGGAAAAGATGAAAAAAGCCACGCGCTACACCTGGAAGGCCGCGCGCCCGGCCGAAGCCGCCAAGCCTGCCGCCCCGGCGGCCGAGGCTGCGCCGCCGCCCGAGGCCGAAGCCCCGTCCGACAACGGCGCGCCCCCCGCCGAAACTGCCGCGCCCGTCGCGCCGCCGGCGATCACGTTCGACACGCTCGAGGAAGCCCGCGCCTACCTGCTCTCGCAAGCGCGCGACAGGGTTTTTCGCATCGTCGAACACGCGCGCTTCCACGGCAAGTCCCTCGAGACGCTGCCGCCCGGCGAAATCCGCCGGGCCCTCGAGGGCCAGCTCGAACGCCAGCGCCGCTTCCCGCTCGATACCGCCAACGGCCTCCGCGGCCGCCTTCGCCGCGAGGGCTTCACCATTTTCAAAAAGGGCTCCAAGGGCGTCAGCTACGTCTGCGCGGTGAAGCGCAAGTTCCGCATCCCCGGCCAGGTTTTTGCCGAAAGCATCGGCGCGCTTATCACCTTCATCGAGGCGCATCCCATGATCCGGGCCAGCGAGCTTCCGGAGAAATTACTCGGTTTCGCCCTGCCCGCGGCCAAGGCCGCGGAAGGCGCGCCGCCGGCGCCCGCTTCCGCTCCGGAAGCGCCCGCTCCGGAATCCACCGTGGCCGCGCCACCGCCCGAGCTCACCCCGGAACAACGCGAAAAGCTCTCCCGCCTGCAGGGCGATCTGCGCTGGCTCGTGACCGAGGGTTACGTGACGGAGTTCATCGACGGCCGCCTTTTCGCCCCGCCGCCCGTGGCCGAGGCCCGCAAAAAGGAAGCCGAAGCCGCCGAAGTCGATCCCGAGAATTTCCCCGAGGCACCAGCCTCCGAAGCCGCCGTGGCCGAACCACCGCCGGCGCCAGCCGAGGCATCCGAAAACGGGACCGAACATTCGCCAGCGGAGCCGGCAGCCGGGTCTGAAGCCCCGTCCGCCGCGTCCGAGCCGCCGGCGTCGGAAGGCGTCGCACCATCAGCTTAACCTCATGGCGTGTTTTCCGTCCGCCTCGATCCGGAGGGAGACGTGCAGCGCGCGGTCGGGAAGCCAGGCGGCGATTTTTTCCGGCCATTCGACGGCCAGGCACCACGGGCTGGTGAGAAAATCGTCGAGCATGAGCGCCTCGATCTGGCGCGGATCGTCGAGCCGGTAGGCGTCGAGGTGCACGAGCGTGCGGTCGGGCGCGCGATGGAGGGCGAAAATCGTGAACGTCGGGCTGGTCACGGCTTCGTCGAGGCCGAAGCCGCGCGCGAGGCCTTGCACGAAGGTGGTCTTGCCCGTGCCGAGATCGCCGTGCAGCGCGACCGTGGCATCCGGCGGCAGCGCGGCGGCGAATTCCGCGGCGAGCCGGCGCGTTTCGTCGGCGGAGGCGGTGACGACGCCGGCGCGGAGTTTTTCAAAAACGGTCATGCGATGACTATGCCTGCAAATGCTCGTAACCGTGATAGTGGTCCAGCCGCAGCGCGCCGGCCGGAAAATTTTTCCGCTTGGCGAAAAAGCCGATGTGGCTGAGGCGGGTGCGCGGGAAGGCGCGCCGCCAGGCGCGCTCGAACGCCGTGTGGTCGGCGCCGGCTGCCAGCGCAAAAACCAGTTCGTAATCCTCGCCGTCGCAGAGCGCGTGCTGCAGCGGCGATTGCACCGTGTGCGTGGCCAGCCGCCGCGCTGCCGCACTGACGGGCACGGCCGCGGCGTCGAGCGCCGGCCGGGTGCCGGGCGGGGTGAGCGCACGCAGGTCCTTGGCCAGCCCGTCGCTCACGTCCATCATCGCGCGCACCGCCGGCCGGCGCGCCAGCCAGGCGCCCTCGGCCAGACGCGGCGTGAAGCGCCAGTGCCGGCCGAGCCGGCTGCCGCCGAGCTCGCCCGTGACGAAGATCGCGTCGCCCGCGCGCGCGCCCAGGCGCGTGACCACGCGCGGGCCGGCGGCCTCGCCGAGCAGGGTGAGATAGGCGCCGACGAAATTCTCCGCCTGGGAAACATCGCCGCCTACGATCCGGACCCGCCAGCGCCGGGCCGCGGCCGCCAGGCCGCGGTAAAATTGCTCCAGCCAGCGCACGCTCACGCGCGGATCGAGGGTGAGCGCGAGCACCGCCGTCGTGGGCCGCGCGCCCATCGCCGCCAGGTCGCTGAGGTTGCGCTTGAGCAGCTTTTCGCCCGCGCCGGCCGGCGGCACAGTGTCGTCAAAATGCCGGCCGTAAATGACTGGATCGGTGGTGATGAGCTGGGGGTTTTTCGCCGGCGGCAGCAGCGCGCAGTCGTCGCCCATGCCGGACGGCGGAGGCGGCGAAACGGAGCCAAGCCACCGGCGGATTTTTTCCAGCAGCGCGCTTTCGCCGAGGGCGGCGACGAAGCCGGATTTTTTTTGAGCAAAGGGTGACACGGTCAGGAACGCATGCCGGCGAGGAGAAACAGGATGTTGTTCAGGTTGAAAAGACCATGCGCGATCATGGTGACGCCGATGCGTCCGGTGCGCTCATAAGCGAGGGAAAAAACGACGGCCAGAAGCGTGAGGGGAAGAAGGCTGGCCAGCCCGCCAAGGGTTTTCCAGTCCATATGCAGGAGGGCGAAAAACAGCGACGGGAGCAGCAGCGCGGCCAAGCGGGGCAGACGGGTGCGCAGATAACGGAACAAGCCGGCCCGAAAAATCAGCTCCTCGACCACGGGCGCAATCACCACGGCGAGGGTGAAAAAAGCGGCAAAAAGGGCGGGCGAACGCAGGCGCGTGAAAATCTCGATCTGTTCCTGCGGCGTGGCGGGCAGGCCGAAAAAACGGAGAAACTGTTCGGAAACGATTCCCCCCAGGTCGGAGGCCGGCCGGACGGCGAGAAAAGTGAGGATGCCGGCGAGCGGCACGGAAAGGGCGCCGGGTGCGGCCGCGGGCGTGTCGCGGTTGGCCGCGAAGCCCGCCGCGCCGGCCAGGCCGAGAAACAGTCCGGCCTGGAAAACGACGTTATAAACAATGGTGCGGGTGTCATCGTTGGCCGGAAGTCCGCGCAGATGAGGTTCGACGAGAGTGTGGACCAGAAGAAGGAAAAGATACCCGCCGCCGATGACGAGGACGGCACAGGCGAGAAATTCGCTGGGCGAAATAGCCCAGGGCTCCAGCCGGGCGGACTGCCGCCTTGCCTCCGGTCGGAGGGCGAAACGCCACCACACCACGAGACCAGCGAAAAAAAACAGAATTTCGGCCGCATAGGCGGCGGCGAGGGCGGGCGTGAGGTGTTCGGGCATGTGGAGACCCTATCCTGAACGGACCGGCGCTCCAGCCGAAGCCAAAATTTCGCAAAGAGCGTGTCGCGCCGGTCAGGCGGTGAATTTGCCGCCGTTGAAGACGACCCGGCCGCCGACGATCGTGGTTTTCACGCGGCCGGTGAGAGTCTGGCCATGCCAGGGGGAGTTGCTCGACTTGCTGAAGCCGGCCGCGGCGTCGTAGCGCCATTTTTCCCCAGGGTCGAAGAGCGTGATGTCGGCGGGCGCGCCGGGCGCGAGCGTGCCGCCGGGCAGTTTCAGGATCTGCGCGGGTTTGCGCGTCAGCAGGTCGATGACGAACGGAAGCTTGAACTTGTTTTGCCCGACCAGGACGCCGAGGCAGACGGGCAGCGCGGTTTCGAGGCCGATGATGCCGAATGGCGCGTAGTCGAATTCGCGGTCCTTTTCGTCCGGCCGGTGCGGGGCGTGGTCGGTGGCGATGCAGTCGAGCGTACCATCGCGCAAGCCGGCGAGAATCTCCTGACGGTCGGCCTCGGTCCGCAGGGGCGGGTTCATTTTCAAATTCGTATCGTAGGTCGCGAGGGCGGCGTCGGTGAGGGTGAGATGGTGCGGCGTGGCCTCGGCCGTGATGCGCGCCCCACGGGATTTGGCGCGGCGGATGACCTCGACGGAGAACTTCGAGGAGATATGCTGCAGGTGGATGTGCGCGCCGGTGTATTCGGAGAGAATGACGTCGCGCGCCACGATGATGTCCTCGGCGGCATGGGGCCAGCCGCGCAATCCCAGGTGCGTGGACATCACCCCTTCATTCATGACGGCGTTGTGCGTGAGCGAGTCGTCCTGACAGTGGTCCATGACCGGCAGGTCGAACATCCTGGCGTATTCGACGGCGCGGCGCATCAGTTCGTTGTTTTGCACACACTGGCCGTCGTCGGTGATGGCGACGACGCCGGCGCGCTTGAGCGAGCCGATCGGTGCGAGTGCCGCGCCTTTCATGCCGACGGTAATGCAACCGGTCGGAAGCACCTTCACGACGGCGTCGCGCTCGACGACATCCTTAATCAACTGGATCGTGCCGGCGTTATCGGCGACGGGCGAGGTGTTAGGCATGCACACGACCGTGGTAAATCCGCCGGCGGCCGCGC
>DATJYF010000167.1:0-13187 GCA_035499715.1 Opitutaceae bacterium | reverse complement strand
CGAGTCAATCGCCGGGAAACCCGCCGCGCAGTTTTACCGCGGCCTGACAGACGGGAAACGCGCCGAAAAAATTCTAACAAATTTGCCCGCAGCAGTTAACGCAGACAATTTGCAATCTTCACGAACAGCGCCCTTCCGGTTTTTACGAAGTCGATCTGGCGGATCGCGCCGATGCCGGAGGCATTCTCGCCCGGCCTGCGTCAGGTTAAAAACAGACGCGCCTCTTCGCGTCGCGCACGTTGGGAGACGCTGCGCCGCCGCGCGGAAATCTCAAGGATGCGATGATTGTGCAGCGTGACCAGCATGCGCCGGCTGCGCGCCGGGCCGAGCAGGCGTCGTTGCAGGAAGCTGCCGCTCAGGCTCCTTCTTTGCCAATGGAGGCGGTGGCACATGAGTTCATTGCCTCGTCCACCATGGCGACCTCCTCGGGCGTGGCCGGCTGGCGTTTCACGAAGGAAAAACCGTTGTCACTCCGCGCGAAGAAATCGGGCGCCATGACGCGGCATTGGTCGCAATCGATGCAGGAGGAGTCGACGTAGTAAGCGCCGGCGATATTTTCAGAAAGGCGATCGGATAGTGTGGCCATGGGAAGAAAGAATGGGCCTGATCTTAACCGCCCGGCGCCGCTTTCGCTCAGCATATTTTGACCGAAACGCGCCATTTTTTGCCGGAAAAGACGGCAAAAACACCTTCTACCCAGGCCACGGCGAGCACGCACGAGTTCGCGGATGTCTTGCCTGCGGTCCAGTCGCGAGGAATGTCTAAGAAAATTTCAAATCATGCCGGACATAGACAGACGCGGTGCGGAAAGGACATGCGCTATTTTGGCGGCGGTGGCGGCCCTGCCGCTGGCCGGCGCATGGCTCGGCGGCCGGGATCTGGGCGAAATTTTTCAGTTCCCTCCGCCGCTGAAGATCCCGACGGACTATCCGCGCTTTTCCTGGGCGGCGGCGGTGGCGATCGTGGCCACGCTTTCCGCAATTTTTGCGCCGTGGATCTTCGGGCGGCGGGGCGCGCCGGGGCCGGCCATGCCGCCTGGACCGCCGGCGAAGCCGTCGGTGCGCGGGCCATTTCCACGATGGGGCTGGGCGGCGCTGGCGTGGACCGCGGCATGGTGGATCCTGGCGTGGACCCGTTTTTCGTGGTTCGCGCCGGCGCAACGCTACACGTTTTTTCCGCTCTGGCTGGGTTTCATCGTCAGCGTCAACGCGCTGACGCAGCGGCGCGCCGGCACCTGCCTGATGCGGTGCGCGCCGGGAACCTGGCTGGCGCTGTTCGCCGCCAGCGCGGCGTTTTGGTGGATGTTCGAATGGCTGAACCGTTTTGTCCGCAACTGGCACTATCTCGGCGTGGCCGGTTTCGGGCCGGCCTCCTACGCGGCCAACGCCACGCTCTGTTTCTCCACCGTCCTGCCGGCGGTGTCGGCGGTGAGCGAATGGCTGGATGCGCATCCGCGCTGGCAGGCGCGCTGCGCCGCGGGACCGGCCTGGCGCTGGATGGGCTGGCGCGCCACCGGCTGGCTGCTCCTGTTTGCCTCGGCGGCGGCGCTGGTTTTGACCGGCGCGCAGCCGCAACAATTTTATCCCGCCATCTGGGCGGCTCCGCTGCTGCTTGCGGTGGGGGAAGGCATCGCGGCGGGCCGGCCGGGACCGGGAGCCGAGGTCGCGGCGGGCGACTGGCGCCGCACGGCGACGTGGGCGGTGGCGGCGCTGATCTGCGGTTTTTTCTGGGAGCTATGGAATGTGCACAGCGCGGCGAAATGGATCTACACCGTGCCCTACGCGGACCGCTGGCATGTTTTTGAAATGCCCCTGCTCGGCTACGCCGGCTACCTGCCGTTCGGCCTGGAATGCCTGCTCGTCAGCGAGCCGGTTTTGCGACGGGCCGGCCGCCGCGGCGACCGTGCGCCGGCGGTCACGGCAGTTTTGCGGAGATGAGCCTGCTCGCGGCGGAAAAATCGATCAGCGCCGCCTCCGGGTGCTTCTTGAGCGCGCCGATGACCCGGCCCATCTCCTTTTTCGACTGGGCGCCCGTTTCCTTGATCGCGCCGGTGATCAGCGCCTCGAGCCGGGCGGCGTCGAGCCCCTGCGGCAGGTATTTTTCCAGGATGCGGATCTCGGCCTCGTTGGCCGCGACCAGGTCGGCCCGCCCACCCTTCTCGAACTCGGCCTTGGCGTCGGTCAGATTCTTGACCGCCTTGCGCAGCGTGGCGATGACGAGGGCGTCGTCGATCGGCTTGTTCTGGTCCATTTCGGCGCGCTTGATCGCGGCGTCGGCCGTGCGCAACACCGTGACGGTGGCGTTGTCGCGCGCTTTCATGGCGGCGACGATGTGGGCGCGGAGGTTTTCGTAGAGCGTGGGCATGGGTTCATTTTGCGCGCGTTTCCGCGCCTGTCGAGCCGCCAGCTCCGATCCTCCGGCCGGATAAAATTGCGCCGGAGAAATCCGGACGACAGGTCCGGCAACCTGTGCTAGGTTCGTGGCATGCGCATGACCCATGCCACGATGTACGACCGCTTCCTGGCCAGCGACGCGAACTGGAACGGCCGGTTTTTCGTCGGCGTGCGCACGACCGGCATCTACTGCCTGCCCTCGTGCAAGGCGCGCAAGCCGAAGCCGCAGCATGTCCGCTTCTTCCCGACCGTCGAGGCCGCCCGCGCCGCCGGCCTGCGGGCCTGCCGGAAGTGCCACCCGGATGATTTTGCCCGCGGCGCCGACCCGGTGCTGGAAACCATCGAATCGCTCGTGGCCGAGGTCCGGGCCAATCCCGCGGCTTTCAGCGACGCGCGGGCGATGGTCCGGCGCTCCGGCTTCGGCGCAACCCGGCTGTTCGAACTCGTCCGCCAGCATTACCATGCCACGCCCGCCGATCTGCTCCTGCGCGCGCGACTGGAATTTGCGAAGCAACAACTGCGTTCCGGCGACGCCGGTCTTGCCGAGGTTGCCGCCACGGCCGGCTTCGCCTCGCTCTCCGTTTTTCACGAGCATTTCCGCCAATACAATGGCCTCACCCCCGCCGCCTATCGCGATCTGCGCCCGGTGCGTTCGTTCGAACTCGCGCTGCCGCCCGGCTATCCCCTGCCCTATTTGCGGCGCATGCTTGGCCGCGATCCGCAAAGCCTGACCGAGCGGCTGGAGGGTGACGTTTATACCGCGGCGGTGCAGCTGGACTGCGAACCGGTGCTGCTCAAATTGCAGCTTTCACCGGAAACCGTCCGCGCGGAAATCTCCGCCGGTTCGGCCTGGGAGGCTCACGCTGTGGTCGTCAGCCGGCTCGGCCTCGACCAGGACGGGGCCGCTTTTGCCCGCCTCGCCCGGCGGCTCGGCCTCGCGCGTCTCGTCGCCGGCCGCACCGGGCTCTGCATCAGCCAGACGCCTTCGGTCTTCGACGGTCTGCTCTGGTGCATCATCGGGCAGCAGATCAACTTCGCTTTCGCCTGCGTGTTGAAACGCCGCCTGATCGAACGGGCCAGCCGGCCTTTGGCGGAAGGACTGTACGCGCCGCCGACGCCGGAAGACGTCGCCCGCCTCGAACCGGCGGATCTGCTGCCGCTGCAGTTTTCCCGGCAGAAGGCCGCCTACATCATCGGCGCGGCTCGTCTCGTCGCGGAAGGCGGCCTCGACCTCAAGGCGCTGCGAACCATGTCGGCCACGCGGGCCGAGCGCACGCTGCTGGCCGTGCACGGGCTCGGCGCGTGGTCGGCGAATTATCTGCTGATGCGTTCGCTCGGTTTTGCCGATTGCCTGCCGCTGGGCGACACCGGCGTGACCAGCGGCCTGCAATCGCTGTTCAAGCTCGACGAACGTCCCGATCTCGACGCCACGCGCCGCCTCATGGCGGTCTTTTCACCCTATCGCAGTCTTGCGACCATTCACCTCTGGCAATTGAACCAACCCGCTCCATGAATCTTCCCTGCTCATCTTTTTCCACCTTATTCGGCAAATTTTCGGTTGCGGTCGACGACACCGGCGCGGTCGTCGCCACCGCCTTCGGCGATACGGACCGGCTGCAGTCGTTTCTGAACTCGCCCCCATTGAAAGCCGATGACGCCTGCACGGCGGCGGCACGCGAGCAGCTGATCGCCTATTTTGCCGGGCAGCGCCGCGATTTCGACCTGCCGCTGGCCCCGGCCGGCACGGCGTTCCAGCAGCGCGTCTGGGCCGCACTGCGCCGGATTCCCTTCGGCGAAACGCGCAGCTACGGCGAAATCGCCCGCGAGCTCGGAAGCTCGCCGCGCGCCATCGGCCGGGCCAACGGCACGAATCCCATCTGCGTGATCGTTCCCTGCCACCGCGTGATCGGGGCGGACGGCTCGCTCACCGGCTTCGGCTACGGCACCGAGCTCAAGCGCCGCCTGCTCGAACACGAAGGCGCACTAGCTTTCGCGTTCGTGTAACCGCACGACGAATTTCTTCAGCTTTTCGAAGTCCTTCACGCCCGGCGCGGATTCGACGCCGCTGTTCACGTCGACAAAACGCGCCCGGCTCTTCGCCAGCGCCGCGACGATGTTGTCCGGGCCGAGACCGCCGGAGAGAATCCAGGTGTGGCGCGGGTGCGCCAGTTGATGCCGGGAGAACTTGTCCCAGTCGCCGGTCTGGCTCGTGCCGCCGAATTTTTCAGCATCGAACTTGTCGAGCAGGAAGGTGTCGGCCAGCGGCAGCCAGGCCGTGGCCACGTCGAAGTGCGGCGGAAGCCTCGGCGCGAGCCACAGCTTGCGCGGACCGACGGTCTGCGACCAGGCACGAATCTTCTCCAGCGGTGTATCGTGGGAAAAATGAATCTGAAAAAAATCGGCGCCGGCGGCGGCCTGGGTCACCAGGTCCTGGAGCAACGGTTCCACACTTACGGCGACCTTTTTGCGCGGCGGCAGTTGCGTCTGCATGGCGCGAAACTGCGTCAGGGAAATGGCGCGGGGCGACTGCGGATAAAAAATGAATCCGAGATAGTCCGCGCCGCAGCGGTCGGCAAACTCGGCGTCGACCAGCGAGGTGAGGCCGCAGACTTTGAACCGGATGCCGTCGATCATGCGGCGGATTCTAATCGGAAAACGGCGCAGCGCACGGAGAATCTGCCGGTGAGCGCGGGCCTGTGCCGGCATGCTTTTGCGTTTTTTAAAGGCTAATCCTCGTCGCCCAGGCAGGTTTCGACAAGGCGCGCGGTCTTGATCCAGGGATGATCGACCGGCACCACGCGCTTGATGCCGACGACCTTTTGCAGCGGCACCGGCACACAGTCGTTTCCCTTCAGCCCGATCATGATATTGTACTGCTTCTTCGCCAGCAGTTCGCCCGCCTTCGTCCCCAGGCGGGTGCAGAGCAGGCGGTCGAAAGCGGTCGGCGTGCCTCCGCGCTGCACGTGGCCGAGCGAGGTCACGCGCGCCTCCAGCCCGGCGAGCTGCTGCAGCTGCCGGGCCAGGCGGCTCGCCACCGGCTCCTGCACGAGATGGATGCCATGATAGACCGCGCCGGGCACGCTGTCGGACGCCTCGGTCTGTCCGCCCGGCCGGTGCAGCGCGTCGGCGCGGGCGCGGGCCTCTTGCTGTGAAATAATGCCTTCGGCGACGGCGATGATGGAGAAGCGCTTGCCGGCGCGGCGCCGCCGCAGGAGATGCTGCGCGACGATTTCTAGGTCGTAGGGAATTTCCGGAATAAGGACGACGTCCGCCCCACCGGCGATGCCGGCGCCGAGGCAGAGCCAGCCCGCGTCATGGCCCATGACTTCGCAGACGATCACGCGCTGGTGGCTGGTGGCGGTGGTATGCAGCCGGTCGATCGCCTCGGTGGCGATGGCCATGGCGGAATCGAAGCCGAAGGTGATGTCGGTGCCGGCGACGTCGTTGTCGATCGTCTTGGGCAGGGTCAGGACGTTGAGGCCGCCGCGCTCGTGCAGGCGCCAGGCGCTTTTTTGCGTGCCGTTGCCGCCGAGGCAGACGAGGCAGTCGAGCTTGAGCTTGTGGTAGGTTTTCACCGCCTCGCCGGTCAGGTCGACGGTGCGGCCGTTGACTTTCATCTTGTGCGGCCGGTCGCGGCTGCTGCCGAGAAAAGTCCCTCCCTGGGTGAGGATGCCGCTGACGAGCTTGTTGTCGATCGGTGTGGTGCGGTTCTCCACCAGCCCGCGGAAACCGTCCTGGATGCCGACGACCTTGAGCCCGTAATGCATCGCCGCCTTGGCCACGCCGCGGATGACGGCGTTGAGCCCGGGGCAGTCGCCGCCGGCGGTGAGAATGCCGATCGTTCCGGTGGTTTGCTTCGCCATAATGCGTGACCTTTAGGAAAAAATCGGGCGTTGCCCAGCCTGCATTGCGCCGCCGGAACAGAATTTACATTGGTCAAAACGAATTGACGCTGTGGATCACGTGGTCCACCTGCGCGTCGGTCAGCTCGGGAAAAATCGGCAGACTCAGGCAGGTGTCGCAGATGCTTTCCGCCACGGGCAGCAGGCCGCGCCATCCGCCGAGCGGCGCGTAGACTTTCTGGAGGTGCAGCGGCACGGGATAAATCAGGTCGGTGCCGACGTCATGCTTCGCCAGATGTGCACGCAGGGCGTCGCGGCGCGGATGGCGGAGGGTGAACTGGTGCCAGACCGATTCACCGTGGGCGGCCGTGGCGGGCAGGCGCGCGTCGGTGAGTTTGATGCCGGCGCGGTAGCGCGCGGCGATGGCGCGGCGGCGGGCAGTCCAGCCGGCGAGGTGCGGCAGCTTGACGTTGAGCGCCGCGCCCTGGAAGCCGTCCATGCGGAAGTTGAAGCCCATCATGTCGTGATGATAGCGCTGGGCCGCGCCGTGATTGCGCAGGAGCCGGGCCCTTTCGAAGACATCGTCGCGGCGCGAAACGAACGCGCCGCCCTCGCCGCAGCCGCCGAGATTTTTCGTCGGATAAAAGCTAAACGTGCCGGCGTCGCCGAGGAGGCCGACCGGCGTGCCTTTGTAGTTTGCGCCCACTGCCTGCGCGCAATCCTCCACCACAAACAGACCATGCTTCCGCGCAATCGCCATGATCTCGCCCATCCGCGCCGGCTGGCCGAAGAGATGCACGACCACGATCCCTTTGGTCCGGGGCGTGATCGCAGCCTCGATTTTCGCCGGATCGAGATTGTAGGTATCCTCCTCGATGTCGGTGAAGACCGGCCTGGCGCCGACATAGCTGATGCCCCAGGCCGAGGAAATGAAGGTGAACGGCGTCGTGACGACCTCGTCGCCCGGCCCGATGCCGCCGCAGACGGACGCGACGTGCAGCGGCGAGGTGCCGCTGTTCATGCCCAGCGCCCGCGGATAGCCGAGCGTGGTGGCGAAGTTTTTTTCGAACTGCTCGACCTCCTGGCCGAGGATAAACCGCGTGGCATCGTAGGTCGCGGCCAGCGCGGCCAGAATCTCTTCGCGCAGCGCGCGATGCTGGAGGCCGAGATCGATGAAGGGGACTTTCATCAAAGTAGCTTGAACCACAGAGACACGAAGGACACGGAGAAAAAAATTTCCGGCTCCATGCTCGCCGCGTCGCCGCGGTTCAATTTTTTAATTTTTTGATTAATGCTTCGACTAACGCATCCAAGCCCGGTGTCTTGGCTGCGAAATCCACGGGCAGGCCGGCTTTTTTCATCGCCTCGCTGGTCTGCGGGCCAATGCTGCCGGCCAGCGGACGTTTGGCGCCCGCTGCCAGGCCCAGCGCCGCCGCCTGGGCGACGAACGATTCCACCGCCGACGAGCTCGCAAACAAAATGGCGTCGGCGCCGCGGGCGCGGAAATCCTCGGCCGCGGGATCGGCAGCGAGATCGGTCTTTTCCGTCTGGTAAACGGGAAAGCGATCGACGATGGCACGGGCGTCCTCAAGTTTTTTGACCAGGGTGTCGCGGTTGAGGTTGCCGGTGACCGCCAGCACCTTGGCGCTGTCGAGACTGCCGGTGGCCGCGAGTTCGTCCGCCAGTGCGTCGGCGGTGGCGGTGGCGGGAACAAGATCCGCCCGCAGATGCAGGGCGGCGAGCGCCGTCGCCGTGGCCTCGCCCACGCAGGCGATGCGGATGAGGCCGAGCGAGCGCATATCGGTGAATTTGGCGAAAAACTCGTCGAAGAAAAACCGCACGCCGTTGGCGCTGGTGAAGACGAGCCAGTCGTAGCTGCCGAACTCGGCGAAGACATCGTCCCGCGTCTGTGGATCGATTTTCTTCGCCACCTGGATGAGCGGCAGTTCGAGCACCTCGGCGCCGAGCGCCTCGAGTTTGGCGCGCAGCTCGCTCGCCTGCTCGCGCGTGCGGGTGATCGCGATGCGCCGGCCAAACAACGGCAAGTGCTCAAACCAGTCGATCGCGGTGTGGTTGCGCACGACCTCGCCGACAAAAATGATGGCAGGCGCGCCGAGCTGATTTTTTTCGACCAAATCGGCCAGCGTGGCGGCGGTGCCGGCGACGCTGCGCTGACGCCCGAGCGAGGCCCACTGCACGACGGCGGCGGGCGTGTCCGGCGACAAGCCGCCGGCGATGAGCCCGGCCATGATCTGCCGCAGGTGGCCCATGCCCATGTAAATGGCGAGGGTGGCGTTTTTCAGCGCGCCGTAGCTGCGCCAGTCGATTTGCAGCGCATGCTTTTGCGGGTCTTCGTGGCCGGTGAGAAAGATGAGCGCCGAGCTGGTGTTGCGGTGCGTGAGCGGGATGCCGGCGTAGGCGCCGGCCGCCAGGGCGGCGGTGACGCCGGGCACGATCTCGAACGGCACGCCGTTTTTCGCCAGGGTGCGCGCCTCCTCGCCGCCACGACCGAAGACCAGCGGATCGCCGCCCTTCAGCCGGACAATGTGCTTGCCGGCGCGCGCCTTCGCCACCAGCAGCTTTTCAATTTCCTCCTGCGGCAGCGCATGCAGGTGCGGGCGCTTGCCCACGTAGATTTTTTCGCAATCGGGGCGGCACCATCCGAGCAGATCGGGATGAACCAGATAATCGTAAACCAGCACGTCCGCCGCGGCGATCAGCTCGCGCGCACGGAAGGTGGCGAGCCCGAGATCGCCCGGGCCGGCGCCGACAAGATAGACAATGCCTGAAGACATGAAATTAAATGGAACCACCGAGACATAGAGGGCAAACCTCTGTGCACTCTGTGTCTCCGTGGTTCAAATCTGAAATCCGAAAGATCTTAGGATACGCACGGCGGTTTCAGCCGGGGCGGCGAAATCCTTCTCCGTCAGCGGCAGGGTACGCAGGCCGGTTTGTTCGTGGAAGAAATAAAGCCTGTCGGCCGTGGCGTGCGCGGCAAAGGCGAGCTGGCAGCCGGCGCCGAGCTTTTGCTGAAAGGCGCGCTCGAGCGAGACCGCGCGCTGCGTTGCCGCGTCGAAGACGCCGGCGAAATCCGCCGCATCGGCTTCGCGGCATTGCACCGCGATCGCTCCCTGCCCCACCGCCGGGGCCATGCGGGCGAAATCCAGCGGGCGAAAATCAAGCTCCGGCCAGGAGGCGATGCCGAGACGCTTGAGGCCGGCGGCCGCCAGCACGGTGGCGTCGGCCTCGTGCCGTTCGGCGATTTTTTTCAGCCGGGTGTCCACGTTGCCGCGAATTTCCGAAAACTGAGCGCCGGGAAAAAGCAGCTTGATCTGCGCCCGCCGGCGCGGGCTGCCGGTGGCAATGGTCGCGGGAGCGGACAGGCCGGCGCGGATGACGAGCACGTCGCGCGGATCCTCGCGCGGCAGGTAGCCGGCGAGGGCGAGGCCGGGCGTCATCTCGCCGGGCAGGTCCTTGGTGCTGTGCACGGCGAGATGCGCGTCGCCGCGCTGCAGCGCCTGCTCGAGCTCGGCGGTGAAAAGTCCCTTGCCGCCGGCCTTCTCGAGCGACCACTCCGCCTGCCGGTCGCCGGTGGTGACGACCTTGAGCAATTCAGTCTCGGCGCCCAGCGTCGCGCGCAGATGCGCCGCGACCAGGGCCGCCTGCGCGAGCGCGAGCGGGCTTTTGCGGGTGGCTAAAATGATTTTTTTCACCACGGAGACACAGAGTTCACAGAGATTCGCAGAATCAATCCTCCGTGCTCTCCGCGTCTCTGTGGTTCAATCAAGTTCAATACGCCGCCTGCACGCCCTTGATGTTCTTTTTCGACATCCACGGCATCATGCCGCGCAGACGCTGGCCGGTTTTCTCGATCGGATGCTTCTCGCCGGCGGCAAGCAGCTTCTTGTAGTTTTTCAGGCCGCCCTTGTATTCTTTCACCCATTCGGCGGTGAATTTGCCGGACTGGATTTCCTTCAGGATTTTTTTCATCTCGGCCTTGGTCTGCTTGTTGATGACACGCGGGCCGCGGGTGATGTCGCCGTATTTGGCGGTCTCGGAAACCGAGAAGCGCATGCCGGCGATGCCGCTCTCGTACATCAGGTCGCAGATGAGCTTCAGCTCGTGCAGGCATTCAAAATACGCCATTTCCGGCTGGTAGCCGGCCTCGACCAGCGTTTCGAAACCGGCCTGGACGAGCGCGCTGGCGCCGCCGCAAAGCACGGCCTGCTCGCCGAAGAGGTCGGTCTCGGTCTCCTCCTTGAACGTGGTCTGGAGCACACCGGCGCGGGTCGAGCCGATGCCCTTGGCCCAGGCGAGCGCAAGCTTCTTGGCTTGTTTGGACTTGTCCTGGGCAACCGCGACCAGCGCGGGCATGCCCTTGCCCTCGACGTAAAGGCGGCGGACCATGTGGCCGGGGCCCTTCGGCGCGACCATGATGACGTCGATGTTCGCCGGCGGCTTGATCAGCCCGAAATGGATGCTGAGGCCATGCGAGAAGAGCAGGCATTTGCCGGGCGCGAGATTGGGCGCGATGTCCTGCTCGTAAACGCCGGCCTGCTTCATGTCGGGCAGGCCGACCATGATGACGTCGGCGCGGCGCACGGCCTCGCCGGTGTCGAAGACTTCGAATCCGTGCTGGGCCGCGACGGCGCGCGACTTGGAGCCGGGATAAAGGCCGATGATGACCTTGCAGCCGGAGTCCTTGAGGTTAAGGGCATGGGCGTGGCCTTGGGAGCCATAGCCGAGCACGGCGAGGGTTTTGTGGGCGAAAACGCCGAGATCGGCGTCCTGGTCGGTGTAGACTTTGGCGGGCATGGGAAAAAATTAGTTCACGGTTGTTGGTTCACGGTTCACGGGAAATCAGCGTTTCAAGGCGAGCTGGCCGGTGCGGGCGAGCTCGATGACGCCGAAGGACTCGATCAGGCCGAGGAAGGCGGCCGTCTTGCCATCGTCGCCGGTCATCTCGATGATGACGGCGTCATGCGCGACGTTGACGATCTTGGCGCGAAAGATGTCGCAGATTTGCATGATCTCGGAGCGCGTTTTGGAGTCGGCCTTGACCTTGACGAGCACGAGTTCGCGGCCGACGGCCTGGCCTTCGTGGAAATCGACGACGTCGACCACGTTGACGAGCTTCTGCAACTGCTTCATGCAGAGGTCGAGCGAGCTGTCGTCGCCCTTGAGGACGACGGTGATGCGCGAGAGCGACGGGTCGTGCGTGGGCGCGACGTTGAGCGTGTCGATGTTGAAGCCGCGGCCGGAGAACATGCCGGACACGCGGGCGAGCACGCCGAACTTGTTTTCAACGAGGACCGAGATGGTGTGTCTCATGGGAAATCGGATCAAGAGATCAACCAAGCTTGAACCCAAAAGAAAAGCATAAACGCTTTTGTTTCCCCACGTTTACTCATATTCATTCAACGACATCTTCCGACCACCCGCTTTGGAAGCTATCCCGACAAAAAGCATTCCTATCGCAAGTTGTCGCGCAGAGACATGCAAGATTGACGATTCATCAGGTTACACTATCGAACGAGAACTTAAATCCCACCGCTCAGTAATGAAAAAATTACTTTTTAACATTTTGCTCGCGTCATTGATTAGTCTTGCCGGTTGCACATCGGTGAAACCCTGGCTCTGGAATCCTCCGCCAAAATCAATTATTGTGCCGCAGCAACTTACCTTAAAAGGAGATGTATTTGGAATGAGTCAAATCATTGTTCCCGCTGGTACTTATAATTATCTTGGAGCCACTGAAGATTACTTCATTTATGTATCTTCTTCAGGGGCAAAATTTCATTTAATTGGCTATATGGAGAATGACGCAGGTAGTGGATTTATCTTGTCGAGACGGTTGGACGTGGTGTCGGCTGCCGAGGTTTTTCGAAAAACAGATGATCTCGGAAGAATGACTGGTATACCAGCCTGGGTCATCGGATCAAATATCGAAAAATATGGTTTTGATGCGGCTCCACTCGGACCGCCTCTCTCGCCAGAGAATCGCGTCCTTATTGGTCTTCCGGCTCAGTATCCAGCTTCTCGCTAAGTTCCCTGTCCGGGCCCGGCAATAATTTATGCGCGATGCACGATGATTAATTATCCGAAGCTTTCTTCACCATCTCCCTTGAAATTTTTTATTGGTGGACGCCGAGGGACTCGAACCCCCGACCCCCTCGGTGTAAACGAGATGCTCTAACCACTGAGCTAGGCGTCCGAGTGGAAAAACGAGCAAAACGGACGCGGGGTGGCGGAGACAAGGTTTAATTCCGGGGAGAGGTTTGGCGGCGCGGGTTTGATCGCCTAGGCCGACGCCAGGGCCGGGCGCTTGGACCGGAGCAGGCCCTCGCGGTGCATCATCTCGGCGATCTGGAGGGAGTTGAGCGCGGCACCCTTCCAGAGGTTGTCGCCGCTGACCCAGAAGGCCAGGCCGTTGTCGAGCGCGGTGTCGAGCCGGATGCGGCCGACGCCGCACTTCACCTTTTCGCTGAAGTCGAGCGGGGTCGGATAAGCGCTCTTGGCCGGATCGTCGACCAGTTGCGCGCCGTCAAAGGCGGCGATGGCGGCGCGGGCGGCCTCGACGCTGACCGGACGCTCAAACTCGGCGTTGACGGCGACGGAATGCGCCCGCACCACCGGCACGCGCACGCAGGTGGCGGAGACCTTGAGCGCGGGCAGTTCGAGAATCTTGCGGCTCTCGGCGAACATCTTCGACTCCTCGCCGGTGTAGCCGTCGGCGCCGAAAGTGTCGACCTGCGGAATGACGTTGAACGCGATCTGATAGGGATAGACCGAGCGCGGCAGCGGCTTGCCCTGCGCGTAGGCGCGCACCTGGTCGTCGAGTTCCTGCACCGCATCCACGCCGGTGCCGGAGACCGACTGGTAGGTAGCGGTGAAATACCGCTTCAGGCCGAAGGCCCGGTGCAGCGGGAAAAGGCCCATGAGCGCGACG
>DATJYF010000166.1:0-2084 GCA_035499715.1 Opitutaceae bacterium | reverse complement strand
GGCCGCTGCCGCCTCCGGTGCAGAGGATGGTCTGTTGCGCGGTGTAAATGACGAGCGCGCCATGCTGGTAATCGACGCCCCAGGCGCCCACCACGCGGCCATCGCGCTGGATGAGGTCCATGATGGCGGTGATCGAATGCTTCTCGATGCGGGCGTCGGCGCGCAATTTTTTCGACAGCACCTTGGTCATCATGTTGCCGGTAAAGTCGTAGTTATGGACGGCGCGCGGGCGGGAGTGGCTGGGGAACTTCTTGAGGTCCAGCTCGCCGTCTGGGCGGCGGACGAAGTCGGCGCCCCAGGATTCCAGATCGCGGACCACTTGCACGATGTCGTAGACCCAGACGCGGGTGAGGTCCGGGTCGATCAGCTCGCCGCCGTATTTGAGGATGTCCTGGAGATGGAGTTCGGGGCTATCGTCCTTTCCCATGGCGGCCGCAAATCCACCGCGAGCGACGGTGGTCGTGCCGCTGGTGGCTCGGCCCTTGGTTACCTGAATCACGGGCACGCCGGCGTCGGCGCACTCGAAAGCAGCCATGGTGCCGGCCGCGCCACCGCCGACGATGAGCACGTCCGTGCTGTAGCGAACGATGGGAATCTCGGTTTGATTTGAGCTGGGCAATTTGGTCATCGGGTTGAAGTTGGCACTTTGGCGATTTTGGCGATTTCGACAAACGCGTTGACGCAAGCTTCGGCAAACCTGGGATCGTTGATGTGCAGCGGGAAGACTTCGAGTGGGATTTCCGGCTTGAGGCCCGCCCTGAGGGTTTCCGTGAACGCCTTGTATTCCTCCGGGCGTCGCCAGGGACCGCGGTCGTTGCCGGCGAGATCTCTGGCGCGGAGCTTGGTGTGTTCGCTGAAGCCTTCGTACGGAATCAGCACGCGGACCGGCCCCTTGGCGGCATTAAGGCGCTCCGCGATGAGGAGGCCAAGCTTCTCGAACTCCTCGGCGTTGGTGCGCATCAGGAGATTCTGCGCGTTGTAGCGGAAAAACTCGCGGTCCCGATAGCGCTCGGGCAGCACCTGCCCGGCCCAGAAGTTCACGTGGTCGATCGCTCCGGGAACGATTACTTGCGGCAAGCCGGCCGCGCCCGCGGCCGTGAGCCGGTCCTTTCCGGCGGAATAGACACCGTCGGCCACCAGATCGGCGAGTTCGTGGGTGGTGACGTCCACGACGCCGGCCAGATCGCCCGTGGACGCCAGCCGCTCGAGCGACCTGCCGCCGACGCCCGAGGCGTGAAACTGAATCACGTCATAGTCCAAGGCCTCGAGGCGCTGGCTCACGTTGTCGACACAGGCCGCCGTGCCTCCGAACGAGGAGACCGCGATCAGCGGCGCATAGTGCGCCTTCGATTCGCGGCGAGCGGCCCAGTTTTTGGCTTCCATGGCGATGGCCCAGGCGGCGTTTTCCATCACCACCTTGGTGACCCGGTTGAGCGAGACGTCTCCAATCGAGGGAAACATGCAGATGTCGCTCTCGGCAATGCACCATTGCACCGCCGCGGTGCCGGCGACGGCGCTGACCATGATCTTAGGCACCAGATACGGCAGGGCGCGGAGAATCGAGCAGACCAGATCGGTGCCGTTGGCGCCGCCCAGGCCGATGGCCCCCGAGACTTCTCCTTTGCTCACCCGCTCGAGCAGAATCCGCGTGCCGCCTTCGATCATCACGGCGGCAGCTTCCTGGCGGCTGCGCGCGTTGAGGCCCAGCCAATCGACACCGGCCGCCGCGGCGACTTGCGCGCCGGTGAGATCGGCGCCGGGCACGTCGTGCGCCTTCATGGAAAGGTCCATGATCCACGGGCGGGCCCCCGCGCGGGCCAGCACGTCGGCCACAAACTGGGCCTCCTTGCTCTTGGTGTTCATGGTGACGAGCACAGCGACGGTCGGATTGGATGCGCTCAACGAATCTCCCAGGACATCTCTTTGCGCCAAACGATTTCAGTTACCGCTATTTCGTGTGACGTTCATACCTAACACAGTCCTGTATACGAGACAACCCCGACAGTATACTCACGGGCAACAAGTTAGACGCAACAGCGCCGACTCCCTGGTACATTTTGAGGATACACGATGGCCGGCCGCGA
>DATJYF010000165.1:0-6639 GCA_035499715.1 Opitutaceae bacterium | reverse complement strand
TCGGTCCAGGCGGGACGCTCGAACGCGTGGTCGGCGTGCATGCCGACATCACCGAGCGCAAGGAGCAGGAGGAAGGCGCCCTGGCGAGCGAGGAACGGGTGCGCCATCTTGCGGGCGACGGTCCGATCGGGGCGTTTGAGTTCGATTTCGTCCAGAGACGCTTCTGGCTTTCGCCCGCCTGGCGGCGTCTGCTCGGTTATGGCGAAAACGAAAATCTCGATGCCCTCGAGACGTTTCGCCAGGCCCTGCCGCCGGATGAGGCGGAGAACGGCCTCGAAGCCTTCTTTGTCGCGCGCCACACCGGCGAGACGAACTATCTCGAGCCGGGCCGCCTGCGTCACAAGGACGGCCGCTTTCTGCCCGTGCTGCTCGGGGTCCACCGCCAGCTCTCGCACGAACGCGAGCTGCAGCGCGTGGTCGGCTTTCACACGGAGTTGCCCACCGATGCGCTGGCGGCCAGCGACGTTCCCCTGCCCCCCGCCCTCCTCGCCGAAACGCTCGCCATCATGGCCGAAGCCCTGCTCGTCACCGATCCGCGCGGAAAAATCCTTTATCTCAATCCCAAGGCCGCCCAGCTCACCGGCTACACCATCGAAAATGCGCGCGGCCTGGCACTGGGAGACGTTTTCCGCCTTACCTCTCGGGAGGAGCCCGGCCCCTTCGACGATGCGCTGGAGCGCGTCCTGGCCGCCGAGGAGCCGTTCGGCCCGGTCACGAATCACGCGTTGGTTCCGGCCCTGGAAGGCGCGGCGCCCGTGCCCATCGTCTGGACCGGCCGCCAGGCCGCCGACGCCACCGGCAAGGCGCAGGGCGTCATTTTTGTCTTTCGCAATCCCGACGAACTCACCCTCACGCCGGACGAGCTGGTCAAGGCCAACCGCTTCGAATCGCTCGGCGTCCTCGCCAGCGGCATCGCCCACGACTTCAATAATCTGCTGACCACGATCCTCGGCGGCGTTTCCCTGGCCAAGGACAATCGCGACTCGTCGGGGCTGGCCGACAGCGAAAAGGCCTGCCTTGCGGCCAAGGCCCTGACCAAGCAGCTCCTCCTTTTCGCCAAGGGCGGCACCCATGCCAAGAACGTCGTCGCCGCCGGCGACATCCTCATCGAGGCCGCGCGCCTCGCCGCCGCCGGCGCCACCGTGCAGATTTCCATCGACGCGCCGCCCGATGTCGCACCCGTGCTCGTGGACCATGCGCAGATCCTGCAGGTTTTCCAGAATCTCATCATCAACGCCATCCAGGCCATGCCCGAGGGGCACCACGGAAAAATCTGGCTGCACGCCGGCAACACCGCGCTGGCCGAAAATCAAATTCCGCCGCTGCCTGCCGGCAGCTACGTCGAGTTTGAAGTCCGGGACAACGGTTCCGGCATTGCGCCCGAAAATCTCCAGAAAATCTTTGACGCCTTCTTCACCACGAAAAAACACGGCACCGGCCTCGGCCTCGCCACCGTGCTCAACATCGTCCACCACCACGGCGGCCAGATCGGCGTCGACTCGACCGTCGGCGAAGGCACGACCTTCAAGATTTTCCTCCCGCCCGCCGACCGGCCGGCGGAGGTCGAGGCCCGCCGCGCGCCCACGCTCCGCTTCGGCACCGGCCGCGTCCTCTTCATGGACGACGATGAAAAAATCTGCACCCTCACCGGCGCGATGCTTTCCAGCCTCGAATACAAATACGACATCGCGCACAACGGCGAGGAAGCCGTCGCGCTTTATCGCCGCTACCTCAACATCGGCCGGCCTTACGACGCCGTCATCCTCGACCTCACCGTCATCGGCGGCCTCGGCGGCAAGGAAACCTTCCAGCAGCTCCACGAGCTCGATCCCGACGTGCGCGCCATCGTCGCCAGCGGCTACGACAACGACGAGATGGCAAAGCGTTTCATCGACATGGGATTCTGCGGCTACCTGACCAAGCCGTACCGCGTCACCGACCTCGGCAAGGTGCTGAAGGCCGTGCTCGGCTAGCGCGCACTCGCGCCAGAGTCTTTTGATTTTACCCGGCCAGGCCGACGGTGCCTTTGTAATATAATACGTTACAAATTTATCAGCCCCTTCATCGGGATTTGTAACGTATCATCTTACAAAGATCATAGATCGAATGAGGCTCTCCGGCGCCGATCTAAATCGAAAATGCTCTGCCATGGCGTTGATTCAGCAGCGCGGCCTCAAAATTTTTCCCGGGAGCCGGGCGCTTGCACCGTGACGGGATATCTCTCGCTTCCGTCCAGGCGGCCCAACAGCCGGAGCAGGCCGTCGAGAATCGTCAGCGGATGCGGCGGCCAGCCGGGAATGTACAGATCGACCGGCACGACCGAGGCCGCGCCCTGTCCCGCCTCGGGATTTTGTGCAAACGGTCCGCCCGAGATCGCGCACGCGCCGACGGCGATGACAATCTTCGGCTCCGGCACCGCCTCCCAGGTTTTCCGAAGCGCCAGCTCCATGTTCTTGGAAACCGGACCGGTGATCACCAGTCCGTCGGCATGACGCGGCGAGGCGACAAACTGGATGCCGAAGCGTCCCAAATCCCAGCCGATCGTGCCCAGCACATTGAGGTCGGCCTCGGCGGCACCGTCGCCGCCGGCACTCACCTGGCGCAGCCGCAGTGAGCGGCCGAAAAGGCGGCGCAGTTTTTCGTCCAGCGCCGCCGCCAGCCGTAATTCCTCCCGGCCCGGTCCGCCCAGCAGGAGATCGTCGCGACGGCGCACCGCCATGCGGTAGTCGCCGGTCTGCGTGATGGCGCCGTGCGGACACGCCTGAACGCATTCCGCGCAGAAAAGGCAGCGCCCCAGATCGAGGATGATTCCCTTGCCCGCCGGCTGCGCGATCGCCTCGGTCGGGCACACCGGCACGCATTCGCGGCAGCCGTCCGGACATTTCCCTGTCTCGACACGAAGCGCGCCGCCATGCCGGTCGGGCAGCGCCGGCGCCGGGCCGGCCGGAAAGGCCATGGTTTCGCAGCCGCGTTTCAGGCGATGGGCCAGGGTGTCAAAAACGAACATGGCGGGAAAATGGGTTCAGAGATCGAAGCCGCAGTACGAAAGATTGAAGCTCTTGTTGCAGAGCGGAAAATCGGAGATGGCCTGGCCGCGCAGGGCCAGGGCGAGGCCGGTCCAGTTGTGAAACGAAGGATCGACGATTTTGTAGCGCCGGAACCTGCCGGCGGCGTCGGTCAGCGCCGCATGACACACTTCTCCGCGCCAGCCCTCGACGAGGGCCACCGCGAAGGTGTCCGGCGCGGCGGCCGAGAGCTCGCCGCGAATTTCGCCGTCGGGCGGGGCGGCGAGCTGCTCCAGCAGGAGCTGGCCGGACCGCTGCACCTCGAGCCAGCGAACGCGGGCGCGGGCAAACACGTCACCGCTCGGCCACACCGCCACCGGCGCCTGCGCGAGCCGGTGCCAGCCCGCCGGCTGGTCATAGCGCACATCGCGCACCAGTCCGCAGGCGCGCGCCGCCGGCCCGACGAGGCCGAGTTCCAGCGCCTGCCGGGGAAAAACCGTGCCGGTGCCCTCGAAGCGCGCGCGCACCGACGAAGCGTCCCAGAGCCAGCCGGAGGCCTGCTCCACCTCGGAGAGCGCCGTCTGCAGCCGCTCGCTCATCCGCGCGAGGCGCTCCGGCTCGGCGTCATGACGGCAGCCGCCGGGCCGTATTAATCCGCGGCCGAAACGATTGCCGCAAAGCAGGGCCGTGAGATTGAGAAAGTCGCCGCGAATTTTTCCGCAGGCCGCCGCCGTGGGCAGAAACGCCACGTCGTTGGCCAGCGCGCCGAGATCGCCGGTGTGGTTGGCCAGCCGCTCGAGTTCGAGCGCGATCGCCCGCAGCCATTGCGCCCGCAGCGGCGCCTCCGTCCCGCCGAGCGCCTCCAGCACCGAGGCATGGGCCGTGGCGTGGCCGATGGTCGTGTCACCGGCGACCGCTTCCATCTGGCTCATGGTCAGCCGGTGCGGTCCGCCGGTCAGCGCCGCCTCGATCCCGCGGTGCTGGTAACCGAGTGCGATTTCCAAATGCAGCACCTCCTCGCCCGCGCATTGAAAGCGGAAATGCCCCGGCTCAATCACGCCCGCATGCACCGGTCCGACCGCCACTTCATGAATTTCGCCGCCGTCCACGCGGAAAAAGTCCGCCACCGCCGGCGCGGTTCCAGCGGTTTTCCGCACCGGCTTGAGCCAGGGATGTCCCTCCGGCATGAGGTCGTGTTGCTCCCAGACTTCGCGCTCGAAAAGATGTGCCTGCGGATGCATGACCGTGAGCGCCGGATAGCGGTCCGTCACCGGCGCACTGCGGGCGACCGCCAGGGTGTTGTCTGCGTCGAAGGCAATGACCGCCACGAGGCACACGGCGCCACTTCCGGACCCGTCCGCGCGGGCGCGCCCGGGCACGCCGAACCAGGCGCACAAACGGGCGCCGCGGGCCAGCTCATGCGCCGTCAGGCGCACCAGTTCCTCCACCGGCCGTTCGGGCACATCCGCCCAGGGAAGGCTGGTGGCATTGGCCAGGAGGGCAAAGGGTGAGGATGCGCTCATGGAGTGGGGAAAAGTTGCACGGACACCGCGGTCCAGGAATCGCGGAGCGCCGCCGGTGTCGCCAGGCCCAGCCACAAGGCGAGGCCGAGCAAGACCAGGGGAGGCAGAATGACGCCGGGCGATTCATGCAGACGTTTGTCTCCGGTCTTCGCCTCCCGGCGCGGCCGGCCGTCGACGATGGCAAAAACCAGCCGCGTCATTCCGAAAAAAGCAAACAGCAGGCAGCCGAGGAACAGGCCGGCGGCGACCGTGTGTCCGGCGGCAAACGCCGCCCGGATCACGCGCAGTTCGCTGAAGAACGGCCCGAATGGCGGGCAGGCGGTGACGGCAAACATGCCGGTTACAAAAATCGCCGCCGATTGCGGCGTCACCGCGGCCATGCCGCTCACCTGATCGGCGGTGCGCGCGCCCGCCGCGCGCCGGATGTTGCCGGCGCTCAGGAACAGCGCGCCCTTGGTCAGGCTGTTGCCCCAGACGTGAAACAGCGCCGCCCACACGCCGGCCTGGCCCAGCGCCGCACCGATGACCAGAATCCCCATGTGTTCGACGCTCGAATAAGCCAGCATGCGCTTGAAGTCGCGTGTGCCGAGCAGGAAGACCGCCGCCACCAGCATGGAGAACAATCCCATCACCAGCAACGTGTGCCCCGCCACGGCGCCTTCCCCCGCCGCATCCACCACCGCGCGCACCCGCAGCAACGCGGTGAACGCCACCGTGGTGACGCCGCCCGCCAGCATCGCTCCCACCACGCTGGGCGCCTCGCCATAGGCGTCGGGCTTCCACGTGTGCATCGGCGCCAGACCCATTTTCGTCCCGTAACCCACCAGCAGCAGCACCCAGGCGATCAAAACCCACGGACGCGACAGCTCCGCGCCCTGCGCCGCCAGCGCGGCAAAGGTCAGATCGCCGCTGCCGCCCCCGCGCAGCGAGGCATAGCCGAGGCAAAAGGAACCGAGCAGCGACAGCGCGATGCCCGTGCCGCCGACGAGCAGATATTTCCAGGTCGCTTCAAAGGCGCGCGACGTGCCGTTGAAATGCAACAGCGGCACGACCGCGAGCGTCAGCGCCTCCGTCGTGATCCAAAGCACGCCGAGATGCCGGGCCTGATGACCCGCACTGAGCAGCGCCAGCGCCGCCAGCATCGAGATTACAAACACCCGGTTGGGCCGTTCCGTCCGCACCCGGAGGTA
The DNA here is from genome assembly GCA_035499715.1 of Opitutaceae bacterium. Classification (GTDB taxonomy): domain Bacteria; phylum Verrucomicrobiota; class Verrucomicrobiia; order Opitutales; family Opitutaceae; genus DASRHD01. The sequence goes on along the minus strand of DATJYF010000165.1, from coordinate 921 downwards.
GGAAACGCTGTACCATGCGCAGGCCAGAAAGAGCAGCGACACCGCCGGCAGCACCGCGCGCGCGATCGGATCGAAGCCGAGCCACGCGCCCGGCGACACCGCCGGAGGGCACGCCAGCATCCAGAAGACCAGCCCGGTATGAACGAGGCCGGTCGCCGGCAGCAGCCACGGCCGCGTCCGTTCATTCGGCCAGATCGCCGCCAGCACCGCCGCCGCGAACGGCGCCAAAATGAGCAGGAGTTCTTTCATTCGCGAAGGACGGTGAGTTTCCGCGTGTCGAGGGAATCGAACGCGCGCTGGATGCGATCCACGATGATGCCGATGACGAACACGCCCACCGTGAGGTCGAGGAGGATGCCCGACTCCACCAGCAGCGGAGTCGAGTGAATGAGCAGCAAACCGAAAAGATAAATGCCGTTTTCCAAAATCAGGTAACCGCAGACCTGCGAAATCGCCTTCACCCGGCCGATGAGCAGGACGAAGCCGGTGAAGACGGAGGCCAGCGCGCCCGGCACCAGCAGCATGCCGGCGTGCTCGGGCAGCAGCGGCAGCGCGCGCGCGCCCGCCACCGCCGCGATCGTCGCCCCGGCGCCCAGCAGGAGCGACGGCACAAAGCCGATGAAGGGTTCGATTTCGCGATCAATGTTGGCCGCCCGCATCGCCCGGCGCAGCAGGTGCGGGATGACGAAGCCCTTCACCGCCACCGTGACCAGCGCGACCAGGCCGACTATCCAGTCAAACCGTTCCATCAGCAGCGGCATCAGGCCCAGCGCCACGCCTTGCACCGCCATGGCACGGATGACCGACGGCAGCCGGCTGCTGGCCAGCGCCAGCAGGTTCAGGCCCATCGCCAGCCCGATCAACAGATTCACCATTTCATTCATTGCGCGCCGCCCTTCCACGCCAGCAGCAGGGCGAACA
>DATJYF010000164.1:0-5502 GCA_035499715.1 Opitutaceae bacterium | reverse complement strand
AAGCACTCGGAGCGATGTCCAGCTCCGAACAGGCGCGTTGGTTCGCCGAACAGGTGCAGCCGCATGAGCCGTCGCTGCGGTCTTACCTGCGGCGAAGATTTCCCTCGCTGCCCGACATCGACGACCTGGTGCAGGAGTCCTACGCCCGGCTGCTGCGGGCCAAGGAGGCGGGCAAGGTTCGTTACGTCAAAGCCTTTCTTTTTGCCATCGCGCGCAACGCCGCCCTCGATTTTTGCCGGCGGCGCCAGGTTGTTTCCATCGAGGCCATAGGCGATTTGACCGATTTAACCGTCATAGATGATAGGCCCGATGCCGCAGAAATCGTCAATAAACAGCAGGAACTCGAACTCCTCGCGGCCGCGGTCCGGTCCCTTCCGGAGCGCTGCCGGCAGGTGCTCACCCTGCGCTTGCTTTACGGGCTTTCCCACAAGGAAATCGCCGCCAGACTGGCCATCTCCGATCTCACGGTCAAGGCCCAGCTCGCCAAAGGCATGCGGCGCTGCGCCGCCTATTTCAAAGCCCAGGGCCTGGCCAAGGCGCGTCCCGCCGGACCGCAGAATCCGCCATGAAAGTTTTTGACCAAAATTCCCGGAATGACGATGAGTCGATCGAGGCGCTCGCGGCAGCCTGGCTGGCGCAGCGCGACGAAGGGCTCACGCCGGAAAAGGAGGCGGAATTCCGGCGCTGGCGCCGCGCCAATCCGCGGCACGAGGCGGCGGTGGCGCGAATCGAGGCCGCCTGGGCGGCCTTGCAGCAGTTGCAAAATTTCCGGCCGGAAGCCCGGGCTCACCCCGACCCAGATCTGCTCGCGCCGGCCCGGCGGCGGCGTCCGACCCTGGCCCCGATTCTGGCCTGGTCGCTGGCGGCGGCCGCGGCGCTGGCCCTTGCCGTCGGAATCTGGCCCTACCTGCCTTCCCGCGGCGGCGAGCCGACCCAATATTACACCACCACCGCCGACGGTTATCAGCGCGTGACCCTCGCGGACGGCTCGGTGGCCGAGCTGAACGCAAACAGCGAAATCGAGGTGCGCTACACCCCGGCCGAACGCCACGTGAACCTCCGGCGCGGAGAGGCCCATTTCACCGTGGCCAAAAACAAAAACCGCCCCTTTTGGGTTGCCGCAGACACGGTCACGGTGCGGGCGGTCGGCACCGCGTTCGATGTCCGGATGGAGAACCGGCAAGTCGCCGTGCTTGTGACCGAGGGCAAAGTAACGCTGGCGCGAACCAATGATCACGTCCAGCTCGCGCCGGCCGCCGGCTTCAAGCCGGCAAGCTTGGAAGCCGGGCAGCGCGCCATCATCGCCCTCACCGGCTCCGCCACTCCGCTGATTGCAAATGTGACGCCATCAGAAATCCGGGAATCCCTCGCCTGGCAGGGGGAACGGCTCGTCTTTGTCGACCGGCCGCTGGCCGAGGTGGTGAATGAATTCAACCGCCGGAACCAGGTGCAGATCGAATTGGGTGACTCCGCGCTCGGCGCGCTGCCCATCAGCGGCAGTTTCCGTCCGGAAAACGTCGAGGCTTTTGTCCGCCTGCTGGCGCAGGCCGGCGATATCACCATCGAACGGCCGGCCGAGGATCGGATTGTTTTGCGCACCGCGCGTTGAGGTGGAGTTCAGCCGCGCCTAAAAATCGTCCGGGGGGAATACTCCATCCGTACGGTTGGTTCGTCTCCATGTATGACCGGCGGCCTCCGTCAGTCCGCCGCCGGCCCCCCTCACCTCACACTCCCCTCCCGGAACCGCGCGCCGCGCGGCCAAGCATCTCCCCGGACCTCCATGAAAAAAAACACCCTGCATTCAAGCCTCGCCTTCCTGTTGCCGTTGCTCGCCTTCGTCCTGCCGGGCTACGGCCAGTCCAATCCGCCTCCCGGATCCGACGTCAGCTCTTCGGAAGAACCGGTCAAGTTGCCGGAATTCACGGTTTCATCCGAAAGAGCCGATCCCTACCGCACGGAGGATACGGTTTCACTCGCCCGCATTCGCGGCCAGCTTTTTGACACCCCGGTATCGATCAATGTCGTGCCGCGCCAGCTGATGGACGACCTCGGCGTCAACAGCGCCTATGAGGCCGATCGCTACATGGCCGGCGTGAGCAACGGCCGCGGCGCCGGCACCAACGGCGGGATCAACGACCGCACCAATCTGCGCGGCTTCGAGAGCCAGACCCGCACGGTCGATAATTTTTCCAGCACGTTTCTGCCCGGCACCTCAACCTCGATCGACACGTTCGAACCCGCCTTCCAGGAACGGGTCGAAATCGTCCTCGGCCCCGACGCGATTCTCAGTCCGACCGGAACTCCGGGCGGCTCGATCAACATCGTCAGCAAATCGCCCCTCTACACCCAGCAGACTTATGTTCAGGCCCAGGTCGGCAACTACAGCGCGCAAAAGCTGGTGGTGGACAGCACCGGGCCGATCCCGATCGGCGGCAACCGCCACCTGGCTTATCGCGTGATCGGCACCGCCCAGGATACGAAGACCTACATCCCGGGCCGGTTCAGAAAATACGACGGCGCGGTCGAGCTGGCCTACCAGTTTTCCCCCACTTCCCTCATCACACTCAAATATTTCGGCGTCGATTTTTCGGCTTACGGCAACGCCTCCGCGCCGAACGACAACGGCTGGCTGATCTACGATCCCGGCACCATCCGCGGCGTGACTATCGGCAACAAGCCGACCACGCAGGGCGTGACCTACAACGGCACGAACGGCGTCGACACCAAAAGCCTCACCAGCGAACGCACCAACACCCTCCAGCTCGTCTACACCGGCACGCTTTTCGATCTCGTCAGCATGCGCCTGGGCGGCCAGTTCCTCGAGCACAACAACGTCGGCGACAGCGCTTATCCCAACCTCCCCACCTCGGAGACGTTTGACAACGCCACCGGTCAGGTCATCGGCGTGCCCTCCGGCTTCAATCCGAACGCGGTGCCGGAGGTCTGGCGCTACAACAAGAGCCTCGGCCTGAATTATCAGGTGGAAAACGACTACGCGGCCAATTTCCATCCCGGCTCCGTTTCCCTCCAGCCGGTGGTCGGCCTGTCCTGGCAGCACACCGCGGCCCCCCTCGGCCGCACCGGCACGGCCAACCTGCCCGCGGCGAACCTCTTCGCCGGCAACTACAGCGTGCCGCGGCCCGACATCCACCTCTTCACCTTCGGCAACCGCGGCAAGTCCGAGGCGACCCAGAAGCAAATCTACGGCCTGCTCAAAGCCGGATTCTATGACGACCATCTTTTCCTCATGGGCGGCGCGACCCGCACCTGGGTCAACAGCGTGCAGTACAGCTTCAATCCCAACACCCTCGCGCTCACGAACTACGCGCCGCTGAGCGGATTCAAGGACAGCTACCTCAGCAGCGTGCTGGTCAAACCCGTCGACCACGTCGCCCTCTATTACACGTTTTCGACCAATAATTCGCTCACCAGCTTTAATCCCGTCGCCGGCGTCAGCGTTCCGCTCTGGTCGACCGGCCGGGAACACGAGTTCGGCGTCAAGACTGAGTTTTTGGACAAACGCCTTTCGATCACCGCGGATCACTTCCAGATGGCCCAGACCAACGTCACCACCCCGAATCCGCTCGCCAACATCGACCCGGTGCACCAGCCCGGCAGCATTCTGACCAACAACACCAATCAAGGCTTCGAGGTCAACGTGCAGGGCGGCATCACGAAAAACCTGTCGGTCCTCGGCAGCTTCACCAGCATGAAATTCCGCGACGCCTTCCACCGCAAACAGCGCAACGTCCCGGATAACATCGAGAATCTGCTCGCGAACTATCACTTCACCGAAGGCTCGTTGAAAAACTTCAGCGTGTTCGGCGCCGTGGAAAGAATGGGCCGGACGGCGGGCGAAACCCAGACCGGCTTCACCAGCATCGGCGTGCCCAAGCAGGTCGGGTTTTATGTGGCCGCGTGGACGGTCTTCAACGCCGGGGCCGCCTACACCATCGACCGTTACCAGTTCAATCTCAACGTCGACAATGTGCTCAACTCCAAGTTTGCCTGGGAGCCCGCGAGCCGGCTTTCGGTCAGTCCCTATCCCGGCATCACCTTTCGGTTGACCACCACGGTCAAATTCTAGGGTTGCTTGGCTTTTTTGGGGGAGCGTTGAGGCGGTGCGCCAGGGGTAGGCGCACCGCCTTTCCGTTGTCGTTCGGCCTTTACAGGCCGGCGCCCTTTTTGGTCAGCTTGTCTCGCTGCCATCTCCGGCGAAACCTCCTGCCGGCCCTTGCCACTCCGGCGGCATCTCATGCCTTCCCTCACTGCTCGCATCCCATGGCTCGTGAGTCGTGCGGTCGCTTCGTTGCGGGCGCTGGTGCTTGCCGCCTGGCTGGCAACGGCCGCACAGGCGGCGGAATCCGGGCAGAAATCGTTCCACCTTCCTCATGGCGATGCCGAAACGACCCTGAAACAGTTCGTCGAGCAGTCCGGCGAACAGGTCATCTACTTCGTCGACAAAGTGCGCGGCGTGCAGACGCGCCCTGTGCAGGGAAAATTTAACCCTTTCACCGCTCTGGAGTTCATGCTGCAGGACACGCCGCTCCGCGCCGTGCAGGATGAAAAAACCGGCGCGCTGTCGGTCGTGGCGCGCGCCCCTCAAAAAAGCCGTCCCGCCGCCACCGCGCCCGCCCCCCCGCCCCCGGGCGGCAGCAGTGGGGATGCGGTCGTCCATCTGCCGCAGTTCAGCGTCGCCGGCACCAAGGCCGATCCGTACCATCCGGCGGAGGCGACCTCCGCCGCGCGCATCCGCGGCCCGCTTTTGGACACGCCCCTCTCCATCAACGTCGCCACGCGCGAACTGCTGGACGACGTCGGCGCGAACAGCCTGTACGAGGCCATGCGCTATTTTCCCGGCGTCAGCAACGGCCGCGGCAGCGGGCCGGGCGGAATCATGGACCGGCAGAATTTCCGCGGGTTTGAGAGCTTCACAAAAACCATCGACAACTTTTCCAGCCAGCTCATTCCGACCAACAACGGCATCGTCGCGGTCTTCGAGCCGCAATTCATCGAGCGGGCCGAGGTGGTGCTGGGGCCGGATACGATCCTCTCACCCACCGGCAGCCCGGGCGGTTCGATGAACATCATCACCAAATCGCCCCAGTTCGAACCGGCCCGCCACCTCATCTTTGCGCTCGGCAATTACAACGCCGGAAAGGTCACGGTCGATTCCACCGGCCCGATCGATGCTCAAGGCCGCTGGGCCTACCGGGTGATCGGCGACGGCCAGAATGGCCGGACCTATGTCCCGGGCAGCATCCGCCAGTGGGATGTCAGCGTGCAGGCGACGCGGAAATTCTCCGACACCACGAGTCTCACGCTCAAATATTTCGGCATTCAATGGGAGCTGACCGGCGCGATGGCCAACGCCAATGACAACGGCTGGGAAGTCACCACTCCCGACAGCATCCGCGGCGCGACCATTGCCGGCACGCCGCCGGCCGCCGCCGGTTTCACTTACGACGGTTGGAACGGCAACACGACGTGGAGCCACACCTT
>DATJYF010000163.1:0-5113 GCA_035499715.1 Opitutaceae bacterium | reverse complement strand
GAAGGCCCTTGTCGCAACCCGCACGCCCGGCGCGGTGATCGCCGCGATCATCGCCGTCAGCGCGGCCGCCAGCCTTTTTCTCTGCTGGCTGGTCTATTACCATGCGCCCACGGACGCCGCCGGCACGCACCTGCCCTTTCTGCCGGCGCTCAATGCCACGCTGAATGCGCTCTCGGCCGCCGCCCTGGTCGCGGGCTTCGGTTTCATCCGCGCGAAACGCGTCGGGCCCCATCGCGCGGCCATGTTCACGGCCTTCGTTTTTTCCACCCTTTTCCTGGCGAGCTACATCACGAACCACGCCCTGCATGGCGACATGAAATTTCTTGGCCAAGGCGCGATCCGCCCCGCCTACTTCATCCTGCTCATATCCCACATCGTGCTTTCGGCCTTCGCCCTGCCGATGATTCTGATCACGTTTTTTCTTTCTCTTACCGGCCGTTTTCCCGCCCACCGCCGGATCGCGCGATTCACTTTTCCGGTCTGGCTTTACGTCTCGGTCACGGGCGTGGTCGTCTATTCGCTGCTCGCGGCCTATCGCTAGAGTGGTTTAAAAAATACCGTCGCCGTTTGCGAAGCCCGCTGTCATTCCGAGGGCAGCGAAGAATCCGGTGAGATTGCGCTGCGAGTGTCGGCACTGTCCAAGTGGATTCTTCACTTCGTTCAGAATGACAAAAAGAAGCCTTTTGGGCCTATCTAAATCGAAACGCTCTAGATATCAGGTCCCTCACAAGAGATTTTGGGGACCTTTTTAATTGGTTTAAATCCACGTTGAGTATTTAACTTACTCGCTGAATCGTCATACTTGTAAATATGCCGAAAAAGACCTTCTAGTTCGATTACTTCTTCATCGCGGATATTGTCCCATACTTCATAAACGGAACAGTGCGACCAAAGGTTTTGTTTTTTTCGGCGATGGATTCGTAGACGGCCGCGAATACCACCGCGACGACCTGCTCTGGCCATACCAACATAAACTACATTGTATCTGTTTTTGCCCTTTTCTTGATAGAGGACGTAAATTCCTCGCAGTCCTCGAGGAAGTACATCGATTTCTGCGGAAGCAATAAATTCAGCGCAGCGTTTTATAAGTCGTAATGGACTTTGCTGCATAGAAGGGGACAGTTAGTCAGCTCAGTTTTGCGCCCCTAGCCTTGGCGGCGCGGATGAGGGCGTCGGCCATGTCGGAAGGCGTGGCGGCGACTTCGATGCCGCATTCCTTGAAGATGGCGATTTTCGCCGCGGCGGTGTCCTCCTTGCCGCCGATGACAGCACCGGCGTGGCCCATGCGGCGGCCGGCGGGCGCGGTCGCTCCGGCGATGAAGCCGGCGACGGGTTTCTGGCAATGGGCCTTGATCCAGCGCGCGGCCTCGACCTCGGCGTTGCCGCCGATTTCGCCGATCAGGATGATGCCGTAAGTCTCGGGATCGTCATTGAACAGCTTGATCACGTCGAGATGCGAGGTGCCGTTGACGGGATCGCCGCCGATGCCGACGCAGGTGCTCTGGCCGAGTCCACGCACGGTGACCTGGTAGACCGCCTCGTAGGTGAGGGTGCCGGAGCGCGAGACCACGCCGACGTGGCCTTTTTTGTGAATGTAGCCGGGTGCGATGCCGATGCGGCAGCCGCCGGAAGATTTGTCGCCGGTGCCAGGCGTGACGAGGCCGGGGCAGTTGGGTCCGACGAGGCGGGTCTTTTTGCCCTGCATGGCGCGTTTCACGCGAACCATGTCCTTGATCGGAATGCCCTCGGTGATGGCGACGGCGAGGTCGAGGCCGGCATCCACGCCTTCAAGGATGGCGTCGGCGGCGAACGGCGGCGGCACGAAGATGGCCGAGACGGTCGCGCTGGTGGCGCGGGCAGCGTCGGCGACGGAGTTGAAGATCGGCACGCGATGCGGGCCATGCTCGAAGAACTGGCCGCCCTTGCCGGGCGTGACGCCGGCGACGACTTTCGTGCCGTAGTCGAGCGAGAGCCGGGCGTGGCGGCCGCCAAAGTCGCCGGTGATGCCCTGGACGAGGATCTTGGTGTCGGGAGAAACGAGGATGGACATGGGAAAAGTTGAGAGTTGAGTGATGAAAGTTGAGAGTTTTTGAGTCCGAGAGCCTTCGGGTCTCTCAACCCTCGACTCTCGACTTTGGACTATTTTGCCTTGCGCTGGTGAAGGGAGATTTCGTTGCCATCGGGATCCTTGATGATGAACATGCGGCAGGGCGGAAATTCCATGATCTCGTGCTTGATCGGAATGTTCTCTTTTTTCGCGGCCGCAAACGACGCATCGAGATCGGCGACCTCGAGGACGACATTCGAGGCAGGGCTGCCCGGCATGGCGTTCGAGATGCCGAGGGCAACGCCGGCGATGTCGTACTCGATCCACCACTGGCCGGGTTGAAATTCAATTTGCAGGCCGGTTTTGAGGCCGAGGAAGCCCTCGTAGAACTTGCGGGCCCGGGCAACGTCGGTGACGGGATGAAAGACGAAGGCGAGTTCCTTGATGGCGATGCTCATCGAATTGGCGGATGAAGAATTAAGCGCAAAGACGCCAAGATGCTAAGATTTGAAACAAAAAATGGGAAGAGGGCTATTCTTGGTTTGATCTTTGCGTCTTGGCGCCTGGCTTGGATTTTTCACGCGACAAGCTTGACGATCTTCTGGGCGGCGTCGGCCATGGAGTCGCCGGAGACGAGCTTGAGGCCGGAGGCGTCGAGGGTGGCCTTGCCCGCCACGACGTTGTTGCCTTCGAGCCGGACGACGAGCGGGAGCTTGAGGCCGACCTCCCGGACCGCCTCGACGATGCCCTGGGCGATGACGTTGCAGTCCATGATGCCGCCGAAGATGTTCACAAGAATGCCCTTCACGTTCTTGTCGCCGAGGATGATCTTGAAGGCCGCGACGACCTGCTCGCGCGAGGCGCCGCCGCCGACGTCAAGGAAATTGGCCGGTGTGCCGCCGTAGTGCTTGATGATATCCATCGTGCTCATGGCGAGGCCGGCGCCGTTGACGAGGCAGGCGATGTTGCCGTCGAGCGCGATGTAGGAAAGGTTGTGCTTGGACGCCTCGATTTCCTTCGGGTCCTCCTCGTTCAGATCACGGAGCGCGACGATCTCGGGATGGCGAAAGAGCGCGTTGTCGTCGAAGGCGACCTTGGCGTCGAGCGCGAGGACCTCGTCCCTCGGCGTGGTGACGAGGGGATTGATCTCGACCATCGTAGCGTCGGAATCCCAATAAAAACCGTAGAGGGCGCGGATGAGCTTCGCGGCATTTTTGGCCTCGGCGGGGTTGAAGCCGAGCTTGAAAACAAGCTCGCGAACCTGGTAGTCGGCCAGGCCGTAGGCGGGATCAACGAGGACCTTGAAGATTTTCTCCGGCGTTTCGCGGGCGACCTTTTCGATTTCGACGCCGCCCTCGGTGGAGGCGACGATGACGGGCCGCGAGGTCACGCGGTCGAGGAGGATGGCGAGATAATATTCCTTTTTGATATCGTTCGCGACGGTGAAATAGACGGTCTGGACCTTGCGGCCGGCGGGGCCGGTCTGCGCGGTGACGAGGGTGTTGCCGAGCATTTTGCCGGCGAGCTCCCTGGCCTCGGCCTTGGTCTTGCAGAATTTCACGCCGCCTTTGAAGCCGTCGGTAAACGTGCCCTTGCCGCGGCCGCCGGCGTGAATCTGCGACTTCACCATGGTCGCCCCCTCGGGCAACTGGGCGAGGGCGGCGTCGAAGTCGGCCGGGGATCTGGCCGGAGCGCCCTTGGGCACAGGCACGCCGGATTTTTCAAAGAGGGCCTTAGCTTGGTACTCGTGGATATTCATGGATACGAAAAAAAAATCTGCCAGAAACGGGGGCGGTTAGGCACGCAAAAAAAACGGGCCGGAAAATGAAGTTCCGGCCCTGATTGGAGGGTGATGAGATGCTAATGAGCGGAGAAATCAGGACTCTTTTTTCTCCATGGCGCTTTTCAGCGCCGGCACCTGCTCGAGGAGCTTTTCAAACTTCACGCCGGTGAGTGACTCGAGCACGGGCGGAAGCTGGCTGAGGATGGTCGTCACGTCGCCGGTGAGCTTGCTTGCGCCGCCGCCGGGTCCGCCGCTGTTGATGATGACCATTTTTTCGGTCTTGGCGAGCGGCGCGGAAATCTGGCCGGCGATCTGCGGCAACGCCTCGACGATAAGCTGGATAATGGCGGCCTGGTTGTATTCCTTGAACGACTCGGCCTTCTTGCGCATGGCCTCGGCGGTCGCGACGCCCTGCGCCTCGATGACGGCCGCCTCGGCGAGGCCGCGGGCCTTGTTGGCGTCGGCCTCGGCAGAGCCGGTGGCCTTGACGACGTCGGCCTGGGCAAAACCGGTGGCTTTGGCCGCGGCCGCCGTGCCGGCGGCCTCGGTTTCGAGCTGGAATTTCCGCGCGGTCGCGAGCGTTTCGACCTTGTAACGTTCGGCGTCGGCCGGACGCTGCACGGTGGCTTCGAGTTCGCGCTGCTTGCGGAGAATTTCCTGCTGCTGCAATTCAATCTGTTTCTGCTTTTCGATGATGCTGACCTGGACTTCCTCGGCTTTGACGAGCTGGTTGGTCTTGAATTTCTGGAGATCGTAGGCGAGTTCGGACTGCGCCTTCTTCTGGTTCACCGAGGCGGTGTAGTCGGCGACGTTCATTTCGTAATCGCGCTTGGCCTCGGCGATTTTACTGTCGGCGGCGAACTTCGCCTCCTGGCCGGCCTGTGCGGCCTGCGCGGTGCGGATGGCGGCGTCGCGGTCGGCCTCGGCCTGGGCGATTTGCGCGTCACGCTTGACCTGCGCGATGCGCGGCTTGCCCAGGGCGTCGAGATAGCCCTGTGTATCGCGGATGTCGCGGATGGTGAAGCTGACGATGCTGAGGCCCATGTTGGCCATGTCGCCAGCGGCGACCTCCTGCACTTTCGAGGCGAACGCGTCGCGGTTCTGGTAGATTTCCTCAACGGTCATCGTGCCGAGGATGGCGCGCAGGTGGCCTTCGAGCGTCTGCATCGCGATGTTCTTGATGTCGTCGGTCGCCTTGCTGAGGAACTGCTCCGCGGCGGTGGCAATGGAGATGTCGTCGCCCTTGACCTTGATTTGCGCGACGCCGTCCACTTTCACCGGCA
>DATJYF010000162.1:0-5068 GCA_035499715.1 Opitutaceae bacterium | reverse complement strand
GCCATCGCCTGGCTCGCCGCCGACACCGACGTCACCCGCGAATTCCGCGCCGCCTTCGCCGACGAAATGCCGCCGCCGCCCTCCACCATCGCCGGACGGGCCGAATTGCTTCGCGCCGACACCCTGCCGCTCCCCCTCTGGTTTCGCCCCCACTGCCCCGCGCTCTTCTCCTCGCCCCAGATTGAGGCCGTGCTCAGCCGCGCCCCGCTCTGGCTCCGGCTTCAGACCGCCGACCCGCAGCCGGTCTTCGACGAATTTTCCGAATGCGGCTGGACCTGGCGCCGCACCGCGGTCCTGCCCGGCGCGATCGAGCTCCTGACCGAGACCGACCTGACAAAAACGCGCAGCTACCACTCCGGCCTGATCGAAATCCAGGACCTCGGCTCACAATTGATTCTGGAAACCATCGGCATCGAACCCGGCGGCCGCTGGCTCGATGCCTGCTCCGGGGCCGGCGGCAAGACCCTCCAGCTCGCCGCCATGACCGGGCCGCGCGGCCGGGTCGACGCCCACGACATCCGCGCCGAAGCCCTGCGCGAGCTGCGCGCCCGCACCGAGCGCGCCAGGTTGAAAAACATCCATGTTCTCGGCGGCCGCCCCGCCCATGCCTACGACGGCGTGCTCGTGGACGCACCCTGCAGCGGCTCCGGCACCTGGCGGCGCGCTCCCCACCTGAAATGGTCCACCCTGCCCGAACACGTCGAGGAGGCCGCCCGCCTGCAGCTGGAGCTTCTCATTCAATTCGCCCCGCTGGTCCGCCCCGGCGGCCGCCTGGTCTACGCCACCTGCTCGCTCAGCCGCCGCGAAAACGAGGACGTGGCCCTCGCCTTCCTCGCCGCCCACCGCGATTTTGCCCCCGCCCCGCCGGCCCGCATGTTCGAGGCGCGGTCCGACGGCCCCGGCTTGACTTTCCTGCCTGCCTTGCACGACACCGACGGGTTCTTTGTCGCCTCGTTGCGCCGCATTGCGTGAGGAAGGAAAACCTTACGGGATGAGATAGCGTAGATTGCGGGGACAATCGCAAAAAATGCTGTCTTTTGACAACAACACGCAAGGTGACAATTCGCCAATTTAGTATATAATTATTTATCTATTAATAATTTAAATTGTTGCATATATTTTGCAAATTAAAGGTTGTTGCGGCCCCCCGCGTCCTCTTGAATTCGTGCACCCCTCCGGCATTCCGTAGCCAACCCTTAGTAAGAGGAATATGCCATGAAAACCTTCCTGTCTCTGCCAGCCGCAGTTCGCGAGTCGTTGATCCTCGGTGTGATCACGGCCTTTGTCACGCTCCCCCTCCCCGCCGCCCCGAGCCTGGCCATCACCAAGCCGCCGGTCATGTCCGGCCCGAACCCCAACACCGGCCCGACGCCGACGGATCCCCAGGCCAAGCAGGGCCAGTGGTTCTTCTTCCAACCTCCCGGTACAAACGTGGTCGCGATCGAAAATCGCGCCTATCAATTCCACGACAATGCCTACGGTGCGGGCGGCGGCACCGCGTCGACCAAGGCGATCTTTGGTTATGTCTCGCACATCATCGCCGCGGCCGGCCCCATCGGCGGCATCGTTGCCTTCGACATCACCGCCACGATCACGAATGACGACGAGAGCGCGACCGGCGCAGGCCTGCCCGGCCACAATTCCCACGGCGAAAGCCTGGTCGCCGGCTCGACGCCGGTGCCCTACCGCGGACCGCTCGTCAATCCGGTCCTGGTCGCGGACTTCGCCCTCGCCTCGCCCACGCTGTTCCCCTCCGGTCCGGTGGCAAACACGCCTTACGTCGTGTCGCCGGGTCCGCGCATTGTTGCCGTCGGCAACACCATGAAGGCCTGGTATTGCTTCAACAACACCGTGCCCGCCGGCGGCTATTATGTGCCCGGCTGGCAGTTCCCCACCATCGATGCGGGAGCGTCCGCCACGCAGGTGCTGCATTTCGAGGTCCTCGACGGCGGCCTCACCGCCGGCGATGCGCGCAATGCGGCGATCATGCAGTCGTACGTCAGCCACAGCGACATCCTGTCCAGCCGCACGACTTCGCTCAAAGTCTCCCATTGGGTCGGAGCGCTGCTGCCCGACACCAGCGCGTCGTATCTGTCCACCGCTGAATCGAGCGACGTCGAGGTTTTCCACGACATCATCCCCGTTCCCTGACCGGCCGGCGAAACCTCCGCTCGCCTGAGGCCCAAGCCTGTCGCCTGCGCGCGACAGGCTTTTTTGGCGGCTCTCTGCCTTGTTCGCCCGGCGGCGCCGGCCCGGCTCGAAAATCAAGTTTGCCGTTGCCGCGGCGAAAAAACTGTCTCACGAAGGATCGTGGTTCCTGATTCCGATTATCGCATCAAGCTCCAGGTCTTCGAAGGCCCGCTCGACCTGCTGCTCTTTCTCATCCGCAAGAACGAGCTCGACATCTACGACATCCCGATCGAGTCGGTCACGCACCAGTACCTCGACGCGCTGCGGGCCATGCAGGAACTCGATCTCGAGCTGGCCGGCGAATTTTTCGTCATGGCCGCCACGCTGATGGAAATCAAAAGCCGCATGCTCCTGCCGCGCGGCCAGGCCGCGGTCGATCCCGACGCCGCGGAGGACGAGATCGATCCGCGCTGGGAACTCGTCCACCAGTTGATCGAGTACCGCAAATTCAAGGAGGCGGCCGCCCGGCTCGGCGAGATCGCGATTGAAAATCAAAATCTCCTCGCCCGCCACGTCTCCGCCCTGGCGGCCGATCCGCTCGAGCGCCCGCTGAAGAACGTCGACCGCATCGAGCTCTGGAACGTTTTCAACCTCATCCTCCGCCGCCTCGCCGAAAAGCTCGCCGTCGGCGAAATCCACGACGAACAGGTCACCGTCGCCGATCAGATGGAAATGCTCCTCGCCCGCCTGCAGACCCAGCGTGAATTCGTCTTCTCGCAGCTTTTCACCGGCAGGGTCTCGCTGCGCACGCTCATCGCGACATTCCTGGCCGTCCTCGAGCTCACGCGCCTCAAAAAACTGCGCCTGCAGCAGGACAAATCATTTGCCGACATCCTCTGCCGGGCCGCGGAAGAAAACGCACTTGCAACCGAGGCCGGGGCAAGCACCGTTCCGGCGTGAAGAAAAAACCTGCCGCCAAAAAAAAGCCGCGCCGCCAGGCCGCGCTCCTCGGCCTCGGGCTCGACAATGAGGACGGCCACAAGCGCATCACCACCGGCGACGAGTTCGCCATCGTCGGCGGCTCCGCCGAGACGCACGAGAAGATGACCGAAACCGTGGTCAAGACCTTCGAGGAGCTCAAGCGCCGCCGCAAGCGCCTGGCCAGCGTCGAACCGGAGGAGCTCGCCGAGATCATGCACAAGTCCTCGCCGCGTTAAGGCCGCGCCGCTTGACGAATGTGCAATAGTTGAGAGATTAAACGCCACCACCATGTCCGACAAAATCGCCCAACTCACTGACAGCACTTTCAAGAGCACCATTTCCTCGGCCACCTCCCCGGTCCTCGTGGACTTCTGGGCGCCCTGGTGCGGTCCCTGCAAGGCCATCGCGCCGATCCTCGACGAACTCGCCACCGAACTCGACGGCAAGGTCCAGATCGCCAAGGTCAACGTCGACGACAACAGCGAAGTGGCCGGCGAATACGGCGTCCGCGCCATTCCCACCATGCTGCTCTTCAAGGGCGGCCTCCTCGTCGACCAGATCGTCGGCCTCCTGCCGAAAGCGGCGCTGAAGGAAAAACTGCTGGCCAAGATCTGACCGCGCCGCGGCCTCAGAATACGACGCCGATGGCGAGCAGGATCGAATAGAAGGCGAGATAGCGTCCGGCCGCGCCGAGCAGCGAAATCAGTTCGGCCGGCTTTTCCGCCGTGGCCAGCCGGCGCATCTGGCTGACCGCGATGACGGCGGCAAGCAGGCCGGCCGGCAGCAGCCAGACCAGACGGAGCCCCAGCTGCTGCTTGAGCACGACCAGCGTGGCCAGCGCGATGGCGTGCGCCGTCGCAAACTGGGTGCGCGCAAATTTTCTCCCCAGGCGCACGACGAGCGTGCGCTTGCCGGCCTTGGCGTCGGTTTCGGCGTCGCGATAATTGTTCACCAGCAGGATGTTGGTCGCCAGCGCGCCGATGGCCACGCCGCCGAGGATGGCAGCCGTGCCCCAATATCCGGCTTGGACGAAAAACGTCGCGCCGACCGCGACCAGCCCGAAAAAAATGAAGACGAACAGGTCGCCCAGACCGTGGTAGCCGAGGGGAAAAGGGCCGCCGGTGTAGGCCAGGCCGCAGGCAATGCTGACCACGCCGATGACCAGCAGCGGCCAGCCGCCGTAACGCAGCAGCGTCAGCCCGACGGCGAACGCCGCCACGAAGACCAGCCACATCGCGGCGCGCATCGCCGCCGGCGCGACCAGGCCGGCCGCCACCGCCCGCCGCGGACCGACCCGCTCCGCCGTGTCCGCGCCCTTCATGAAATCATAGTAGTCGTTGGCAAAATTGGTGCCGATCTGGACGAGCAGTGCAAAGCCGAGGCAGGCCACCGCCGCCGGCCCCTTGAAGGCGCCCGCCCGCCAGGCCAGCGCCGAGCCGGCCAGCACGGGCGCCACCGCCGCCGGCAGCGTGCGCGGCCGCGCCGCGGCGATCCAGATTTTCAGCTGCGAAGGCGCGTCAGGCATGTTCGTCACACCGTTTTGAACCACAGAGACACGGAGGACACGGAGAAAAGGTTGGCCCAATGGATCAGAGTCAGACGCCCTGCTCTATGTTCTCTGTGCCTCTGTGGTTCAATCCGGCGCCTGCGCGCTCACAAGCCGCCCATCTCCATGATGGATTCCGGCGCCGCGGATTCGTGGCCATCGCTGTATAAGATCATGCCGGCCGCGACGGTGGCGTTGGTCTGCTCGTCGATAAGAATGAGGCTGCCGGTGTTGCGGTTGCGCTTGTAGGCGTCGAAGAAGAGCGGCTTGGCCGTGCGCAGGTGGATGCGGCCGATGTCGTTCATGCCGATCTCGCGGTCGCCCTCGGTCCGGTGGAGCGTGTTGATGTTGACCTTGTAACGGACCTCCTTGACCGCGCACTTCATCTCGCTGGTCGTGTGCCGCAGGATG
>DATJYF010000161.1:0-2314 GCA_035499715.1 Opitutaceae bacterium | reverse complement strand
ACGCAGCTGGCCGAGGTCGGCTCGCTCTACGTCATGCCGTTCTACCAGAATCGCGGCATCGGCAGGAAAATGGTCGACTACGCCTGCCTCCAGGCCAAGGAACGCGGCGCCGCGATGGTGATCGCGCTCTCCACGCAAAACTTCGGATTTTTCACCAACACCTGCGGCTTCGAGGAATCGAACAAGGACATCCTGCCCGAGGCCCGGCTCAAGCTCTACGACGACAGCGGCCGCAACGCGAAGGTGCTGGTGAAAAAGCTCTGAGCGGGTTCGCCGCCGCGTCCCGCTTTCCCACCGGCCCAGCCGGATGCCCGCGCCGGCGGTTCACGGCAGCCAGGGAAATTTTTTCACGTCCGGCCGGCGCTTCTCCCGCTGGGCGCGGTGGAATTCCTGCGCCTCGCCGCTCAGGTAATAAAGCAGCGTGGCATTGCCCGCCAGCTCCTGCAGTCCAGCCTGGCCGTCGACGTCGGCGTTGAAGGCGGCCTTGAGGCAGCGGATGGCCAGCGGACTGTGCCCGAGGATTTCCCCGGCCCATTTCAGCCCCTCGGCCTCGAGTTGCGCCACCGGCACGACGGCGTTGACCAGGCCCATGTCCAGCGCCTGCTGCGCGTTGTATTGGCGGCACAGATACCAGATTTCGCGCGCCTTTTTCTGGCCGACCAGCCGCGCCAGGTAGCCGGCGCCGAAACCGCCGTCAAAGCTGCCCATCTTCGGGCCGACCTGGCCGAAAACCGCGTTGTCCGCCGCGATGGTCAGGTCGCATACGACGTGCAGCACATGGCCGCCGCCGATGGCGTAGCCGGCCACCAGCGCGATCACGACCTTGGGCACCGACCGGATGAGCCTTTGCAGATCGAGCACGTTCAGACGCGGCACGCCGTCGCCGCCGACATAGCCGGCCGGGCCGCGCACGCTCTGGTCGCCGCCGGAGCAGAAGGCGTACTTGCCGTCGGTGTGCGGGCCGGCGCCGGTGAGCAGAACCACGCCGATGGCTTGATCCTCGCGCGCGTCGCTGAAGGCGTCGGCCATCTGCTGCACCGTCTCCGGGCGGAACGCGTTGCGCTTCTCCGGCCGGTTGATGGTGATCTTCGCCACGCCGGTGGTCTTGTGGTAGAGAATGTCGGAATAGGTCTTGGCGGTCCGCCAGTCGGGTTTCATGGTTGGAAAATTAGAAATTTTTGAGCGGTTGTCGATGCCCCGCCCGCTCCCGGCCCGCCTGGCCGCAAAAAATCTCTTTCCGACCGGCCAATGGCGTGGACAATGCCATTGTGGCAAAACAACAGCATCCTTCCGGTCATTTCACCCTGCGCACCATGAAGCCGGCCGACTACGACGCGGTGTTTGCGCTGTGGCAGGCCTGCGAAGGCATCGGCCTCAATGAGTCGGATGCTCGCCGCCTCATCGGCCTTTATCTCAGGCGCAATCGCAAGCTCAGCCTGGTGGCGGAGGTCAACGACCAGCTGGTGGGGGCGGTGCTTTGCGGGCACGACGGCCGCCGCGGCTACCTGCACCATCTCGCCGTCGCCCGCGGCTACCGCCGGCGCGGCATCGGCCGCGCGCGGGTCGCGGAATGCCTCGCCCGCCTGCACGCCGAGGGCATTCCGAAATGCAATATTTTCCTCTTCGCCGCCAATACCGCGGGCCGCGCCTTCTGGCTGCGCGAGGGCTGGGTCGCGCGCAAGGAGCTGGTCATGCTGCAAAAAACGACGAAGCCCGGCGCGCCGGCCGGCCGCGGCTCCTGATCAGGCCAGCGCCTGTTCCGCCGCGGCCGCCGCTGCGGCGAAAAACTTCTTCCGCATGGCCGCGTCGTTTTTGCGGCCGGTGCGCACCTCCAGCACGCGCAGGCCGCCCGCCGGCAGCACCGACACCAGCTCGGCAAGGTGCTTCCAATCGCGCACCGCCACGTGTGCCACGCCATGGGCGGCGCACAATTTGGCGAAATCCGCCTCCTGGGGCGTGGCGAAAAACTCCTCGAACGGCGGATTGAATTGCGCCACCGGCAGGTGCTCGAAGATGCCGCCGCCGCCGTTGTTGATCAGCACGACGGTGAGCGAGCCGCGCAGCTTGGACCGCAGCAAAAATCCGTTGGCATCGTGCAGCAGCGCCAGATCGCCGGTCAGCAGCACGGCCGGCCGGTCGGCGCCGTGCGCGATGCCCAGCGCCGACGAAAGCGTGCCGTCGATCCCGTTCGCGCCGCGGTTGAAAAAAAGCACGCGCCGCCGGTCGTCCGCCGGCCAGAAATACTCCGCGTCCCGCACCGGCATGCTGCTGGCGACAAACACCGGTGTCGCCGCCGGCAGCTGGCGCGCGAGCA
>DATJYF010000160.1:0-2010 GCA_035499715.1 Opitutaceae bacterium | reverse complement strand
CTGCTGGTAGCGGTTGGGATAACTCGTCGTGTTGTCCACCGCGGTCCCACCGGCGTAGGCAACCTTGTTCGGGCCACGGTCGGCGAGCCCGTAAAAGGTGTTGCCGCCCGCGTAGGCAAAGCCCGAACCAAAGCCATTGAGCGCATTCTCGGGCGACACCCCGTCCTCCAAAATGGTGGACGGAAGGCCAGAGAGATCGGTGCCGTTGCCTGGGATGATGGCATCGCCGACGTAGGTGACCGCTGCGCGCGCCGGCATGGCCGCCGCCAAGACGAGCAGCCCGGCCAGGGTGGAGACGACGAGCGCGGGCCGCTTCGCGAAGACAGATTGGGTGTGATGTTTCATGGACGATGAGTGGTGCTTTGACGGAAGAGTTGAACTGGATCCGACGGACTCGGGCCGCCGCACGCCCGGAGATTTTCGCCTTAGGGGTGTGGGGCAGCAGGTTGCGCAACACAGGTGTCGATTTGATGACCAAAATGAAACAATTTTGCATCAATTGCGCGTCTTGGAACAAAAACTGGCCAGTTGGTGCCGGAGTTGAGCGAGCCGGGACCGAACGCGGCGCCGGCCGAAGCCCAGCGAAAGCGGACGGAATCGGCGTCCGCGGCGTTGCGTGTCTCGTATAAGAGTCATAATCTTCCCCTCCATGTCGCCCCGCCGCCTTTTTCCTGTCCTGGCCGTCGCCGCGCTGCTCGCGCCTGCGGCGCGCGCCACCGAGTCCCATGTGCAGGCCTCGCTCGTCGCTGCCGATGCGTCCATCCAACCGGGCCGGCCGTTCACCGTCGCGCTGCGGCTGGTTCACGATCCGCACTGGCACACCTACTGGATCAACCCCGGCACCGGTTACGCCACGTCGCTCAAGTGGACCCTCCCGGACGGTTTCACCGCCGGCGGCATCCAATGGCCCGTGCCGCGCGTGCTCCGCGATTCGCACGGCGCCATCATCGGGAACGGTTACGAAGGAGAGGCGTTCCTGCCGGTCGAGATCACTCCGCCGGCAACGCTCAAGCCCGGCGAAAGCGTCACGCTCCGCGCCCACGCCGAATGGCTCATGTGCAGCGATGTCTGCGTGCCCGGCAGGGCCGACGTCACCCTCACCCTGACGGTCGACGCCGGGCCGCCGCAGCCCTCCGAGTGGGCCGCCAAGCTCGCGGCGCAACCCATGCCGCAGCCGCCCGAGGGCTGGACCGTCACCGCCGCGCGCGAAGGGAAAAAAGTGACCCTGCGCCTGCTCCCGGCCGGCGGCGCGCCGCGCGAGTTGAACGCGCCGCACTTTTTCGCCGACGACGATTTCGTCGAATACGACCAGCCGCAGACGGTGCGCCGGATCGCCGGCGGCTACGAATTCGTGTTGCCGGTTTCCGATGCCGCCGATGCGAAGACCGCACGGCTCGTCGGCGTGCTCGCGACGGAAAATCCCCTCGCCGGCCTGCGCATCGACGTGCCGCTGACCGCGACGGCGGATTTTGCAGCGGGCTCCGCGCCTCAAGCTCTCAATTCCTCCGGCTCTCCCGCTTCCCTCGCCGGCACGCTGGTTCTGGCCTTCGTCGGCGGCCTGATCCTCAACCTCATGCCGTGCGTGTTTCCGGTGCTCGGCATCAAAATCCTCGGCTTCGTGCAACAGGCGGGCAGGGACCGCCGCAAGGTCGCCGCACACGGACTGGTTTTCGCGCTCGGCGTGCTGCTTTCGTTCTGGGCGCTGGCCGGGCTGCTCGCGGCTCTGCGCGCCAGCGGCCAGCAGCTCGGCTGGGGCTTCCAGCTCCAGTCGCCCGGCTTCGTCTTTGTGCTCGCCGCCGTGATGCTGATTTTCGCGCTGAACCTGAGCGGCGTGTTCGAGTTCGGCCTCGCCGCCACCAGCGTCGGCGGCTCGCTCCAGACCAGGTCCGGCCTGGGCGGGACGTTTTTCAGCGGCGTGCTCGCGACCATCGTGGCCACGCCGTGCAGCGCGCCGTTCCTCGCGCCCGCGCTGGGCGCCGCGCTCGCGCTCTCGACCGCGCAATCGTTCGT
>DATJYF010000159.1:0-6614 GCA_035499715.1 Opitutaceae bacterium | reverse complement strand
CGACCGCATGGCGGCGCTGCTCATCGCCAACTGCGCCTTCTATTCGCCCGGCCGCACCCTGCTTTTAAAGCTGACACTTCCACTCCTGGCCCGGTTGCCACGCACGCTGCTGATGGGTTCGATTCACGCCAAATTCAAGCGCCTGTTGCAGGGCGATCCCGGCCGGGAATTCTGGCTGAATTTTTTGACCCACGCGGAGGCGGCGGATCCGCATTCCCCGGCTCTGGGCAATCAATTGCGGTGCATGCGCGATTTTGTCCGGCGGGGCCGCCTCATGCCGGCAAAAGCCGGCGGATGGACGGGCCGCGTCTTGATTCTCGAGTCCGATGAGGAGACCGGGTTCACCGCGCGGGAACGCCGGGACTTCCGGGCGCTTTATCCCGGCGCGACCGTCCATGTGTTCCCGCACGCGGGGCATCTGAGCTGGGCCACCCACACCGGTGAATTTGTCGGTGCCGTGACAGACTTTCTTGCCGCCGGGAAAAAGTAGAGGCAGGAAACGATGCATGAAAAAGCTTCTGCTGCTCGCCGGTCTGCTGGTCGTTTCGTCTCGGTGTCCCGGAGCCGCCCTGGTCCTCGAACAGGCCATTCCGCTGCCCGGCATCGAGGGCCGGATCGATCACCTCAGCCTCGATGCCGCCCGCGGCCGCCTTTTCGTGGCGGCCCTGGGCCATAATTCCGTCGAAGTGGTCGACTTGAAAAAAGGCGCGGTGGCGCAGTCGATCACCGGGCTCGCCGAGCCGCAGGGCGTGCTCTATGCGCCGGAAAGCAACCGGCTGTTCGTGGCCAACGGCGACGACGGCACGCTGCGCGTGTTCGACGGCGCGACCCTCGCCCGCATCAAGACCTTCTCCCTGTCCGCCGACGCCGACAACCTGCGCTACGACGCCTGGACCGGGCGCGTCTATGTCGGCTGCCGGCGCGGCGCGCTCGACATCGTGGACGCCGGCGCGGACCGGATCCTGGGCGACGTCTCGCTCGACGCCCATCCCGAAGCCTTCGCGCTGGAAACGGGCGGCCCGCGGATTTTTGTGAACGTGCCCGGCGCGCACGAGATAGCGGTGGTGGACCGCACGGCGCAAAAAACGATCGCCCACTGGCCCATCGGCCTGGCCGCGGCCAATTTTCCCCTGGCGCTCGACGAAACGGACCACCGCCTTTTCGTCGGCTGCCGGCTGCCGGCGCGGCTGCTGGTGTTCGACACGACCACGGGCAGGGAAATCGCGAAGTGCGACCTGCACGGCGATTGCGACGACCTCTTCTATGACGTGAGCCGCCGCCAGATCTACGCCTCGTGCGGCGCCGGCTTCATCGACGTCTTTGCCCAGGCCGATGCCGGTCATTACGCGCTCTGCGAGAGCGTGGCGACCGCGCCGAAGGCCCGCACCAGCTTTTTCGACGGGGACCGGATTTATCTCGCGGTGCCAAAGCGCGGGGATCAGCCGGCGGAAATCCGCTGCTACCGGCTGCGGCCCTGACGATCAGCCCGAGCTCAACCTCCGGCCAGCTCGCGCCTGGCCGCGTTGAGCAATCGCTCCACGCCGGTCCGGGCCGCGCCGGCGTCTTCGTTTTCGACGAGCAAGCGCAGCTTTGGCTCGGTGCCCGACCAGCGCACCAAGACGCGGCCGCGCGGTCCGATCTCGGCTTCGAGCGCGGCGACGGCGGCGCGCAGGCCGGCCAACTCCTCCAACGGCCTTTTTTCCCGCACGCGGAGGTCCGCCGTGATCTGCGGAAATTTCCGCAGCACACGCCGCAGCTCGGAAAGCGGCCGGCCCGTGGCCAGCATCACTTCGATGACCTTGAGCGCGGCGACCAGCCCGTCGCCAGCCGAGGAAATGTCCGCGTAAATGACATGCCCGCTCGACTCACCGCCGAGCGCCGCGCCCTCGGCCCGCATGCGCTCGCTCACGTAACGGTCGCCCACTGGCGTGCGCACGACCCGCCCGCCCGCCGCCTGCACGGCGGCATCCACGCCCAGGTTGCTCTGCACGGTCACGACCAGGGTTTTTTGCCGCAGCGCGCCGCGGGCGAGCGCATGCGTGGCGAGAATGGTGAGAATCTCGTCGCCGTCGAGCACCCCGCCACCCTCGTCGCAGAGCACGCACCGGTCGCCGTCCCCATCGTGCGCGACGCCCAGACGCGCGCCGGCGGCGCAAACCTGCCGGGCAAGTTTTTCCGGATGCTCGCTGCCGACGCCGGCGTTGATGTTGCTCCCGTCCGGCGCATCGCCGAGGCCGATGACCTCCGCGCCGAGTCCCCGCAGCACGACCGGACTGGTGGCGCAGGTCGCACCATGGGCGGTGTCGAGCGCGATGCGCCAGCCGCGCAGCGCGCCGGCCGGCAGCAACGATTGCACGGCGGCAATGTAAGGCCCCAGCGCATCCACGGTCGGCAGCGGGGACGACGACGACGACGACGGCGGATCGGCCGGGAGCAGTTGCTCAAGGCGCGCCTCGTCGCGGTCGCTCAATTTCATCCCCTGCGTGTCGAAAAATTTGATGCCGTTGTCCGTCGCAGGATTATGCGAGGCGGTGATCATGGCGCCAAGCGCCGCCTGCTCCGTCAAGACCGCGCGGGCCACCGCCGGGGCGGGCACAGTGCCCAGCGAAACCGGCGCCGCGCCGTCCCGGCGCAAGCCTGCCGCCAACGCTGCTTCGAGGGCGGATCCGGAAAGCCGCGTGTCGCGGCCGATGACGACCCGGAGATTCCCGGGCTGCGCGCCGGTGCGCAGCCAGCGAACGGCCGCCATGCCCAGCCGGGCCAGAAACATCTCATTGATAACCGGTCCACCGTAGGGACCGCGCACGCCGTCGGTGCCGAAATATTGACGCGTCATGAGCGGTAAAAATCCCGGGTGTCCGCGATCTT
This sequence comes from Opitutaceae bacterium, assembly GCA_035499715.1. Lineage (GTDB taxonomy): Bacteria > Verrucomicrobiota > Verrucomicrobiia > Opitutales > Opitutaceae > DASRHD01. Next base: position 3,746 of record DATJYF010000159.1, on the reverse strand, counting down.
TCTTTTCACGGCGCCGCCGAACAGCAGCTCGCGCGCCGGAGCGAAGCCGTCCTCAATGCGCGGCGTACGGCCGCAAATCCAGAGGCCGATCGCGGCGTTGAGCATGATGGTGTCGGCCAGTCCGGCCGGGCCCCGTCCGGCGAGAAGCGCGTCGATCAGGGCGAGGTTGGCGGCGAGATCGCCGCCGGCGAGTTCGGAAAAAGGTGCGACGCGCAGGCCGAAGTCCCCGGCCTGCCAGCGCCCGTCGACGGCGGCGAGGCGGCCGAAGCCCCGCACCCGGTTGTCGGTCGCGGTGGTGATCTCGTCGATGCCACGGCCGGCCTCGATGAGGCCGTGCCCGACGATGCCGGCGTGCGCGCCCATGGCGTTGAAGGCCTCGGCCAGCTTCGGCACCCAAGCCTCGGAAAACGTTCCGACCAGCGCATGGGCCGGCCGGCCGGGATTGAGCAGCGGGCCAAGGATGTTGAAAATGGTACGGCGACCCTGGGCGGCCAGCGCCTTGCGCACGGGCGCGACGTGCTTGAAGGCCGGATGGTAGTTGGGAGCGAAAAAAAACACGTAACCGAGCTCCGCCAGGGCCCGGCGCAGTTTTTCCGGCGGGGCCGCGAGATCGACCCCGAAGGCCTCGAACAAGTCGGCGCTGCCGCACTTTGACGTGATGCCGCGGTTGCCGTGTTTCATCACCGGCACGCCGGCGCCGGCCAGTACCAGCACGACCAGACTGGAAACATTGAAGCCGCCGGCGTGGTCGCCGCCGGTGCCGACGATGTCGATCGCCCGCGGCGCCCATTCCGCCACGCCCGGATCGAGCGCGAGCGTGCGGAAGGTCTCGGCAAAAGCCACGACCTCGGCCGGAGTTTCACCTTTGGCCGCAAGCCGGGTGAGAAAATCGGCCTTGGCCTCGTTGCTCACTTCCGGCGAAACCGTCGCGCGTGCGGCCGCGGCCGCGCTCGCGGCGGTGAGATCGCGGCCGGCGCCGAGCTCCATCAGGACCGCGGCGAGGTCGGGGCGTGCAGGGTCAGAATCCATTTTCCGCCAGGACAAAAATCACCGCCGCCGCGGCGAGGCAATAATACCCGAAGCGCTGCCACCGCCCGGTTTCGAGCCAGCGCGACAGCCAGGCCAGCGCCAGCAGGCCGGCGGCAAAACTGGCCAGCATTCCGACAAGGCCCGGCTGCAGTAGATGAATCAGCGGGGTGGGAACAGCCTCCGCGTGGCGCGCTTCCAACAAGCGCAAAAATTCCTGGGCGATGGCTGCCGGCGTGAGCACGACCGCCAGCGCGAAGCTGAACACCTCCGCCCGGCGCCGGCCGGCGCCGGCCAGCATGCCCACCGAAATGGTACTGCCCGAGCGCGAAAATCCGCGAAACGGCACGCAAATTCCCTGGACCGAGCCGATCCAGATCGACGAACGCAGCGTGACCTCCGCGCCGGCGGCATCCGTCCGCGATTGAAAGGCCGACCACAAAATCAGCGCACCAGCCGCGAACAGCGCCCCGGCAAGAAGCGGCAGCGAGGAAAACAGCTGCTCGACCTCGGCCTTGCTGCCGCCGCCCAGCACCACTTTTTCGATCAAAAATTTCAACGCCAGGTAAACCACCGCAGTGCAAAATGAGGCGACGATGATTTTTTTTGCCGCTTCGACAAACTGCGCCCGGCTGGAAAAAAAGCTTTCCCGCCACGCCCGCCAGAAATAAGCGATCACCGCCAGCATCGTGCCGGTGTGGAGCATGACCAACAGGAAGGACATTTCCGGGCGGGACGGATCCAGCCGCATGAGCTTTTCGGCCACGATGACGTGGGCCGAGCTGGAAACCGGCAGCAATTCGGCCGCTCCCTGGATCAGGCCGAGGAGGATGATTTGCAGAAAGGTGGGCAACATGAGTGGGAAACCGTTTGAAACCCCTGAGCCTTGACGGTCTTTGCGCTCACAGTCCAGCGCTCGCTCGCGAAATAATTCCGGCCGGCGGACCCGCCGCGGTTATCGCGCTTGACGCGCCGGAACGCCGCCGCTTAATTTGAACCCTTGCAGAAAACCACCGGTGCTTTGCAAGGAGCGCACGCACTCAAATTCTTCTTCCCATGGCCAATCCGAAACGCAAACAGTCCAAACGCCGCAGCGCCAACCGCCGCGCCGCCAATGCCTTCAAAGCCCCGCAGTTCGCCAAGGATCCAACCGATGGCAGCGCCTTCCGGCCGCATCGCGTGAACCCCAAAAACGGCATGTACCGCGGCCGGCAGGTGCTCAACGTCGAGGTTTGAGGAGCCGCCCCACGCCGGGCTGGTTTTTTTCCCGCATTTTATTACTCTTTTGTAATGGCCAACCCTTCCGGCGATTCCGGGCGCATCGCGGTCGATGCCATGGGCGGCGACCTCGGCCCCGCCGAGGTCGTGGAAGCGGTGCGCCTGACCCTGCATGAATTTCCCGGATTGAATCCGGTTGTGCTCGTCGGCCAGCAGGAGATGCTGCAGCCGCTCCTGGCCAAGGCCGGCCTCGACGGAAGCGCCGCCGTCTCGATCCATCACGCCTCCGAAGTCATCACCATGGATGACAAACCGCTGCAGGCGGTCCGGCGGAAAAAGGACTCCTCCATGCTCCGTGCCATCGAGCTGGTGAAAAGCGACGAAGCCGGCATCGTCGTGAGCTGCGGCAACACCGGCAGCCTCATGGCCGGCGGCGCGCTCAAGCTCCGCACCATGGAAGGCGTGGACCGCCCCGCACTCGCCGCCGTCATTCCCCGCGAGAACGGCCATTTCATCCTCATCGACGCCGGGGCCAACCCCGACGCCAAGGCCGAACATCTCGCCCACAACGCCATCCTCGGCTCGCATTACTGCCGCGTCGTGCTCTCCGTGCCCTCGCCGCGCGTCGGCCTGCTCACCATCGGCACCGAGGAAGGCAAGGGCAACGTCCTCATCACCGAGGCCCACGAGCAGCTGAAAAAAATCGGCGGGCTCATCAACTATGCCGGCCCGATCGAGGGCTTCCAGGTTTTCGAGGACCACGTCGACGTCGTCGTGTGCGACGGCTTCGTCGGCAACATCTGCCTCAAGAGCTGGGAGTCGCTGGCCGGCTTCGTCTCGGCCATCCTGAAAAATGAACTCCGCGCCGGACCGCTGCGCCAGCTCGGCGCGATGCTTTCCCGCGGCGCCTTCGGCGCGCTCAAACGCCGCATCAATCCGGAACGCTACGGCGGCGCCCCGCTCCTCGGTTTGAAAGGCGACATCCTCAAGGCCCACGGCTCGAGCAACCGCCACGCGATCAAAAGCGCCATCCACGCCGCCAGCCAGATCCTCAAGGCGGACATGAACCACCGCATCGAGGCCGACATCGCGCGCGCCAACGAACTCCTCCATCAGTCCGTGGCCTGACCGGTTGAATCCAGCGGCCCGCCGATCGGAATAATTTTTCAATGGCCACCTGCACCACCGCCATTCTCGGAACCGGTTCCTACGCCCCAGCCAAAATCCTCACCAACGACGACCTCGCCCAGATCGTCGACACGTCGGATGAGTGGATTCTCAGCCGCACCGGCATCCGCGAACGCCGCCTGGCCGCGCCCGGCGAGACCAATTCCGACATGGCCGCCCGCGCCGCCTCCATCGCCCTGGCCGACGCCGGCATGCTCCCCGCCGCGATCGACGCCGTCATCGTCGCGACAATGACGGCGGACATGCCCATGCCCTCCACCGCCTGCTTCGTCCAGCACAAGCTCGGCATTCCGGACCACGCCGCCTGCTTCGAC